>DATBSF010000284.1:0-6294 GCA_036559905.1 Thermoanaerobaculia bacterium | reverse complement strand
GGTCGAAGGTGAGGATTACTATTTCACGCGACTCGTTCGCGGACGACGTCGCGCGCCAGCGTCGCAGGTTTTGCAGCAGCCGACGTCCGGACCGAGCGATGCCGTCGCGCGCGCATTCAATGTCGGCGGCGGCGTGGTGTCGAACGCGACCGCGTGCGCATCCGCCGGCGCCGCGATCGGTATCGCGGCCGACTATCTGCGCGCGCATCACGCCGATGTGGCGATCGCCGGCGGCACCGACGCGCTCTGTCGTCTGACGTACAGCGGATTCAATGTGCTGCAGGCGGTTGATGGCGAGCCTTGCTCGCCTTTTTCATCGAAACGAAAAGGAATCACGCTCGGCGAAGGGGCGGCGTATCTCGTGCTCGAGCGATGGGACGACGCCGTTGCGCGCGGCGCAAAAATCATCGCGGAGCTGTGCGGCTACGGCGCGACGTGCGACGCGCATCACCCGACCGCTCCGCACGAGGAAGGGCGGGGGGCGGAGGCCGCGATGCGCGGCGCGCTGTGCGATGCGCGGTCGAGCGCCGAGGCGATCGACTACATCAATGCGCACGGAACGGGAACGCTGCTCAACGATTCCGCCGAGACGAAGGCGATCATCGCCGCGCTCGGAACGGGTGTGCCGGTGTCGTCGAGCAAATCGTATTTCGGCCACACGTTAGGCGCGTCGGGCGCGGTGGAAGCGGTGATCACGGTCCTTGCGCTCGCGAATCAGATCGCACCGCCGACTCTTCGACTCGACACAGCGGCCGACGATTGCCGGCTCGATTACATCCCGCACACGCCGCGTCCGATGCGCATGCAGCACGCGCTGTCGAATACGTTCGGTTTCGGCGGGAGCAACGTCTCGCTGCTCTTCCGACGAGCATGACCCGCATCGCGATCACCGGAATCGGTGTCGTTGCGCCGGGTGCGATCGGCGTCGACGCGTTTTCTGCTTTGTTAGACCGCGGCAACACCGCTGCCACGCCGATCGATCGCTTCGATACTGATGGACTCAGCGCGCACACCGCGGCGGTCGTCCGCGATTTCGTTCCGCGCGATTTCATCCCGCCGATGAAACTGCGGCGCATGAACAATCTCTCGCGATTCGGCGTGGCGGCGGCGCGACTCGCGATTTCCGATCGCGGTGCCGAACTTTCCACCGCGGCCGGCGTCGCGGTCGGCACGGCGTTTGGTCCCGTGCAGACCTCGATCGACTACATGCAGGAGTATGTCGAGAAAGGCGCCGCGCTCGCGCCGCCGCAGCTGTTCGCGGAGTCGGTCGCGAACGCGCCGGGGAGTCACATCGGCATCGAGTTCGGACTTCGCGGATTCAACATCACGGTCACGCAGCGCGAATCGTCGGCGCTGGCCGCGCTCATGTATGCATCTTCGCAGCTCGCGAAAGGCGTACTTCCCGCCGCCGTCGTCGGCGGTGTCGATGAAGTGAACGAGATCGTGTTTGCCGTGCTGGATCGCGTCGGCACGCTCGCGCATTCCAACGGCGTCGTCGACGAATGTGCGCGGCCGTTCGATCGCCGCCGCAACGGCATGGTGGTTGGGGAGGGTGGGGCGGTGGTCATCGCGGAAGCGGCGCCGCGCAGGGAGCCGTATGCGTTTGTCTCCGGATTCGGAATCGCGCGCGACACGACCGCTTCCATATCTGATTGGGGCGTCGGAGCAGATGCGGTTGCATCGGCGATGCGAGCTGCCTTGGAAGATGCCGAATTATCATCACAGAATATCGATGCGATTTATGCGTCCGCGAATGCAACCAGCCGCGCGGACCGGCTCGAATCGCTGGCGATCCAGTCACTTTTTCGCGATGTGCCGCCGGTTGTCGCGACCAAGGGATACTTCGGCGAGTACGCGGCCGGCGGCGCGCTCCAGCTGATCGCTGCGATCCTCGCGATCCGTGATGAGAAGTTGCACGCGTCAGCCGGATTTGCCCAAACGGACGACGGCCTGGTCAAGCCGACGCAACGACAGGAGCCGCGCGAGCTGCGCCACGTCCTCGTGAATTCGATCTCCGCCGGCGGTGGCATCGTGTGTGCGGTCCTTTCGCGTGAGGCCGCATGACCGAGCGCGTGATGGTTCTGATCCCGGCATACAACGCCGCCAAGTCGGTCGGCGACGTCGTGCGCGCGAGCAAAGAGATTGTTCGCGATGTGGTGGTCGTCAACGACGGATCGCGCGACGACACCGCATCGGTCGCGCGCGCGGCAGGAGCGGAAGTCGTCGATCATCCGCAAAATCGCGGCAAGGGCGGCGCGCTGAAAACCGGATTCGCGCACGCCATCAAGAATGGATACGACGTCGTCGTCACGCTCGATGCCGACGGGCAGCATCTTCCTCGCGAGATCCCGAAGTTTCTGAAAAGCCGCGAAGAGACGAAGGCCGATCTGATCATCGGCGGCAGGTCGCATCTCTTCGGCGAGATGCTGCCGCGCCGCCGCCTCGCGAATCGATTCTCGGCCTGGTCGATCGCGAAGGCATCGGGAACAAAGGTCACCGATTCGCAGAGCGGCTTCCGGCTCTACTCCGCAAATCTTCTGCGCAACGTTCGCCTGCGGACGGAGGGATTCGATCTCGAGAGCGAAGTGATCGTGCGCGCCGGCGTCGGCGGCTTCAAAGTCCTCACCATCCCCATCGACCTCGGATTCGTCGATGGGATCTCCACCAGCCACTACAAGCCGCTCAAAGACACTCTACGAATTGCCTGGACAGTTACGCGAGCGCGCTTGTTCTGGCGCTAGGGCGTCGGCGGCCGCGGCGTCGCCTGCGTCCCCTCCATATCCGCTTTCGTCAACGGCTTCCGCGGCAGCATGTCGGGACGATTCGCTGCTTCCCACACGAATGTCGCTTCGACGACCACCGCCTGCATCAAGTCGTCGCGCTGCAGGCGCTCGTACACATCGTAATTCGTGTGATGTGTGCGCTCCGAATATTCGACCGGATCCTGGATGAACTGAAATCCCGGAAGACCGACAGCATCGAATGAGAGGTGATCGGTCCCGCCGGTGTTTCGCATCGTGACGGTGGTCGCACCGAGATCGCTCAGCGACTGCAGCCAGCTCTGGAAGATCGGAACGACGGCGGCATTTTCCTGCGCATAGATCCCGCGGATCTTCCCGGTGCCGTTATCAACATTGAAATAGCCCGCGATTCGCGCATGCTCTGGCTTGATCGTGAGCGGTCCGATGTTGCGCCGGAACTGCGATGGCATATCGCGCTCGTCGGCCGGCGGCTCGGGACGCGACGCGAAATGCTCCGACACGTACGCGCGCGATCCGAGGAGTCCTTCTTCTTCGCCGGACCAGAGGGCGACGCGAATGGTGCGGCGCGGCGCGACTCCGATGGCCTTCAGCACGCGCATCACTTCCATCGCCACGACGCTTCCCGCGCCATTGTCGGTCGCGCCGGTTCCGCCGTGCCATGAGTCGAGATGCGCACCCAGCATCACGATCTCGTTTTTCTTGTCGGTTCCCGGAAGCTCCGCGATCGTGTTGAAGACTTCCGCGTTGTCGTAGGTCTTCGTCCGGACTTCGAGCTCCAGCTCTGGATCTTTCTTCATGTCGATGAGGCGGGCGATCCGGCCGTACTGTTCGTCGGACAGCACGACGGACGGAACGGGATACTGCTCGTTTCCGCGGAAAGATCCCGCGCCCTGCACGTGGAAGTTACCGAAGTCGCCGGTTCCGGGAACGATCACCGCCAGCGGCTTCTCCTCGGCGAGGAACGGCAGCATCGCGCGGCCGAACTCGCGGCGCTTGATCGTCTCCTCGCGAGTGAAGCGAGGCCGCACGCCGCCGGGAATCTCGTACTGGCCGAGGTCCGCGAGGCCTTTGTCGTCGTAGCGCTGATATTGCAGCTTCTCGTGCGGCTTCATCTCGGGGGGGTCGCCGAGGAGCACGAACTTGCCCGCGAGCTTGCCTTTGTTTTTCTCGATATCTTCCTTCGTCTCCATCTTCACTTTGATCGCATTGCCGCGAACCAGGCCGTTCGTGGATGCGCTCCACGCGCGCGGAAGCGCCCACAGCTGCGTGACGTCAGGTGACGTCATCCGCATCGAGACGTATTCGTAGCTCCAGCCTTTTCCGAACGGCCCCCACGGCTCGAGGTGCGCGTTGGAGAGGCCGAACTCGGTCAGCTTGTCGCGCGTCCATTCGTTTGCGCGCTTCATGTTCGGCGATCCGGTCAGACGGGCGCCGACGAAATCCATCAGTCCGGAGGCAATCTCCATCACTTTGGAGTTGCGGAACTCCTCCTGACGGATGCGGGTCTGCATCGTCAGGTCGGGCGATTCGGCGGCGAAGGCGGCGGTGGCAAAAAGAAGGAAGGCGACAGTCGCAGTTCTCATAGCGGGCGCAATGATACGATTATGTCAACGTGCTACATCCCTCTTTTTTCAGGAAGTTCGACCTCTTTGCTGAGCTCGACGACCGGGAGCTCGGGTCGATCGCCGCGGTGGCGAAAGTCCGCCGCTACGCGAAGGATGACGTCGTCTTCCACGCCGACGAGAGCGGCGACATCTTCTGCCTGATCAAAGAGGGACAGGTCAAGATCACGATGATCTCTCCGGAAGGGAAGGAGATCATCCTCTCCATGCTCGGGTCGGGAGAGTTCTTCGGCGAGATGTCGCTGCTGGACGACTCGCCGAGGTCGGCGACCGTCATCGCAACCGAGCCGCTGGAGGTCGTCACGATCTGGCGGAACGACTTCCTGCAGATCCTCCAGGAGAACTTCTCGATCACGAGGAAAGTGCTGGCCGAACTTTCGAAACGACTGCGCAGCGCGTCGAATCGCATCGAGTCGCTCGCCACGATGGACGTTTACGGACGCCTGGCGCGTTTCTTTCTCGATCTCGCTGCCGAGAGTGGAAAGGCGCTCGACAACGGATACGTCGCCGTCACGCGGCCGACGCATCAGTCGATTGCCAACATGATCGGCACGTCGCGCGAGACCGTTTCGCGCCTGATCCACGATCTGATGCGACAGAACCTGCTGCTGTCGGAAGGAAAGACGATCTATCTCCGAAAGAGCGCGCTCGATCAATTCCGCGCCGAGTTGTGATTACATCCCGAGCGCAGCGAGGGATCAATGCGCGCACAGCTTCGCAGGTAATTCGGGCTTCGCGGTGCGCACATTGACTCCTCGCTTCGCTCGGAGTGGAACCATTCTCAACGTTCCCAACACGCTCACGCTCCTCCGGCTGCTGCTGATCCCGGTCTTTCTCTTCGCATCCTTTCGCGGCATGTTCCTGACCGCGCTGATCCTCTTCGTTACGGCAGCGCTGACCGATATCTTCGACGGACTGATCGCGCGAAGGCTGAATCAACGCTCGCGCATTGGAGCGATCCTCGATCCGGCGGCCGACAAGATCATGCTCGTCTTCGGCTACCTCTATTACACACTCGCGCCGAACCTTGCCGTGATTCGGATTCCGGGATGGCTGACGTTCACGGTTTTCATCCGCGACTTTACGATCATGGTGTTTGCGTACCTGATGTACACGCGTGTCCAGGTGAAGCGATTTCCGCCGTCGTGGGCAGGAAAGACGTCGACTGTTCTTCAGGCCGTGCTGCTGGGAGCCGTCATTGGCGCGAACGCCTTCGTTCCTGGCCTGCAGTGGCTGGCCCAGGTCTTGTTTCGCGTCGTGCTCCTGATGACGCTCTTTTCGGCCGCCGATTACCTCCGCCGCGGCAAGCGAATGTTGCTAGAATCCGCCGCCGCGTAGGGCGAAATACTTCTTCTGCTGCAATAGTTAGAAAGCTCCCGGCGCCTCCATAGCTCAATTGGTAGAGCAGCAGACTCTTAATCTGTTGGTTCCAGGTTCGAGTCCTGGTGGGGGCACCAAATGATCCCGGCGGCGAAAGTGGCGGAATTGGCAGACGCGCTGGTCTTAGGAGCCAGTGGCCCAAAGCCGTGGGGGTTCGAGTCCCCCCTTTCGCACCAAAGGAAAATGTTGAATGGTGAATGTTGAATGTTGAATGAAAAACAGAACCATTTAACATTCAACATTTAACATTCAACATTCCACGTTCTTATGCTTCTAAATTACGAAGATCTGAGTCCCGTAAAGAAATCGGTGGAAGTCGAGATCCCCGCGGATCTCATCTCGAACGAAGCCAAACGTGTAACCACCGAATTCACGCGACAGGCGAAGCTTCCCGGCTTCCGCCCCGGAAAGGTTCCTCTCAGCGTCGTCCGGACAAGATTCGCCAAAGAAATCCAGGAAGAGGTAGTGAGCCGTCTGCTGTCGCGCAGTTTCCGCGACGCGATCTCCGAGAAAGGCGTCGAGCCGGTCGG
>DATBSF010000283.1:0-5455 GCA_036559905.1 Thermoanaerobaculia bacterium | reverse complement strand
GCCCAATCGTAATCGGCGCGGTCGGCGATGACGAATTTGATCTCGTCATTCGGTTTCAAATCCTCGAGATTCTCCCAGCGGTTCTCATTGACCTCGCCAGAACCAGGACATTTAATATCAAGTATTACCGTGACTCTTTTATCGACGGGCGCGATATCGATCGATCCCGACGTCTCGAGCAGCACTTCGAGGCCCTCGTCGCAAAGCCGCCGCATCAGATCGAGCGCTTCCTTCTGCGCGAGCGGCTCACCGCCGGTCACCTCGACGAGATTGCAGCCGTAGCTTTTCACCTGCTTCACGACATCGTCGACCGACATGTGGTCGCCGCCGGTGAACGTGTACTCGGAGTCGCACCATCGGCAGCGCAGATTGCATCCCGTCAGCCGCACGAATGCGCACGGGCGTCCGGCGTGGGATGACTCGCCCTGGATCGAGTGGAAGATCTCGGTGATGCGAAGCATTCGCGTTACCTAACGTACCGCGTAGGGTCCTGCACTCCCGCCTCCTCGAAACCGCGTTTGCGCAGGAGGCACGAGTCACAGTGCCCACACGCCCTCCCCTCCCGATCGGGGTCATAGCAGGAGTGCGTCAGCGAGTAGTCGACGCCTAACTCGACGCCGCGGAGGATGATCTGCGCCTTCGTCAATTCGATCAGCGGCGTGATGACGTGCGGCTGTCCGCGCTCGATGCCGCTCTTCGTGCCGCGGGCGATCACATGCTGAAAAGCCTGGATGAACTCGGGGCGGCAGTCGGGGTAGCCGCTGTAGTCGAGAGCATTCACGCCGATCCAGATCTCATCCGCGCGCCGAGCTTCCGCGAGTCCGAGTGCGATCGCGAGAAAGATGGTGTTGCGGGCGGGAACGTATGTGACCGGAATGCCAGGCGCGCCGACGGCGTCCTTCGGTACGTTGATCTCGCTCGTCAGCGCGCTCGCGCCGAAGAGGCGGAGATCGAGCGGATAGACGATGTGCTCCGCGACGCCGATCGCATTCGCGACTCGACGCGCGGCGGCCAACTCGATCTCGTGACGCTGGCCGTACGCGAACGACAGCGCAATGCATTCGCGCCCGTCCCCTTTTGCCATGGCGAGCACGGTCGCGGAGTCGAGTCCGCCCGACAGCAAAACGACGGCTTTCATCGCTGCGGTATGCTAACCCGCCGTGTCACATCTGAGCGTCTACGAAGTCCTCAATCGCAAGCGTCGCGGCGAAGAGCTGCACGCCGGCGAAATCGAGGAGTTCATCAACCGCTACACGCACGGAAGCATCCCCGACTACCAGATGTCGGCGTTGCTGATGGCGATCGCCATCCACGGGATGACGGCGCACGAGATGGCGACGCTCACGCAGGCGATGCTGCGCTCCGGCGAGCAGTGGCACCTGCGCAATCACTACGACTTCATCGCCGACAAGCACTCGACCGGAGGCGTCGGAGACAAAGTCTCGCTCGTTCTCTCGCCGTGGGTCGCCGCGTGCGGAATCAAGATCGGGATGCTGTCGGGACGCGGGCTGGGACACACCGGCGGCACGCTCGACAAACTCGAGGCGATTTCCGGATTCAACGCTCGCCTGTCGCGCAAGGACTTCGAGCGCTGCATCGCGGACGTCGGCTGCGTGATCTCGACGTCGACGGAAGGAATCGCTCCGGCTGACAAGAAAATCTACGCGCTTCGCGATGTCACCGGCACGGTCGAATCGTTATCGCTGATCACGGCATCGATCATGTCGAAGAAGCTCGCCATGGGCGCATCGTCGCTCATCCTCGACGTGAAGACCGGCAGCGGTGCGTTCATGCGGAAGTATGAGAATTCGAAAGCGCTGGCGCTGAGTCTCATCGCCGCCGCCGAAGGATCGGGAACGCGCGTCGAAGCGCTCATCACCGACATGGACCGCCCCCTCGGCGTCGCCGCCGGCAATGCCAATGAAATCGAAGAAACGATCGATGTCCTCAAAGGCAAAGGGCCGAAAGACGTCGAGGAAGTCACGCGCGCGCAGGCGCAGCGCGTTCTCGTGATGTCGAAGAAATTCAGCGAAGCATCGGCGACAAAAGCGCTCGATGAGGCGCTGAAATCTGGCCGCGCGCTCGAACAGGCTTACAAGTGGATCGCCGCCCAAGGCGGTGATCCGTCGCACCTTCCGCAGCCGACCGAGGTGATCGAGGTGAAGGCGCCGCAGAGCGGGTACATCACGTGGATGGACACCTACCACGCCGGCATGTTCACCGTCGACCTCGGCGCCGGGCGAAAAAAGGCGGATGACGTGATCGACTACGCCGCCGGCATCATGTTCGATCGCAAAACGGGCGATCCGGTGCGCAGTGGCGAGACGATTGCGAGGATTCAGCTCGGCGCGCCGGGTCGCGATCACGAGGAGCTGCGGAAGAGGTATCTGTCATTCATTCACTTCGGGGACGCGCCGCCCGAGAAACGACCGCTCGTGCACGAACATCTGAAATAGGAGAACGAGGAATGTTGAATGTTTAATGTTGAATGTTGAATGGGGCGCTGCCTTCGCATTCAACATTCAACATTAAACATTTAACATTCCCGAACCCTGTATGAACCGCGCAATCGTGTTGGTCTGCGACTCTCTCGGCGTCGGCGAACTGCCGGACGCCGCTGATTTTGGCGACGTCGGCTCCAACACGCTCGGCCACGTTCTCGAGTCGCAGCATCCGAAGCTGCCGAATCTCACACGGCTCGGACTGCTGCATACGCTTCCGAAGCCGGCAACGAGCGAGAAACCGCGGAGCGCGTTCGGGCGCATGGCGGAAGTGAGCGCGGGGAAGGACACCACCACAGGGCACTGGGAAATGATGGGCCTCATCGTCAAAGATCCATTCCGGACCTACCCCAGCGGATTTCCGCCGGATGTGATCGCGGAGTACGAGCGGCGCATCGGAAAGAAGACGCTGGGAAACAAGCCGGCCTCGGGGACCGTCATCCTCGATGAGCTCGGTGAAGAGCACATGCGGACCGGCTATCCGATCGTCTACACCTCGGCGGACTCTGTTTTTCAAGTCGCGGCGCATGAGGAGATCATTCCGATCGAAGAGCTGTGGCACATCTGCGCGATCGCGCGCGAGGTGATGCGCGGCCCGCACAACGTCGGACGCATCATCGCGCGGCCGTTCGTCGGCACTGGAAAAGGTCATTTCAAGCGGACGGCGAACCGCAAAGATTTTTCCGTCCGCCCGACAGGCGAAACTGTCGTCGAGCGCGCGCACAAGGCCGGCAAACAGGTGATCGGGCTCGGCAAGATCGCCGACATCTTCGATCGCGTCGGCATCGACAAGGAAATTCGAACCGAATCGAACTCCGACGGCATGCGCAAGACAATCGATCTCGTCAACGAGTCGAGCGCCGAATTTGTTTTCACAAATCTCGTCGACTTCGATTCAAAGTACGGCCATCGCAACGACGCGCCCGGCTACGCGAAGGCGCTCGAGACTTTCGATCAGGAGCTCGGCACCTTACTGAGTGCGCTCCGGCAGAACGATCTGCTCTTCATCACAGCCGATCACGGATGCGATCCGACCGACGTCTCGACCGATCACACTCGCGAATACGTTCCGTTCCTCATCGCCGGCCCACGCATCTCGCAAGCCCACGATCTCGGCACCCGCCGAACCTTCGCCGACCTCGGCGTCACGATCTGCGACCATCTCGGCATTTCCAGCAAGGGATTTCCCGGCAATAGCGCTCTCTCGGAGTTGCAATGATGATCATTCTGGCTTCAATCCTTGCCGCGGCTGTCGCGGCCGACATTCCGATCCAGCGCGTGATCGACGACGCCAAAGCCGTGGAGCGCGTCGCGGCAGCCAGCAAACGGGACATGCCGCACGATCTTCTGAAGCGCATTCTCAACGACGACATCGAAACGCTGCGCGGACGCCGCGCGGACGGCACGTACGAGCACGCCGGCTTCGAGCGCTTCGATTCCGGCCGCGTCTCGCAGGCGGTTTCGGTCCAGCCCAAAGACCAGACCCTCGAGATCCGCGGATCCTTTGTCTACAAGCTGCAGATTGAAGCGCCCTCGCGACGGATGCTGCTGCTGACGAGAAACCGCCGCGTCTACCTCGATCGCGTCGAGATCGATTACCTGCCTGTCAGCGGAACGCAGACGACGCAAAAGATGAAACTCGACGCGTGGCTCGAAGCCGGACAAAGCAAGACCGTCGACTTCGAAGCGATCGCGCGTCAGGCGACCGTACGGCTATTCGCGCACGCAGACGAGAAGGAAGGATATGGCAATCTCGTCCTTACGCTCGTCCAGGCGCGAGTATTCGACAATCCGGACAGCCCTTATGCGGATGCGGTCGCCAGCGCGAAAGCGATTCTACGAGCGTTAGATCACGATGACGTTTCTTCGATGCGCGCGATGGCGACGCGGATGGTCAATGACTTACAGCCGCTTGTTGTGAGTACGAGTGTGGTGAATGTAGTCGCACCGCAGAGTACACAGAGCGCACAGAGGACAGACGCCGAGCTATACGCGGAACTGCAGGCGATCGAGGATCTTCTGACAGGCACAGACGCAGAGAAACGTCAAGGGATTGACCGACTGCATCAGCTCGTTCGAAAGCTGCGTCCGCACTGAGGAAACGTTGACGGTTTTCGGTCTGTGACGTAGAATCTGCCTCCCTTCGCTGTACCGCCTGAGTTCCGAAAGGAGTCTTCATTGTCGACTACGAAATTGGGTTTCAAGATCGGGGAAAAGCTCGTTTATCCAAACCACGGCGTGACGATCGTTGAGCAGATCGGTTCTTCGCCCATCATGGGAGCAGACGATACTTATTACCATCTCAGGCTGCTTGGAAATAACTCGCGCCTGATGGTCCCGACCCAGAACACCGATCGCGTCGGCCTCCGGCGCCTGTACCAGCAGAAGGAAATCAAGAGCCTGTTCAGCCTGCTCGAGGCGCGCGTCGCGAAGAGCCATACCGACTGGAAAGGCCGCTATCGCGAGAACCTGGAAAAGATGAAGACCGGCCGCCTCGAAGACGTCGCCGAAGTTCTCAAGAACCTCAACGAGGTCTCCAAGAAGAAGAGCCTGTCATTCCGCGAGAAGAAGATGTACGACCGCGCGAAGTATCTGCTCGTCTCGGAAGTTGCCATCGTCAAGGGCATTCCGGAAGCCGAAGCAGAGAAGCTGATCGCGAAGTCGCTCGAGAAATCGCTCGTCGCGCCGGGACACTAACTCCACACGACCCTTCACCGTGCTACCGTTTAGTTGGTGAGCCGTCGTCTGCCTGACTGGATCCGCGAAAAGCGGATCAATCTCGCGGAGCTGCACGAGGTCAAGTCGCTGCTTCGTGAGAAATCGCTACATTCGGTGTGCGAGTCGCTCGCCTGTCCGAATCGCACCGAGTGCTTCTCCCGCGGCACCGCCACCTTCATGATCCTCGGCGACATCTGCACCCGCTCGTGCGGGTTCTGCAACGTGACCACCGGCCG
>DATBSF010000282.1:0-8895 GCA_036559905.1 Thermoanaerobaculia bacterium | reverse complement strand
GGACCGATGGCCCCTTCCGACAATCCGGCGATCGCCATCACCGCTTTGAAAACCGATCCTGGCGAGTACAAGCCCTGGATCGCGCGATTCAGCTCGACTTTGAACGGATTCGACGAGATCTGCTTCCACGTCTCGGGCGTGAATCGTTTCGAATAAACGTTTGGATTGAATTCGGGAGATGAGACCATCGCCAGCACTTCGCCGTTGCGCGGGTCGAGCGCCACGACCGCGCCGACGAATTCGTTCTCGACGAAATACTGCTCGGCGCGGCGCTGCATATCGAAGTCGAGCGAAAGATAGACGTTGCTGCCGGCCTGAGGATCCTGTCGCGCGCTTCGCACTTCGGCGAGGCGGCGGCCATGGCTGTCGTACTCCCAGTATTGAGTGCCGTCTTTTCCGCGCAGATACTCGTCGTACATCAATTCGACGCCGCGCTTCCCGATCAGATCGCCCGGCTTCAGATCCTTGTGCTGCAGCAAGTCCTTCTCGGAGACTTCGCCGATGAAGCCGATCACGTGCGCCGACATCGTTCCGTACGGATAGTTCCGCCGCTGCACCGGCTCGACGTTGAGCTCAGGAAATGACAGCGATTCGGCCTGAATCGATGCCACCTGCGTCATCGTCAGATCCTCGGCAATCGGAATGGGCCTCGCGAATTGAATCGCCTTTCCTTTGTCGAAACGCGCTTCGATGTCCTGCGGCGTCGTGCCGAGCGAAGTCGCGAGAAACGCGATGAGTTTCGCGCGATGGGTCTTGTCGGCCTTCACGATCGGGCGCATCACGACGCGATCGAGAGTCAACGAATACGCCGGCTGGTTGTCGGCCAGGATCTTCTTTCCCTCGCGATCCATGATCAGGCCCCGCTTGGCGGGCATCGGAACGGGCCGCAGCGCATTCGCGTCCGACAGGTTTCGATATTTTTCCGCCTGCACTCCCTGCACGAACCAGAACGATCCGGCGAGGAAGACGAAAATGGCCACGATCGCCCACAGCAATGCGTTGATGCGGAAGGTGAGGAACTTTTGGTCGTCTCGATAAACGCGCATGGGTCAATAGGCCGGTCTTCGGGTCGCTTCGATCGGCTCCTCTCGCAGGAACAGGGTCAATAGTTGATACACAAGCATTCCAAACAACGACGTGAAGATCGCCTTCACGATCATCGCCTGCTCGAACATCTCGATTTTCTGTTTGAGGAGAATGTTCACGAGGACGAAGATCACCAGCTCGTTGACGATGACAGAGCCGAACAGACACGCGCCGAACATCAGCGTCCCGCGCAGAACGAGTCGCGCGTTGATGTACGCGACCACGTACGCGATGACAGTCAGCGAGAACGCGTGCAAGCCGAAGATCGACATCGAATAGGCGTCCTGCACCAGGCCGGCAGCGATCCCGGCGAAGATCGCGCCGACCAGATTTCCTCCCATCGCGTAGTACACGATGAGGATGAGGTACGGATTGAAGAACGCCAGCGCGTTCGGATAGAAGCTGTCGAGCAGCGAATGCAGCGTGAGCGCGATGAGAAGACCGATCGCGAATCGAAGCCATCTCACGGCGTGTACCTCACGATTTCGCCCGGGATCTTTCGCGTGTGGAGCACGATCACTTCTTCAATACTTCCGAAGTCGACGAGCGGACGCACGGAGATTGTTTTGAAGAGATCCTGTCCTTTTTCCGCTTTGGTCACGATGCCAAGCGGAATCCCTTTCGGATAGATGCCGTCGATGCCCGCGGTCAGGACCTTGTCGCCGGGTTGCACGTCGGCGAGCGACGGAATGTCGTAGAGATTGGCGTTGCCGCCGCCGTCGCCGCGAAGAATGCCCTGCCGGCGTGTGCGCTCGATCAACACGCCGATCGATGCGTTGGCATCGCTGATCAATTGGACCTTGGCCATGTCTTTCGTCGTCAGCACGACGCGCCCGATCAAACCGTTGGCGTTGACGACGGCGTCGTTTACCTGGATGCCGGTGCTCGATCCGCGATCGATGATGATCGCTTTGAAGCGGCTGGAGGTGTCGAGCATGATCGCCTGCGCCATCGTCGTCGGCATGCTGAACTCCTCGGCGTATGCGAGGAGGCTGCGAAGACGTTTGAGATCACCTTCCGATTGACGCAGCTTCAGGTTTTCAGTCGTTAGCTCGATGACCTTGCGATGCAGCTCCAGGTTCTCGTTGACCGAGCGGCGCATGTCGAGGTAGCCGTGGTACATGTCGGCGGCCGTCTGTCCGACCCAGTTCACGGTCTTGGGCACCGGCGAGAAGATCGTCATCACGGTGCGCTCGAACATCGTGCGCGTCTCGCCGATGTACCGGGTACGCGTGCTCAAGCTCATCAGCACGAAGAGCAACGAGAGCACGACGATGAACAGGAGCGTCGGTCTGCGGGGAATTACGTCTACTGGTACTGCCATGTTCGCTTCTCGGCCTGAGCAGAATTAGTGCCGAGTGCCGAGTGCCGAGTGCCGAGGGGAGGGCCGGGCCTCGGCACTCGGCACGCGGCACTCGGCACTACTCAATGGAGATCTTCCGCAACAGATTGAAATCGGTCAGCATCTGCCCTGTTCCGAGCGCCACGCAGGCCAGCGGGTCCTCGGCCAGAGTCACGGGAAGCCCGGTTTCCTCGCGGAGGCGTTTGTCGAGGTTCTTCAGCATCGAGCCGCCGCCCGCGATGATGATGCCCTTGTCCATGATGTCCGCCGAAAGCTCCGGCGGAGTTCGCTCCAGCGCCACCCGTACGGCCTCGACGATCGTCGCGACAGTCTCCGAGAGCGCTTCGCGGATCTCTTCATCGGAAACGATCAGAGTCTTGGGCACGCCCTCGACGAGATCGCGTCCTTTGATTTCCATCGTCATCTCTTCATCGAGCGGGAAGGCGGATCCGATCTCCATCTTCACCTGCTCGGCGGTACGTTCGCCGATGAGCAGGTTGTACTTCCGCTTGATGTACTGAATGATCGCGTCGTCCATCTCATTGCCGGCGACGCGCACCGATCGTGAGTAGACGATGCCGGCCAGCGAGATCACGGCGACGTCGGTCGTCCCGCCGCCGATGTCGACGATCATGTTGCCGGTCGGATCGGTGATCGGAAGACCCGCGCCGATCGCCGCCGCCATCGCCTGCTCGATCAGATAAACCTCGGTCGCTCCGGCGCGCAGCGCGGAGTCTTTGACGGCGCGCTTTTCCACCTGCGTGATTTCCGACGGCACCGAGATGACGATGCGCGGCTTGACGAGGAATCGCCGGCCGTGCGCTTTCTCGATGAAGTACTTGATCATCTTCTCCGTCACTTCGAAGTCGGCGATGACGCCGTCCTTCATCGGACGAATCGCGACGATGTTTCCCGGCGTGCGGCCCAGCATCTCTTTCGCTTCCTTGCCGACCGCCTCGACGTTGTTGTTGATCTTGTTGACCGCGACGATCGAAGGCTCGCGCACGACGATGCCTTTGTTCTTCGCGTAGACGAGAGTGTTGGCAGTCCCGAGATCGATCGCGAGATCGTTCGAGAACATTGAGAGTAGTGATTTGAGAGCCATTACTGATGGAGCTTCCTTCTCGAGCGAACTTTGGGCCGCCGCGGCAGAAGTGCAAATTAGGTGCTAATCGTTACTCTTCGACCAGAACGGTCTCGGATTGTATCGTTTGTTTCCCCGCAGCGTTGACTGCTTTTACGACAACGGAGTTCCGGCCGATCTTGTTGAAGCTGACAAGTTTCTTGAAATGGCCGTTCGACTCGACGTCGACCTCCTCGTCGTTGATGAAGACCGTCGCACCAGGATCGGTCGCGCCCTCGATCATGTAGAACGGTCCGCCGATCGAGTACGGCTTCTTGATCTGCAGCGACGGGGGAGGAGCTTCGGTAGTGATCGAACCCGGCTGCTGCGTGGCACCGCTGACTCGGAAGCGTCGAAATTGGGAGGATGGTCCGGGTTCTCCTTCCGGTCCGATGGCGGCCACTCTCCAGTAGAACGCCCCTTCAGCAGTCACTTTGGCCGAGGCGCCTGATTTGGACCGCCTCGAATTAATCTCCAGCGTCGTAAAAAGACGGGAACGTGAGACTTGAAGCTGGTAAGAGCTGGCGCCGGCCACCGGTTCCCAGGTGAAGTCGACGCGGGACTCACTGCTCATCGGATAAACCTGATTGTCGGCAGGCGTCATCAGCGCCGGAGGCATCAGGAGGTTCCGGACAGGTGAGATCGAGCCTTGCGCGCTGGCGTTAACCTTCTGACCTGTGTTCAGTTTGACAGCCGGACCACCGCTCGTCGGGGTGACAGAAGTGGAGCCCTTCGTCGCGACGACCGCGGTTGCCTTCTGACGATCGACGCCGACCTGCGTGGTCGAATCTGACTCGACAACGACCTGGCTGCCGGGCGTACGCACGGTCGAAGCGTCATCCGTAGTCGCGACTTCGACCGATCCGATCTGCATCTGCACGGAATTGCTCTTCCTCGAAGTGGCGGGGTTGAACTGTGCGTAGATCTCCAGGAGTGCGTTTGGTCCAACGGTGTAGAGCGAACCATTCGAAAAGATGAGCTCGGCGGAGGCGTTGTCGCCGGTCTTCACCCAATCGCCATTGAATAATGGAGTGCGCGCATCAGCTCGCTTCCAGTCGGAGGTCGCCGACTTCTGGAATGACACGTCGCCCTCTACGGTCAGGAATTGCGCGTCGTTTTCAGCTGCCCCGCCGCTGATCGCGGCACGGCTGATCGTTTGCGATTCGACGGCGGCCTCCTGAGCGTTGGGGTACTTGCCGGAGGTCAGCAGTGTGGTCGCCTCGTCGAGTTTCCTTTGGGCGCGATCAAATTCTGAGCGGTGACTCGTGAAGTCCTTCGATGACGCCAGCGCGTTGAGAGCCTGCCGCGCCTCGGTAATCGCAGCCTCAGCCGAGCTGCGCGGATTCCGTTTTTGGTTCGTGAAGAACCACCATCCCGCCAGGCCGAGGACGATGAGAAGGATGATGAGACCGATCTGCTTGAGCCGATCGATCGAGATCAGGTACCAATCGATGTTGGCCTGCTGTTGTGCGGCTCGCTTAATCGCCATGGGCGCGGTTCATCTTTTATAACACAGCATTCTGCCGTGTTTGCTGTCGTTTGCGGGAATAGGTAAACTGTCGCGTTTTTTACCAGTGTGGCGGCGGCCGCCCTCGGCCGCTGGCGGGCGGGGGCGCCCGCCGCCACACATTCCCAAAACAAAAAGAGGTCTTCCCAATGCTCAAAATGATGCGCGACAACTTCCAGCAGCTGAAGTGGGCTCTGCTCGCTGTGGTTGCAGCTTTCGTCATCGGCTTCGTCTATGTCGACATGGGTCTTGGCGGCGCAGGACAAGCTAAACAACAGGATCGCGCCTACGCCGCTCGCGTAAACGGCGAGACGATCCCGTTCCGCGAGTACGACCGCGCGCTTTACTACACACAGAAAAACTACGAACAGATGTATCGCCAGCCGCTGTCGGCCGAGATGATCGAGCAAATGGGCTTGCCGCAGCAGGTGCTCGACGGTCTCGTCGATCAGCGTCTCCTTCTCCAGCAAGCGACGAAACTGCATCTGGACGCGACGCCGGAAGAAGTCCGGAAGCGCATCCTGCAGATTCCGACGCTCAATCCCGACGGACATTTCGTCGGACAGGAGCTTTACAACCGCTACATCACGGGCTCGCTCGGCTATCAGTCGACCGCTGAATTCGAAGACGAGATGGCGAAGGACATCACGGTCCGCAAGATGGAGAGCGCGATGGCGAACTCCATCATGGTTTCGCCGAAGGCCGCCGAAGAAGAATATCGGCGCGTTTCCGAGAACGCGAAGATCAAGTACGTGATGCTGGCAACTTCGAAGGAAGCTCCGCAGGTGACCGTTACTCCGGCGGAAGTGGAGCAGTACTACAAGGCCAATCAGGCGAACTACTCACACGGCGAACAGCGCTCGCTGAAGTATCTGCTCGCGGACGCGAATCGCCTTCGCTCACAGATCATTCCGACTGATGCGGAGCTTCGCAAGCGGTACGACGCGTCGAAGGAAGACTACAAGCGTCCCGAGTCCGCACACATCCTCCACATCCTCATCAAGGTTGATCCGAACGCAACACCGGAAGTCGATGCGGCTGCGAAGGCGAAGGCCGACAACCTCGTGAAGCAACTGCGCGCGGGCGCCGATTTCGGGAAGCTCGCGAAGGAGAACTCCGGCGATCCGTCGTCGGCCGGCAAAGGCGGCGACATGGATTTCGTCGATCGCGGCATGACGGTCGAGCCGTTCGACACGGCGGCATTCTCGATTCCGCTGAACACGATCAGCGATCCGATCCGATCGAAAGAGTTCGGCTATCACATCATCAAGGTGCTGGAGCGCAAGCCGGCCGGTTATCGGCCATTCGAAGAAGTGAAGCCGATGCTCTCGGCGCAGCTCGCCGATCAGAAGGCGAAAGATCAGGCTCGCGACGAGATCACGCGGATTTCCGCGCGGCTCAAGCAAACCAAGCCGAAGACTCCCGCCGAATTCGCTGCGCTCGCGAATGACAAAGTCAGCTCGAACGACACGCAGTGGTTCTCGAAGGCAGATCAGATTCCGGGCATCGGCAACAATCCGCCGCTCTCGGGTTGGGCCTTCTCCGCCAAGCAGGGTGACGTCGGCGAAATCCTCGGCACGCAACGCGGTCCTGTCATTGCGTACTTGTACGGGATCCGTCCCGCGGGCATGACCGATTTGAGCGAGATCCGCGCGAAGGTCGAGGCCGACGCGCGCAATGCGAAAGCGCGTCAGATCGCGCAGCAGAAGCTCGCGGCGGCCATGCCGGCGGCGAACATCGACGAACTGGCGAAGAAAACCGGTCAAACCGCAGTCGAGACCACGGTCACGCGTCAGGGTTACATCGCCGGCTTTACCGGCGACACGTCCGCGCTGGTCGACGCCGCGATGACGGGGAAAGTCGGCGAGATGAAGGGGCCGATCAACCTCCCGGACGGCGCCGTGGTGCTGCAGGTCATCGAGCAGAAGAAAGTGGATCCGAAAGCTGCCGATGAGAATCGCGCGTCGTATGCCGAGATGCTGCGGCAACAGCAGGCGCGAAATCTGAGGACGGTGCTTCTGCAGCGGTTGCGCAAGGAATCGAAGATCGAGATCAATCCGGTCGTGACGCAGCGCAACCATCCGGCGCAGCAGGCAGGCTTGTAGTCGATTGGAGATTCTGCCGAAGTGGAACGAGCCCGCGATCCGCGTGCTCATGATGCCGCGCGACACGAACGCGCAAGGCACGATCTTCGGCGGAGTGATTCTCTCGTTCATCGACCAGGCGGGAGCGATCGAAGCACGCCGTCAGGGCGCTCGCATCATGGTCAGCGTGGCCATGGACAAGATCGTGTTCCATCAGCCGGTCTTCGTCGGTGATCTGATCAGCTTCTGGTGCGAGACGCTGCGCATCGGCAACACATCGATCACCGTCAAAGTCGTGGTCGAGGCGAATCGCGCTAACGATCCCAACGAAAAAGTCCTCGTCACCGAAGCGCAGGTCGTCTACGTCAATCTCGGTGAGGATCGGAAGCCGACCCCGATCGTGCGGCCCGCATCTTCTCGAGTCGCTCCTTGATCTCGCGTTCGACTCCGACGTCTTTCGGCTCGTAAAAGCGGCGACCCGCCAGCGAATCGGGCAGACACTCCATCGACGTCGTCTGCTCGTCGAAATCGTGGGCGTACTGATATCCGCGGCCGTAGCCGAGGTCTTCCATCAAACGCGTGGGCGCATTGCGGATCTGGAGTGGAACCGGCGGGTTGTCACCCTGTCGCACTTCATGCACCGCATTGCCGTACGCGACGTAGACGGCATTCGATTTCGGCGCGGCAGCCAGGTACGTCGTCAGTTGCGCGAGTGCGACGCCCGCTTCAGGCATTCCGATGAAGTGCGTCGCTTCTTTCACCGCCACGGCAAGCACGAGCGCTTGTGGATCGGCGTTGCCGATGTCTTCCGACGCCGCGCGGACGAGACGTCGCGCGATGTAGAGCGGATCTTCTCCACCTTCGAGCATGCGCACGAGCCAGTACACGGCAGCATCCGCATCGCCGTTGCGAATCGATTTGTGCAGCGCCGAGATGATGTTGAAGTGCTCGTCACCGCCTTTGTCGTACATCAGCGACCGGCGCTGCAGGATTTTCTGGACGTCTTCGGCATTCACGGAACCGTGCGCGGTCTCGACGACGAGTTGCAGGCTGTTCAGCGCCTGGCGCGCGTCGCCGGCGGAGGTCGCGGCGATGAAGTCGAGAGCGTCGCCCGTCAGCTCGACGCCGAATTTCTTCACGGCCGGATCTGCAATCGCGCGCTGCAGAATCGTCATCACCTGCGCGCGCTCCAGCGGCGGAATGACGACGACTTTCGATCGCGACAACAGCGCTGAATTCACCTCGAACGATGGATTCTCAGTCGTTGCGCCGATGAGGACGATGTCGCCTGCCTCGACGTAGGGGAGGAAAGCGTCCTGCTGCGCCTTGTTGAAGCGATGGATCTCGTCAATGAAGACGATGGTCTTGATCGCGCGCCCAATGCGAAGCTTGCGCGCTTCCTCCATCAACACTTTGATGTCCTTGATCGAGCTGGTGGTGGCGGAGAAGGGGACGAATCGCGCCTTGGTCGTCCCTGCGATGATGCGCGCGAGCGTCGTCTTCCCCGATCCCGGCGGGCCCCAAAGGATCATCGACGGGATGCGATCGCTGCCGATCGCATTCCGCAGGAATCGTCCTTCGCCTAACAAGTCTTCGAGTCCGACGATCTCGTCGAGTGTCTTCGGCCGCAGCCGCTCGGCAAGCGGAGCGTCGGCCGGGAGGATGGGGGTGAAGGCTTGGTCGCCGAAGAGAGAGCCGGTCATACGAAAAGAGAAGTTCGAAGTTCGAAGTTCGAATGAAGAATTAAGAAAAC
>DATBSF010000281.1:0-10325 GCA_036559905.1 Thermoanaerobaculia bacterium | reverse complement strand
CGGATAGTACGCCGAGAGCTGTCTCTAGCCGCCTAACGTTTGAAGCTCACCGGCGCGAACCGGCGACGCGAAAGAGTATAGCTCTCGGAAAGCAGCAACGCGCCGGTTCGCGTCCGGTGCAGCGACGAGTTGGACGGCGGGCCTTTTTACCCGCGCACCTTTGCGGTAGTGGAGATGAGCCGCCCACCTTGGCCGGCGTTCGCATTCGGCTTATCCGGATACGGTTCTTCGCCGAGGACCCACCGGCGAAAACGCGACAACGATTCTGGAGTTAGTGGGTAGTTGATTTCCGGCGCTGACCAGTCGTGAATGATCTCGGCGACGATGTCGTCGTTCCATTCGAAGTGATCGGAGGCAACAAGCGTAAAGGCGATGGCACTAATCGATTCTGCGGTGAGTTCTTCCGCGATTCCTGCATCGATAAGCCGGAGCAACCCGTCGGGAGTGATGATGCTCTCGCTTGGCATGTCTACGATGTGAATGTGCGTCCGAACCGAATCGACGTGCTCGATCGCTGCACGGGCTTCTAGGTCTAGATCCGTCGCTGAGACGTCGCCTGCGAAGAAGCCTGCGATGGTTGTCTCACGTAACGCCATTCCCGCCGTCCAACGGAACCGCCGTTCAGCGGCGCGGCCCGCACGCGGAAGTGTACCAGCCTTACGCTGGCAGCGGAGCGGGCCGCGTCCGCTGCAACGGCAAGTTAGGTGGCGTGTAGCTCCACTCGACTCATCGGTGGAGACGCAAGGCGTGCCGTTGCAAGGTTGATGACGGCGCCGATACCCAGAAGAAGTGCAAGGCGCCACGCATGGCCGAGCAGACCGAGCGACGAAACACCCGGTGAGAAGCTTACCGCGACGTAGTGAGCGCCAGCGTAGAGCGCGAACGCGAGCAAGCCGGTTGCGAATCGCTCAGCGAAAGAAGCGAGCCTTTCTGCGCGCACCGCTAGCGTCGCACCTACGATGACGACCGCGTACGTGATCAGCACATACTTGCCTGGCGTGAAAAACATGTGACTCAGGACGATCACCGCGCCACCAACCACACCCAAGGCAACGGCAAGCGACACGATCCTAGGCGAGAACATTTTCGACATCGTCGATCTCCTTTCAGCCACCTAACTAGTCGCTAAGTTGCATTAGGCTGCCGCAGCGTAACATTCTGCCGCGCAGCGTATTGGGATCGTGGCATGAGGTCGGCCGGGCGAGCAAGTGGCAAAGAGCACCGAGGGTTACGTTCCGCGGCCTGAGCTCGAGCGAGGAGGATACGCTGCGGCGTTCGCGGCATAACGCTCGCGCGATAGGCTGCCGCGGACTGAGCGTAGCAACCACGTGCGCCGGCAGAGAAACTACGCCTCGATCACGGACGGCACACAAGATGTCCGAGGATGCTTCGGATCGGGGCCTCTGTCAAATTTCGCTACCAGGAGTAGACGCGGTTGTGCCCCAACTCTTGCGCAGCAACCCGGAATCCGGTTAAGACTCTTGCGTGCCGAAATCGCAGCAGACGTCCATCGAGGCTGCCGGTCGCGAAGTGGTGATCACGAATCCCGACAAGGTCTACTTCCCGAAGGCGGGATACACCAAGTTGGATCTCGTGAAGTACTACGCCGCGGTCGCCGATGGCGCGTTGCGCGGGATCGCGAATCGACCGTTCGTACTCAAGCGCTACGTCAACGGAGCGGACCACGAGCCGTTCTTTCAGAAGCGCGCTCCGGAGAATCATCCCGATTGGATCGAAACTGTCGAGCTGCGCTTCCCCTCCGGACGTACTGCGAGCGAAATCGTTATCCGCAATGCTGCTCAGCTTCTGTGGGTCGTCAACCTCGGATGCATCGATCTGAATCCGCATCCAGTGCGCGCGGACGACCTCGATCATCCCGATGAATTGCGAGTCGACCTCGATCCTGGTCCCGGCGTCGGCTTCGATGACGTGCGGCGCGTTGCCCTGGTCGTCCGCGAAGTGCTTGATGAGAACGATCTGGTCGGATGGCCAAAGACTTCCGGATCGCGAGGTATTCACGTAAACGTGCGACTCAAGCGGAAATGGACGTTCGATCAGGTCCGGCGCGCGGCGCTCGCGATCGCGCGCGAAGTGGAAAAGCGCGCGCCGAAAATCGCGACGAGCAAATGGTGGAAGGAAGAGCGCCACGGCGTCTTCCTCGATTACAACCAGAACGCGAAAGATCGCACGGTCGCATCGGCGTGGTCGGTCAGGCCCACGCCAGACGCACGCGTGTCGATGCCGCTCGAATGGGATGAGGTCCCGGATTGCGATCCCGCCGCATTCACTCTCATCACGGCGCCGAAGCGAGGCGATGCTTCCGAAGGCATCGACGACGCTGCCGGCTCGCTGTCGAAATTACTCGAGCTGTCCGCGAAGCACGAGAAGGAAGGACTCGGCGACGCGCCCTGGCCGCCGAATTACAAAAAGCAAAAAGGCGAGCCGCCGCGTGTCGCGCCGTCTCGACAGAAGCATCCATTAATTACTGTCGCGAAAGCGCAGCACAAGGAGGAAGCGCTCGCCGGCCTCGAACGGTGGAAGGCGAAACATCCGAAAGCCGCGGCGCTTCTGGAAGTCGATGATGTACTCGTCGATTCGATGCGCGGGCGCTCGAGTACGTGGACGCGCATTCGTGTCAACCTTCGCCACATACCGGAACGCGAACGCCCCGCCGAGGAAGCGCCCGATCCCGACTACGATCCGTGGCACGGTTTCAAACCTCAGGGGCGTAGAAAATGAGTCCGTAGCCGTTTAAGTCGCGGATGCTGAATTGCCGCCCTCCGTAGAACGGATCGTAGATGTCCTCCTCGAACTCAATTCCCGCTTGATCGGGCTTTCCGGCAAGCGCAGCCTCGGCAGCTTCGAGCTGCCGCGCTTTCAGAAGCTGATAGAGCGCGTCGACCTGATCGGTGTAAAACCAAAGAGTCACATCCTTGGGACCCGCCACACCGTGCATGCCGAATCCGATCTCGGCCTCGCCGAAGGCGACCATGCCCCAGTTCACAATTCCGTCGTCTTCCCATCTTCCGACTTCGCGGAATCCGATCGAGGTGTACCACTCGAGCGCCTTCGCGATGTCGGGCACGCTGAGCGCGGGAGCGATCTTCTTCGTTGACGCAGCCAGCTTCGCCATGCGTTCGCGAAAACTCGAAGAGTCGAGTTTCGGTGGTTGCTTCGCGCCGGCCGCGTGCAACCGTCGCATCGCTTCCTGATCTCCGTGCAACATCGCGACCGCCATCGCCGTCTGCCCAGTACCGTCCTCGGCTTCCAGATCTGCGCCGAGCTCGATGAGCAGATCGAGAATGTCGTAGCGCTTGCGGCTCATCGCGAAATGCAGCGGCGTCTGGCGCTTCTCGAAGCGCGACATGCGGCGGTCGAGCGCGTCCGGATTCTGCTCGACGAGCTGGCGGATCAGATCGAGATCGCCCACCGCGATCGCAGAATAGATGTGATGACGGGCGCCGCGCTCGAGCAGCAGCGGGACGACGTCCCACGTCGCGCCCTCTTCGTGGAATACGGTTGCCCATCCGATGACATCGAGCTCGTGCAGGTCGCCGAAGCCGTGAACGTCGGCGCCGGCATCGAGGAGCGCACGAGTGACATCGAGGTTGGCCTTCGCCACTGCCCAGTGCAGCGTGGTCGTGTTATCGCCATGTTCGCGCGCGTGAACCAGATCCGGCTGATCGGCGAGCATGCGGCGCAGCTTCGCGAAGTCGCCGCTCGCGCAAGCTTCGAAGAATTCCTTGACGGTGGCTTCCTGCCGCTTCTCGATTTCGGCCTTCAGCGCGCGCCAACTCGAGAAGCCATGCTCACGCGCGACATCCAGGAGAGCCGCTGCGAGTTTCGTTTTCGGATCGCGGCGACGCAGCTCTGCCAGTCGATCTTTCGCCAGCTTTTTGAGGTATTCGAGTGAAGGGTGATCGGGAAGTTTGGAATTCGACATAGACGCCTTCCTTCCGTTTTTTTCGCCCGGCGTCCGCGTCCCGGGGCTGGAAGTCAGGGTCTTCTGACTTGTCGATGAATTCTCGGAGGGTGGGTTCGACCCTTTACGCGGACCGTCTGCCGCCCTTACGGCCGGCGCTCATTTTATCCGAAGACGCGTTCCAACTCGTAAGCCGGCGTTACTTCCAACTGATCGTAACGACAATCCTCGGGACGCTTATCGAAACGCCAGCGAACGAAATGCGCGGCGTGACGAAATCGCGTGCCCTGCATGTGATCGTACGCGACTTCGCAGACGCGCTCAGGACGCAGCGGGATCCAGCTCAAGTCTTTCCCGCGATTCCAACGGCTTCCGCCTCCAGGCATACGCTGCCCCTCCATCGCCTCGGCCCAATCGCGCCATGGATGTTTCTCCATCGCGTTCTCGCGCAACGGAGCCAGTTCTTCGACGAGCTGCTTGCGCACCGCACTGGTGAACGCGGCGGCGACACCCACGTGATGCAGCTTCCCCTTCTCATCGTAGAGGCCGAGGAGAAGGGAGCCGACCATCGTGCCGGGACCGTTCTTGTGCCATCGAAAACCGGCGACCACGCAGTCGGCCGTGCGCGTGTGTTTGACCTTGACCATCGTGCGCTCGCCGGCGCGATATGGAGATTCGAGACGCTTGGCCATTACGCCGTCGAGTCCTGCGCCTTCGAATCGGTGAAACCAGTCCTGCGCAAGCGTGCGATCTCGCGTCGCGGGCGAGAGATGCACCGGCGGTGGAGCGCCCCCTAGGATCCTCTCGAGTTTCTCGCGGCGCAATTCGAGCGGCGATTCGCGGAGGTCGTCGTCGCCGAGCGCCAGGAGGTCCCACGCGACGAATGATGCCGGCGTCTGCTCGGCGAGCAGCTTCACGCGCGATGCGGCCGGGTGGATGCGCAGCAGCAGCGCTTCGAAGTCGAGTCCGCTGCTGCCGACGATGACGATCTCGCCATCGACGACGCATCGCTCCGGCAGCGCGCCGAGAAGCGGCGCGGTGAGCTCCGGAAAATACCGGTTCATCGGCTTCTCGTCGCGGCTCTGCAGCATGATCTCGTCGCCGTCGCGAAACACGAGCGTGCGGAATCCATCCCACTTCGGCTCGAACAGCCAACCGTCGCCGGAGGGCAACTCATCGGCAGCGGCCGACAGCATCGGCTCGAGCGGAGGCGAGAACGGGAGGTGCAAGGCCCCGAGTTTTATCACGGAGGGGCACACTTCCTGCTCTTTGTAACGTGAGGGGAGAACGATTATGAACAAAATGAAAGGAGTATCAGCTGCAGTGTTCGCTTTGCTGCTCGCGGCGGCCTGCGGCACGATCGGCAACAACGGCAGCAGCTATCCGAGCGGATCGACATATCCAACCGGATCGACGTATCCGACCGCAACCTCTGAGATTCGAGGGACTGTCGATTCCGTCGATCTCAACAGTCGCTCGATCTACCTGACCAACGTCAGCAATTACAGCTCGAATCTCTATCCCAGCAGCGGCGGAAATAGCGGCAATGTGCGCGTCTACTACGACGACCGGACCACCGTTTCCTACAACGGAACGAACTATCGCCCCACCGACCTCGAGCGTGGAGACCAGGTTTCTATTCGGGTCGACCCGTCCGGCAGTCAGCTTCTCGCCCAGTCGATGAACGTCCTCTACAACGCTCGCGGGAGCATGGCTTCGTCGGGATCATCGGCTCCGTATGGCGTGTCGTCGGTACACGGAACGGTCCGATCGATCGACACTTACGCGCGAACGATCTCAGTCGATCCCGGCTATGGGTCGTACATGACGATCAATTACGCGTCGAACACGCCGGTCTACTACAACAACCGGACGTTTGCGATCTCGGATCTCGAAGTCGGCGACCAGATCGATGCGCGCGTCAACGATCTCGGCGGCGGACGATTCAACGCCCAGGACATCACCGTTACTCGAAACGTGAGCAGCGGTGGAACATACGGCTCGCAGGTCTCGACAATTCGCGGAACGGTGCGCTACGTCGATCCGTCGACGCGCACGATCTCCATGGACAGCCCGACATGGATGTCCGGCTTTCAAACCAATCCCGGAAATGCGATGACGATTCAGTACGACTCGAGCGCACAGGTCAATTACCAGGGGCAGCTCCATCCGGTGACCAACCTCGAACGTGGAGATGTCATCGACGTGCAGATTCAAAGGCTCAGCGGAGGGAATTACCTCGCACAGAACATCACGCTCGTGCGCGATGTGAACGCGCGGTGAGTAACTCGGGCGCGCTCTGCGCGCCCCTACTGGCGCTTGTAGGGGCGCGCAGAGCGCGCCCTACTTCACGCCGTCGCGAAGCTCCTGGAAGTCGATGGCCCTCACCGTGACGAGTGTCGGATAGCTGAAGAGAAGTTGACTCGCGCCAATCGCGGCGCGCGCGGCATTGAGCCCCGTGCGCAGTTCCGAGATGTGGACGCTTTTGATCACGAGCGAATTGTTCACGGTCGGATCGGTGAAGCTCGTGACGGTCACTCCGGCCGAGCGCTGCATTGCATTCACCGCGGTTCGCAGTTGCGTTAGATGCACCGCCTTGACAGCAGTGCCGGCGGCGAGAGGCTCATCGACAAAGATCACCGTCGTCGCGAAGTCCATGTCGCTGAACGGAGAGATATTCGCCGCGCCGTCGACGGATTTGATTTTGTAAAGGTACGTGATGTCGGCCGAGACGGGATCATCGTATGACGTTCCCATCGCCGCTCCGACCTGCGCGTATGCGCCGTTGTTGTTGCTGCGCCAGATCTGATACGTCATCGATGTACCAGCCGAGGACCAGGTGAGGTGGACGTTGGTCGTGGTGGTGGCGTTCGCGACGACGTGAGACGGCGGATTGATGATCGTCGTCGCAGCGGCGGGAAGATCGATCTCGTACACGCCGCGGCCGTGCGTCGCGATGCGCAGGACGCGCTTCACGTTCTGAATCGCCATATCGAAGACCGCGACGCGCGGCAGTCCGAGCCCGAACGGCGACCACGTCGCCCCGCCATCCTCGGAATCAAACACGCCGATGTCGGTGCCGACGAAAATACGCGACGGTTTCGTGATATCGACTGCGATTCCGTTGATCGGCACATCCGGCAGGCCGGTGTTGCCCGAGCCATTGATGGCGTTCAGCACCGGCGAAGAGCCGAGACTCGAAACCTTCCACAGATGCGAATGCGCGCTGGTCGTGTCGCCCATGTATCCCTCCACGGCGATGTACGCAACGTGCTGGTCGGTGGGATCGAACACAATGCGGCCGACGTATTGGTCCGGAATGACGCTGCCCGTCCCGACCGGATCGAGAACGGTGAGCGTCGAGGAACCGGTCACCGTGTAAAAGAGCGAGCCATCGGAGGCGCCAACAATCCGGTACGGGTCGTGCTGCAGCGCGATGGCGATGCTGGAGATGGCCGCGCCGCCCGAAACGAGCGGTGCCTGACTGACCACCGTGTTGTTCACGCCTTTGTTGATCGAGCGATACAGCCGGTCCGTGCCGAAGTAAACGATGTTAGGCGTTCCCGGTCCCAGCGCCATCGGCGCGTAGAACTCGACAGCGTCGGTGCAGCCAATTCCATTGGCGGGAGTCGTTCCCTGACATCCGAAGAAATTCCAGTTGCCGTCAAAAGCGTCTGCGACTGCATCGACGCTTGAATAGCCGATTTGATCGTTCGTCAGGTTGTAGAGCGTGTGGTACATCGTGACGTTCGTCGTATCGGTCGCGTTCTGATCGATGAGCGCATAGCCGCCGTCGCCGAAGTCGATCTGATTCCAGGTCAGGTTGCCGAGGAGGTTCTCGGTGCCGTTGTCTTGCGTGCCGCCGATGGAGAAATTCGGATCGGTCGGATGCACGGCGATGCTCTGAAACTGCGTCGCGATGAAGGTCGCATTGTTCAGGCTCGTCCAATCGACGCCGGCGTTGGTCGACTTGAAGATGCCGCCGTCGTCACCGCGATAGACGATGTTCGGATTCGATGGCGCGATCTTGATCGCGTGATTGTCGGCGTGAACGCCGCCATTCGTCTCGGCGAACGTCGCGCCGCCGTCGACGGACTTCGCCGCCAGCAGACTGCAGCCGCTGTCGTCATGAAAACTGCCGCCGAGGTAGAGGATGTCGTCGGATGTGGCGGTGGTCGCGCCGGGATTGACGGCGAAGCCGATGTCATAGTTGCACTGCGTGGCGCAGAAGCCGCCGCCGCCGGCGAGCTTTGCCATCGGGAACGTCAACCCACCGTCGATCGACACGCGGACGGCGCCATTGCCGCCATTGCAGGTCGTACCGCTCCCCGGCTCACCAGTCGCGATGTACACCACCGCTGGATTCGCGCCCTGCTTGTAAATCTGGAAGACGCCGCGGCCATTCGTCGCCGCGCCGGCTGTGGTCAGAAAAGTCTGCGTGAACGCCGGCGTCGCCGCCATCGCGTTCGTCGATCGATAAACTCCGCCCATCTGCGCCGGCATATGGTTTCCGTGCTGCCAGGCAAACAGCGTATTGCCGGTCGCATCGCCGGGATCAAACGCGATGTCATCGATGTCGTGGCTGCCGGTGCACGGCGTGTCGAAGCACGTTCCCAGGTTTGTGACTTTGACCTTGGCCACAGTGACCGACGCCGGATCGCCGTTGACGGCCGTCAGGCGATACAAGCCGGAGATGGCGTGCGGCGGGATGATTTGTCCGAACGCGTAATCGGCGCCGATTCCGATCGCGGCGTAGAAAACTGTCGAGACGAACATCTTCGTCGGGTCGTTGGGAACGAGCAGGATCTTCGAGATCCCCGAGCCGTTGAAAATCGGCACGCTTTGCGGCCCGTTGGAGTCAGTGTAGTTGCGGATCGGATTAATCGGTCCGACCAGAACTGGATTGGTATTGACATTGTCGATTCGATAGATGCCGACGCCACCAAAGCTGTCGATCGCGGCGCTGGACTCGCCGGTTCCAACGTACAGACATCCACGCGTGGTGTCGAGCGCCAGCGCGCCGATCGCAAGACTCAGCGCGGAATCCATGATCGGCGTCCAGGTCGCGCCGCCGTCGAGAGATCGATAGACACCGCCCTGCGCCGCGCCAACGTAGACCTTGTTGGGATCGTTCGGATCGATCTCGATCGCGCTGACGCGGCCGCTGACCGGAACGATCGGAACGGTCTGCCCGTTCGGGATCGGATTCGGACCTAAATTCGTCCAGGCAGGAAACGCGAGCGGAGCGATCCCGAGCTGATTTGCGCGCACGCGATTGCGCCGTTCTTCCTGCGCTTCCATCTTCCGAATTGCGCGCGAGCGGGCGTTGAAGTCGAAAGGCTCGCCCGGCGTCCAGCCGCGTAGACGCGCGATGTGCTCCGCGCGCAGCCGCTGATAGTCGGTCTGGGCAAGCTCGGAAGGCTCCGCTCCGCCGCGCCGAGCCGGCCGATCGGCATCCAGCGTGCGCGGTTCCTGATCATCGCGAACCGTTTTGGAATCGGCATATGCGGAAGTCGCCGCGATTGCGAGGATGAGAAGACAGAACCCGACACGCCGCACGATGCGCCTCCGAATGATGAACAGCAGTTGTGAGGACCGTTAGGTAAGTCGGAGCAGTTTACGCTCCAATATTACCAAACCGAAAATTGTGCTCGGAACGCGCGCTCGCCATGCGTTGAGAACGCGAGCGCGCGGCTTCCCGGCTCGCGGCGCGCCCATCGCTGTTTGAGAATGCGATCGAGAATCGCGGCGCCGAGTGAGCCGGCGAGATGCGATCGGCGGACGGTCCAGTCGAGACACGTCCTGCACAGCGGCCGCCGCGACTCGGCCAGGCGATCGACGTCAACACCGATGCCCGCGAGAAACGCGCGGCCGTCGCTCGAGACTCGGAACGGTTCGTGGCCGATCAGGATTTTTTGCGCGCGCAGATTGTCGAGCAGCCAGACGCCGAGGTCGCCGGCGAGATGGTCGTAGCAGACGCGCGCTTTGCGCAGAGTCTCATCGGCCGGCCCTCGCCGCTTGCCGTTCCCGCTGCGCGCCGCGATCGCCATCATTCCTTCCAGCATTTCCGCGACGTCGGCATCCACCAGGCGGTAGTAGCGATGGCGACCTTGCTGTCGGATCGCGATCAGCTCCGCATCGACGAGCCGCGCGAGATGAAAGCTGGCCGTCGACGCGGAGACCTCGGCCTCGATCGCGAGCTCGGTCGCCGTCAGCGCCGTGCCGCCCATCAGCGCCGCGAGCAGTCGCGCGCGCGCCGGTTCGCCGATCACAGCGGCCACGGCATCGATCCCCGCGCTCTGGCTCACAACTTCCACGCCTCCGACACGCGTCTGCCCTTCTCCATGTCGTCGACAACGAGGATCAATTGATTGTCGTGATCGCTGTACATGACTTCGATGTT
>DATBSF010000280.1:0-3991 GCA_036559905.1 Thermoanaerobaculia bacterium | reverse complement strand
CGACGTCCACACGCTCGACATCGCCAAGCGCCTGATGGATTACGGATTCCATCCGCCGACGATCTACTTCCCGCTGATCGTTTCCGGTGCGCTCATGATCGAGCCGACCGAGAGCGAGCCGAAGGAAGAGCTGGACGCGTTCTGCGACGCGATGCTCGCCATCGCGCGCGAGTGTGCCGAGCGCCCCGAGCTCGTCCGATCAGCTCCGCACACGACGCCCGTCCGACGGCTGGATGAGGCGCGGGCGGCGCGGCAACCGGTCCTGCGCTGGCGCCGCTAGGCGGCGTCCAGCTTGCAGTAGACTCATTCCATTGTGGCGGTCTTCGAAGACGATGAGGACGATCTCGACCGGACGATTTCCGTCCGCCGGCCGGCCATGGCCGAGCCTCCTCCGTCCGCCATCGACAAGCGCTCGCAGGAACGTCGAGCCTCAAACACACGCACGTTTTTCATCACCCTCGTTGTCATCGCGGTCTTGTATCTCGCGAAGCCGGTGGTGGTTCCGATCGCGCTGGCTGTCCTCTTTGCGTTTCTTCTGACGCCCATCGTCTCGCTTCTGGAGCGGACATTTCTGCGCCGTACCGGCGCGATCGTGTTGTCGGTCGGCCTGGCGGTGACGGCGCTTTCGACCGGCGGCTGGTGGATCTATCAGCAGTTCAATTCCGTCGCGCGCGAATTCACGACCAGCGGAACGATTCAACGTTTTGAACAGAAACTTCGTTTTCTTAGACGGTCGTCGACCGGCCTGGCGGTCTTCGAGCGATTCGAGCGCACGCTGCAGCGGGTGACCGAGCCGGCTGGGCCCGAAGAGAAACCGCTCAACGTCCGTGTGGTGCCCGACAAGACGATTCGCGATCGCTACCGCGAAGTCGCGCCGACAGTGGAATTCGTGGCGGCTCTGTTCCTCGTTGTCGTGCTCGTCTTCTTCCTCCTCAAAGAACGCGAGCAGATGCGCGACAAATTGTTGCGGCTCGCCGGGCGCGCGCATCTGACGGTGACGACGCAGGCGATCGGCGAGACGTCGCATCGCATCAGCCGCTACCTCCTGACATTCGCGCTCCTTAATCTCGGCTTCGGGTTGTTGATCGGACTCGGCCTTTTCTTCCTTGGCGTTCCGCACGCTCCTTTGTGGGGAGTCTTCGCCGGACTGATGCGATTCGTTCCGTACGTCGGCGCGTTTCTCAGCGCCGCATTTCCGACGTTTCTCACGATTGCGACTTCCACCAACTGGTACTTGCCGCTCGCCGTCCTCGGACTCTTCCTGCTGAGCGATCAGGTCATTGGCGGTTTCATCGAGCCGATCGTGGTCGGGAGTCGCGTCGGCGTCTCGCCGATCGCGCTGCTCGTCTCCGCGATTTTCTGGGGATGGTTGTGGGGACCGGTGGGGCTGCTGCTCGCCACGCCGATTTCAGTCTGCCTGACCGTCGGCGGCGAATTCATTCCGGCGCTGCGAATCTTCTCCATCATGTTCGGCGCCGAGGATCCGCTGGAGGGCTACCTCAGCTTCTACAACCGGCTGCTGCTGCGCGATCGCACCGGCGCAATCGCCATCGCTGACCGTCACGCCGAGAGCGACACGATGGAGGAGATGTTCACCGATCTCTTCATCCCGACACTGACGTTCGCGCAGGAAGAGCTCGAGCGCAAACGCATCTCGCCCGCGCATGATCACTTCATCAAGGACGTCATCCGCGAGCTCATCATCCGATTCGGCGATCGCAATGCCGGCACGCCCGATGCGGCCCGGCACATCGTTGCGGTTTCAGTCGCGGGGGAGCGTCTCTCGCTCGGCACTTTGATGTTCACGCAGTTGCTGCGCGAAGAAGGCTTCTCCATCGATTACTTCACAGATCTGCCGGATGAGGAGCTGTTGGCGTTCGTCAGCGAAGTGAAACCGGAAGCCGTGTTCGTCTCGTGCACGAATTCGGATCACGTGAACATCGGCTACGCGCTGATTCAACTGATCAACGAGAAGTTCCCGGATCTGATGATCGTCGGAGGCGGCTCAGCGTTCGCGCGCGATCGGCAGACGACGCTGGCAGCGGGTGCGACGTACGTTCCGGCGTCACTGGGCGAAGCGAAGGAAGATTTCCTGACGCAGAGAAAAGCCTCGCGCAAGAAGACCGGCCGGTCGATCACGTTCAGCGGGACACGGTTCCGCGTCCCCCCACCCGCCTAAAAGGCAGAAGGCAGAAGGCAGAAGTGCTCGTCCTCCACTTCTGCCTTCTGCCCTCTGCCTTCTGCCTTTCTACCCCGGTGGCCAGCCCAGATTTCTTCCGCCTAACAAGTGAAAGTGGATGTGGAAGACGGTCTGTCCCGCTGCTTCGCCGTGATTGACCACGACGCGATAGCCATCTGAATTCAAGTGCAGATCGCGCGCGATCTGCGCGACTCGCGCCAAAGCCGTTCCCACCGTCGTGGCGTCGGCATCGGTCATGTCATCGAGGCTCGCGATGTGTTTGCGTGGAATCACCAGCACATGCGTCGGAGCCTGCGGGTTGATGTCGTGGAACGCGACGACATCGGCATCTTCGAAGACCTTCTTTGCCGGAATCTCGCCGTGCGCGATCCGGCAGAAGAGGCAGCGATCATTTCCAGCCATGCCGCGATAATACGATGACGCGCGGAATTCCTGCGAGATCATTGCGCAGATCGTCGACGTTGAAATGATGCGCCGCGGCGAGATCGCGCACCGCGTCGCTCTGTCCGTATCCGATCTCCAGCATCACCCGCGCGCGACCGGCCTGATCGAGAATTCGCGCCATAACTTCCGTTCCGTCAGCACCCGGCGTCAGTGCCACGCGCGGCTCGTAATCGCGCACTTCCGGCTCCAGCGTCGCGATATCTCCGGCCGGAATGTACGGGGGATTTGAGACGATCCAGTCGAAGTCTTCGACGAATGCCGCGAGCAAATCCGACGCGACCAGCGTGACGCGTTTTGGGATGTTGCTTGATGCGACCGCCAGCGCGCTGACCGAAACATCGGTGGCGATGACGCGAAGGTCGGGCCGCTCGAGCGCCAGCGTCGCCGCGATGCACCCACTGCCCGTGCCGATATCGACCACGCGCGCGCCGCGTTCGATGCGCTCAATCGCGGTCTCGACGAGGATCTCGGTCTCGGGCCGCGGAATCAGGACGCGATCGTCGACGCGAAACTCGCGGCCGAAAAACTCAGTCTTTCCGCGAATGTACTGCAATGGCTCGCCGGCCATGCGACGCCGCATCGCCGCATGGATCGGTGTCGCGTGGACAACCTGATCGCCGTGCGCCAGAACGTACGAAGTCGGCTTTCCGACGAGATCAGAGAGCAGGACGTCGACGTCGCGGCTGCGATAGCGCGCGCGCAGCGAATCAATCGTTTCCGTACGTCAGCTCCAGGAAAACATCCTCCAGCGCGCGATTGCTGCGCAGCTCCGCCGTCGTGCCGGTCGCGATGATGTGACCGCGATGGAGGATGCCGATGCGATCGCAGACGGCCTCCGCAACCGACATCGTGTGCGTCGTCAGAAAAATCGTCTTCTGTTCGCCCACGAGCCGGCGAAGCAGCGTCTTCACCAGCTTCTGCGCGAGCGCATCGAGGCCGACCATCGGCTCGTCAATGACCAGCACCGACGGATCGTGGACCAGAGCCGCGACGATCACCAGCTTCTGCTTCATGCCGTGCGAGAGGTTTTCGATCCGCGCATCGGTCCAATCGAAGATGTCGAAGTAACGCAGAAGCTCCATCGCGCGCGATTCGCAGTCGCGCCATTCCTTTCCATACAGATTGACCACGAATTGCAGCAGTTCCCGGCCAGTCAGCTTCTCGTACAGATAAGGCCGATCGGGGACGTAGCCCACGATCGACTTGGTCCGCGCGCCATCCGAACCGACATCGTGGCCGGCGATGCGGACCACGCCTGAGGTCGGCAGGGAGAGACCGGCGAGGATGCGGATGGTCGTCGTCTTCCCGGCCCCATTCGGGCCCAGAAAGCCGTAAATCTCGCCGGGT
>DATBSF010000279.1:0-5831 GCA_036559905.1 Thermoanaerobaculia bacterium | reverse complement strand
CGGCGACTGCACGGCGCTTCTCAGCATCGGCGCGTGTGCGCAGGAGGTCGAGATCGCCGATCAAACCGGATGCGTGCAGTGTCGTGGCGCGAGCCGATTCTTCAACCGCGAGTCTGGCGGATACGCTCGCTTCGTCCGCATTGGCCAACGCCTCGCGCCCGGCGATTTCTGATGCCGCCGTTGCCTGAAGGCTGGCGGCGGACTCGGCGCGGAGCTCTCTTTCGAGCGCGGCAATCTCGTTGCTCAATCCCTGCCGCTTTGCATCGAGCTCGCGGCGCTCGATGACCAGCGGCTCGGTATCTAATTCGGCGAGGATGTCTCCCGCGCGAACGCGACGGGCGAGAGCGAGATTGCTGACGACGATACGTCCGGCGAGCGGCGCGTCGATCGCGCGGATGGCGCCATCGACTTCGACCCTCGCTGAAAGACTGCTCTCGTAGACCGGAACGCGCGCCATCACGAACCACATCGTCCAGGCCGCGATCAGCGCGAGGATCAGGGCGACAGTCCAGCGCCAGCGGCTCGGACCACTTTCGTTCAGGAGGCGGAGTGAACGTCGAAATGCGCTCATTAAGAAACCTTTGGAGAGTTACGGGAGAGGGTCGGTCGACTCTCTCCCGGGTGAAATCGCGGAATCAGTCGAGGACTGCGGCGGTAGCCTGGCCGGCCTTGATGCTGGTGCGGATCTTCATGGCGTCCCTCCTTTCAAGATTTGGATCAACGCGGCGAAGAGCGATCAGTCGAGGATCGCAGCGGTGGACTGACCGGCCTTGATGCTGGTGCGGATCTTCATGGCGTCTTCTCCTTTCGGCGTTTTTCAAATTCCGTCTACTTGTGGCCGAAGGAGAAAAACGTTTCAGGGCCGGCGAACGCTGAACGAAAAATCTTCGACGGGTTCGCTCGGAACGCCGGGCTTCTCGCCGCTGACTGTCACTACGTATGTCTGCGGTTCGAGGATCTCGGACGGAATCCGGAAGAGGACGGCCTTGCGACCGTCGAGAGCGCGTGACGCGAGAGCGTGCTCCGCGCGCAGCGTGTGTCCGTCGATCGATTGCAGCGTCGCCGTGTAGGTCGGATAGTCATCGTGAAGGAGAAGCAGCCAGAGCTCCGCGGTCGCAGCGTGGCCAGGGAGAACGAGCGTCGTCCCGGTTGTGGAACCGCGTTCCAGGCCGCTGCTCAGAATGATGGAGAAGATGTCGCCGGGTTGCGGTGTCGCTGCTGAGTGAGCCTTTTGCCGCTCGCTCTGAAGCTGCGCAATCTCGTGCCTCATGACAACAAGCTCGCGCAGCATGCCGGCGCCGATCACCATCACCGTAAGGGCGGCGGCAATCGCCAACGGCCTGATCCACGATGTTTTCCGCGTCGCGCCGGAGATTTTCTCGAGCGCAGCGGCCAGCGTTATCTTCTGCCGGCCACGTGCGGTTGTCAGGAAACGCGCCTCGAATTGGCGACGCTCGCCGGGGTTGAGCTTGCGATGCAAAAACGCTTCGATCAAATCGTCTTCCGCGGCGAGCATTTCGCCGAAGCGGTCATCGCTGACGAAATACTCCTGCTCGAAGCGCTCGGCGTCCGTCTCGGGTAACTCGCCCAACAGGTAACGGCGTATCAATAACTGATCGTTCATCATCTTCGACCTGATGTGGCGAAATTGCGCACACGTTTCATGCACGTCTCCATACAGCGTTGCAGTTCGGCCTTGATGCGGTGAATCCGTATGCGCAACGCATTCGTAGGAATCGTGAGTTGTCGAGCGAGCGCCAGCCGGTCATCGATCTTGGCGCGCCCCGTGTGCTGGTAATAACGGAGCAGCAGAGTGCGGCTCTCTTCCGGAATCTGGCCCAGACATTCCTGAAAACAATCGAGCTGCAGCCCGGCATGCTCCTGATCCGATTCCTCGCTCTCAGCCGGGGCATATCCGATCTTTTTCTGCCGCTGATCGTTCTTCCACGATTCGAGAAGGACGTTCCGCGCGACGCCATAGACATAGCGCATCACTTCGGGCGACTCGATTCGCTCGCCTCCCGCCAGTCGCCGCGCAACGCGATCGATCGTCTCGTCGGCGAGATCGTCGGGGTTGGCGGACATCCTCAGCTCGAAATACTTGACGAGCTTGAGGCGAACCACCTCGTACTGCTCGCCGGCGGCCTCGCGTTCAGCACCGAGCACGGCGAGGAACTTCTCGAAACCCTCCGATGTCAGAGACACGGAGATCGATCTTAGGTCAATTCCACTCACCCTGGATCTCGAAGGCCGCCCAATAGTACGGATCGTTCCACCGTCGCTCGGACCACAAGCTGCGCTGCGCCGCGCGGAGCGCGGCGGCAGCCGATAACTTTTGGGGTCCAAGCATCGACGCGTAAAACCTGTTCATCAACTCGGCTGTGGCGGCATCGCTCACTTTCCAGAGACTGGCGACCACACGCGGCGTTCCGGCGTACATGAACGCGCGCGTCAGACCGGCAATCCCTTCACCTTTGATCTCTCTGCCGAGGGCGGTGCGGCAGCCGCTCAAGACGACAAGATCGGCGCGGAGAGACATGTTCAGCACATCGGCAACAGCGAGAAAGCCGCGCTGCTCGTTTCCCTTCTCATCGACGAGCGATAACACGATGCCCGACAGTTCCGGATGCAGGCTGTTCAAGAGGCCGTGAGTGGCGAAGTGCACGATTCGATAATCTGCGAGGTCAGAGCCGAGGGCCGTCTTGCGGCTGGCCCGGAAATCGAGAGCGGCCTTTCTTCGGTCGGGACTGACGAGCGCCAGCAGCGCCCTTGCTTCCCGTCGCGTGAACGGAAGGCGCGGCAGTGCGCCGCCGGAAAGTCCGGATTCCTGCGCCGAGCGGACCAGGTCAGTTTCGATCGCATTTTCGATCGCGAGGGAATGCACGGTCGAACGTACGCGCTCGTCGTTTCTGTCAAAAACCGGATCCGCAAAAATCGCCAGCGTCTTCGTCGCCGTGGACCGTCGTGGAGAATGGCGCAACATCGCCATCGTCGACGCCGAAGGAATATTGACGATCTCGTAATCGGCGATGAGCGGACGCGTGGAGTCACGCGGCGACGGCAACGCGGCGAACGGAACGTAGTGCAATGCGCCGTCGCTCACAATCAGCAGACGCTTCGCCGTGATGTCAGCGGCGGCGGGAGCCAGGATCATGCGGCTCAATCCATCGAGCGCGTCGCGCGAATCCGAATGTGTCGTCACGGCTTCGTAGGCCTTCCGCACGGCGGCTTCGATCGTTTCGCGTTTGGGAAGCTCATAACTCCGAAGCGAGGACGGCGTCACCAGCCAGAGAAAGCTCTTCTCCTTTCCGAGCGAATATTCGAGCACCGCGGTCGTCGAATCGGTGACGTCGCGTTGGATCGCCGGCAGCCCGAGTGATTCCGTCGCCGAACCGGAGTCCCGAAGGCGGGCCGAAACCTGGTCGTACTCGGCCGACAGATCATCCATCTCGTGACCGATGGCCGTGGCCACTGCTTGCGCATTCTTACCGCCCATGGCCTTCAGTTGGGCTTCGGCCTTCGCGCTGAGGAGCGCGCGAATCTCCCGCTGCCGGGCGACCAGTGCCCGTTGCTCCGGCCGCTCACGTCTGACGGACCCGGAAGCTTCATTGAGGTAATCGCTCAGCGTTCGCGCTCGCGCGTGCTCGCTGGCCAGGAGGGCCATCCCGTCGAAGCCGGCCGACCGGTCGCGTGAATGGAGCCGCATCAGCACGCGAACGTACAGCTCGGACACGTCGGAGTACGAAGCGAGAAAGAGCGCGCGCGACTCGAACGTACCGATGTTTCCGCGCAGACGCTCAATGACTTGAAGTGCTCTCTCCGCGTCGCGCCGCGCCTCGGCCAGCTTTCCAGCAGACTCGAACGCCTTCGCGCGTACGTAGATCCCCTCCGCTTCACCTTGCTGGTTGCCGGCAGCATGGAAGATGTCGATGCCCTCGTTCGCCGAGGCAATGGCGTCATCGATGTTTCCCGCACCGAGCTGCGCGTCGGCGATTGCATTGAGGATGAGCGCTCTCTGCAGGCGGTCGCGACTCGTCGACACAGCTTCCGCGAAATAGGGGAGTGCCGCGCGGAACTCGCCCTTCGCGGCGGTGGCCTTCCCCAGCCCGAGCAGCGCCATTGCTTCGTCAGAGCGATAGCGCGCCTCGCGATACAACTTCAGAGCCTCCTCGTAATACTGGATCGCTCTCTCGGGAGCGCCGCGGACCAGATGGATGTTGCCGATGCGCTGCAGCGCAACGGCCTCCATCCGCACGTCCTGCGCTGCCTTACTCGCTTTCAGGGTTTTCTCGTATTGATCGAGCGCGCGTTCGGTGTCGCCCCACGCCTCATACAGGCTGCCGATGTTCGCGAGGGTCACGATTTCACCTTTGCGGTCTCCATTTACACGCCGCAAGGCGAGAGAGCGACTGTAGTAGAGAAGCGCATCCCGCCACTGGCCCAGATTGGCGTAGCTGTTTCCGATGCGGTTCAGCGTACGGCCCTCGCCGCGCCGGTCGCCGCTCTGCACTGCCAGTGGCAACGTGCGAAGGTAGTACTCGAGCGCGGTCTTCTCCTCGCCGAGCTTGGAATAGGCCTGAGCGATCATGTAGACACTGATGGCATTGACACGGGAACCGGTACTGGGGTCTCGGAGTGCAGCTTCAGAAAAGGCGATCGAATTCCGGTCGCGACCGAGGTCCTGAAGCGCAACGGCGATGTTGCTGAGAACTCCCGCGCGTCGTCGTTGCCCGCCGATGCAATCGCGGATTGCGAGAGCTACGAGAAGGGCGTCGACTGCTTCACGCGGCTGACCGAGTTGGGTGCGCATGTAGCCGACATTGTTCAGCGCGTCGGAAGCGCTGGCATCGTCATGGACGGATAGCGATAGCCGGAAAGCGCGCAGGTATAAGTCCTCCGCAGCGCGAAGGGTCTCCGCGGTATCCGTGGAGCGGACATTCTCCGCTTCCACGAATAGTCGCTGCGCTTCGATGCGATCGCGATCCTCGGGAACAGCCGGCCGGTGCTCGTCCAGGCGCACCTCGTAGCTGCCTGCCTTTTCCCATTTCGGGCTGACGCTCACCAGCAGTCGATATCGACCGCCGGCCGGGACGATCGCACACAACGTCTCCGGATCACTCGTCGTATCGATCTGGTCGACGGCCAACAGTCGGTTTCCGGACTCCGACTCGAGAGCCAGCGCGATGTTCACGTCTTCCGGCTGCGCAATGAATCTGACGAATTCGCCGGCGTTCAGCGTGATGACATACGGATGAATGTCGCCCGCCGCGATCTCGCGCTGGTAATGGCTCTGATCGTCGAAGTAGAGGGTGATCGGCGTCGCAGCGGCGGCGATGGACGCAACAAGCATCGCGCCGAATGAAACGACGAGATGGAACCGCTGTTCGCGAGCCATCCATGCCTCCGGAACGACGAGCGCCGATGATACCGCCGTCTGTTGTGGCGAAAGGTCCGAAACGTTTCTCGTTACTTGTAAACCCGCCCATCCTTCACCACGTGCACGATATTCCGCAGCGCGGTCATGTCAGTCAGCGGATCGCCATCGACGACGATGATGTCCGCGAGCTTTCCCGGCGCGACGGTTCCGAGGGTCGGCTGCTTCAGGAGTTGCGCGGGCCAGAACGTTGCGGCGCGGATCGCCTCCATCGGCGGCATTCCGAGGTCGACCATCGTCTTGAGCTCGCGCCAGGTGGAATCGAAGTGAAAGTTGAGCGGGATTCCGGAGTCGGTGCCGACGACGATCGTTGCGCCTGATTCGCGAAGCTGACGGAATTTGTTCGCGAGCGTAGGAAGGCGTCGCGGGACGAGCCGGAAGTAATCGAGATGCGACA
>DATBSF010000278.1:0-2387 GCA_036559905.1 Thermoanaerobaculia bacterium | reverse complement strand
GCGCCACCCTCTCCCAGAGGGAGAGGGCACTGCGATCACGCCGCCCCCGTCAAATCTCCCTCCTCGATCACGCCGGTGATGTAGCGCCCGTTCACCGGTACGGTGCAGCGGAAATGCACCGGAAAGATCTCCTCCCGGCCGCCGCCGAGGAGCGCCCACTGCGCTTTGAGGGTCTCGCGCGAAGGCGGCTCATCGAACCAGAAGTAAACATGACCTTGTCCGGTGACGATGACCGGCTGCAGATATTCGAGCTCGTCGACGTCGGTCGGTGAGCAGAAGCCGATGTGCTGCGCACCATTCGCGAGAATGAACTGCGTCTCGATGATGAACATGTTGTGATCGGGAGTTTTCACTTCTTTCCGATCGGTGGCGTGCAAGACAGCGACCTCGTCGATGTCTCCTTCGTAGCGCCAGACGGAGCATCGGTGCAGATCGGCGGGGGTGAGATCGCGAAGCCGTTTCACGGATTGACGTTTGCTGCCGGTCCGACCTTCGGTGCGACCTGCGCCAGCGCACGCTCGGCCGAGTCGAGGAGCGCTTTCGGTCCCACGGGCGCGCCGGTGGCGTTGATCATCCATAGATCGGGCGTCACGCTGCCGAACTTCGCCATGCGCTCGAACTCCGGCCCGATCGCTCCGGCTTTTTCGATCTGCTGCTCGATCTGATGCGCGATCAGATGTCCGATCGGATAGTCGGGGAGGTACATGAAGTTGTTGACCATGTGCGCGTAGACGCCGAGGAGAACGACGTCGCGTTTGTTGAAGATGGATGCGAAGTAGCGGTTCCAGACGTCTTTTGAGGTCTGCACGACCGCGCTCTTCAGCTCTGCCGGTGTCGCGTTGGGATGCTCGTACATCCAATGCCACATGGCCATGTCGACGAGAGCGACGCCGCCGATCTCATACGTTCCCCAGAATTCGTCGAGCGCCTGCATCGCGCGACTTTCCGCCGTCGGTTTCGCCAGTCCGAGCAGCTCGAGATCTTTGTGCTGGAAGACGAACGCCAGCGCTTCGGTGAATGCGGTGTTCGGGACGCCCGAGAGCGTGAAGTAGTCGATGTGCTTCAGCGAGAAGACCTGCTCGACGTTGTGCCCCATCTCATGCACAGCGATGTTGAAGCCTTTGTAATCCATGCCGCCGGGGCCGACGCGCGTGCGGAGATGCGGATTGTCGCCGCGACGCGCCGCCGGCAGCGCGTGACCCGATCCGCGCGCCGGATCGACTTCGATGTTGTTGGCGAGGTAGTCGGCTCGCTCCGCTGAGAATCCGAGCCCGCGCAGCAGGTTCGGCATATCGCGCTTGTACGCTTCGGCCGTCGGATAACGCCGCCGCACGATCTCGTCGAGCTGTGCCTCGGAGTACGTCCCGCGCGGACGAAAGCCGTTGTACCAGATGTCGAACGGCTCGAGCGGACGTCCGAGTCGTTTATGGATGAGTTGCGCGACGCGCAGCGCGAGCGGCGATGTCAGCACCTGCTCGAGCATCTGCCGCACGCGCGGCTCGGGGATCTGCCGATCCTCGTCGAACTTTCGGGCGATGTGCGTCGGCGCTGTCGGCGAGTAAGGGTCGACCTTCTTCGCCGCGAGGAACGTCTCGAGGATCGCGGCATAGCGCGTGTTCTCGTCTTTCAGATGCGCGTCGCCTTCACCATCGGCGTCCTTCTCCGCCGCCGGCTTCACTTCATTCGTGTACGGATTCCAGTCGACGCTCGGGTTGTCGACGACTCGAGGTGGAATCGATTGATCGACGATCCGCTCCATCACCCGCTGAATCATCCTCTGCTTCGGCAATGCCTCCGCAGACGGAAGGCTGTACTCCGCTTTAATCTCGTCGCGCAGGTTCCAATGCTCGAGCAGCCGCATCTTCGGCGGGAAGAGACGCTGCCCACGATCGTCGACGAGATGGTGCATGCGGATGTTGTAGGTGGCGACGTACTGCGACGCGTCGGCGCTCGCCTTCGCGATCGCCGCGTTCACCACGGATGGAATGCGTTTCGAAAATCGAAGCGCAAGCTTCGCCTCCGCCCACTGCCGCCGCGACCAGTTGTTCCCTTGCGTCAGCCGCTCTTCGAGCGTCGTGAGCGGGAAGTTGAGCAGGACGACGAACGCGAGCTTGCTCTCGAAGAGATCGTCGGTGACATGTGCGGAAGGATCGTAACCGGCCGTGACTTCGTCGAACGGATAGATCGGACCGAGGTCGAGGTCGGACTGCCACTTCCAGTCGCGCGAGATCTCGTTCATGTGACCGTCGAGCGACTCGAAGATGAACTGCATGCGACTGAAGAACGCGTCAAGCGTGGTCTGATCGCCGGCGAAGTTCGTCTTCGCGAACTGCTCGAACGCCGCGGCATCACCGTCCTCCGCGCGCCAGAACTGCGCGACCTGAGTG
>DATBSF010000277.1:0-29309 GCA_036559905.1 Thermoanaerobaculia bacterium | reverse complement strand
AAGCCGCCGCACTCCAGACGTGTGTTATCTTCAAAGCACCATGAACTCCCTGGTGCTTCTTTGGCTCGCCCATCATCGTCGTCGATAACTACGACTCCTTCACCTACAACCTGGTGCAACAAATCGAGCGGCTCGCCGGCCGCGCGGTACGCGTCATTCGCAACGACGCGTTCGATCCTGCCGCGCTGATCGCCGGAAAGCCGCGGGCAATTGTGATCTCGCCCGGCCCTGGAGCTCCCTCGCGCGCCGGCCGCATCGTCGAGCTCATCCGCGAAAACAAAACCATCCCGCTTCTCGGCGTCTGCCTCGGCCATCAGGCGATCGGCGAGGCGTTCGGCGGCCGCGTGGTTCGCGGAGCGGTGCCGGTTCATGGCAAAGTGACTGAAGTGCAGCACGCGAACAAACGGCTGTTTGAAGGCTGTCCGATGCCGATGCGCACGGCGCGGTATCACTCACTCGTGATCGCGCGCGATTCTGTCCCGGCCGACTTCGTCATCGACGCCGAGACCGAAGATCGCACGGTGATGGCGGTGTCGCACAAGACGCGGCCGATTTTCGGAATTCAGTTTCATCCCGAGTCGTACGGGACCGAGTGCGGCGATCGGATCATCGAGAATTTTCTTCGCGAGGCCCGTGCATGATTGCGGCCGCCATCAAGAAACTCGTCGATCGGCAGAATCTCGAGCGCTCGGAGATGTACGACGTCTTCGGCTACGTGATGGACGGCAAAGCGAGCGACGTGCAGAAGAGCGCGTTTCTCATCGCGCTGCGCATGAAGGGCGAGACCGTCGATGAGATCACCGGCGCCGCGATGGCGATGCGCGAGCGCGTGACTCCGCTGCAGACGAACGGCGCCGATGTCATCGATACGTGTGGCACCGGCGGCGATGGGCGAGGGACGTTCAACATCTCGACGGTTGCGGCGATCGTGGCGGCCGGCGCCGGCGCGATGGTCGCGAAGCATGGCAATCGCGCGGTGTCGTCATCGTGCGGAAGTGCCGACCTGTTGACCGAGCTGGGAGTCGCCATCGATCTCGATGCGCCGCGCATGAGCGAAGTCCTGCGCCGGACCGGCATCTCATTTCTCTTTGCTCCGAAGCTGCATCCCGCGATGGGGGCGGTGATGGGCGTGCGCCGTGAGCTCGGCGTGCGCACGGTCTTCAACGTCCTCGGTCCGCTCACCAACCCGGCCTTCGCGCGGCGGCAGGTCCTCGGCGTCTACTCCGATCACCTCGTCGATCTTCTCGCGCAGGTTTTGCTGGCGCTGGGAAGCGAACACGCGATCGTCGTGCACAGCCGCGACGGGCTCGATGAGATCTCGGTTTCAGCACCGACGCGCGTCGCGGAGGTTCGCGACGGGCAGATTCGCGTCTACGAGGTGACGCCGGAAGCGATCGGCGTGAAGGCCCATCCGATCGAGCAAATCGCCGGCGGCGACGCGGCGCAAAACGCCCGCATCGCGCGTGCGATTCTGGCGGGCGAGGCTGGCGCGCGGGCCGACATCGTGATCGCGAACGCCGGCGCAGCGTTGTACGTTTCCGGGATCTCGCCGACGATTCGCGATGGTGTCTCGCTGGCGCGCGAGGCGATCAAATCGGGAGAAGCCACGCGCAAGCTCGACAGTCTCATCGCCGCTTCGCGGGAAGTGCAATGAACGATTTTCTCGAGACGATCGTCGCGCGCACTCGCGCGCGCGTGAAGGACCTCGCGCCGGCGCGGCCTCCGCGCGCGGGACAGCCGTTCGCATTTTCACGCGCGCTGGCCGGGAACAAGATTCATCTCATCGCGGAGATCAAATCGGCATCGCCCTCCGCCGGATCGATCGTGGAGAATCCCGATGTCGATCACATCGCGCGCGAATACTCGCGCGGCGGCGCGGCGGCGATCTCGATCGTCACCGAGCCCGAATTCTTTCGCGGGTCGCACGACTGGCTCGCGCGCGCCGGGAGGGCTTCGCATCTGCCGGTGCTGATGAAGGACTTCATCATCGATCAGCGCCAGCTTCTTTGCGGCGTGGCCGCGGGGGCGAATGCCATTCTGCTTCTGGCGTCGCTCCTCGATGGCGAGAAGATCGCGGAAGCGATCGCGATCCTCAATGATTTCGGATGCGACGCGCTGGTGGAGGTCCACGACGAGCGCGAGCTCGAGCGTGCGATCGACGGCGGCGCGCGCATCATCGGCGTCAACAATCGCAATCTGCGCGACTTCAAGGTCGATCTGGCGACGGCGGAGCGCCTCGCGAAACTGATGCCGAAGGATGTGATCAAAGTTGCCGAGAGCGGCATCAAGACGCGCGAGGACGTCGAGCGTCTGCGCGCCGCCGGATTCCAGGCATTCTTGGTCGGGGAGTCACTGTTGCGGCAAAATGACCGCGCCGCTGCGGTCCGGGCGCTCATCACATGACGAAAATCAAGATCTGCGGTCTAACACGCGAGGACGATGCGCTTTTGTGCGCCGAAGAAGGAGCGGATTTCGTCGGGTTCATCTTCGTGCCGTCGACGCCGCGATTCGTCGAACCCGAGAAAGCGGCCGCCATCGCCAACAAACTCAAGGAAAGAGAGACGCGGCCGAAGATCGTCGGAGTGTTTCGCGATGCGTCGAAGGAGTACATCCGCGAGATTCAGACGCTGGTCGGATTCGATCTGGCGCAGTTGCACGGCAACGAAACCGACGACGACATCCGCGGCCTCGGCATCGCGTCCATCAAGACGCTGCGCGTGTCGGAGCAGCTTCCCGACACCGAGGGGTCCACCAATGCCGCATGGCTGCTCTTCGACACGTTCGACGAGCGCCGCATCGGCGGCACCGGACGGCGCTTCGACTGGTCGCTGTTGAAGTCCTACGACCGGTCGAAACCGTTTTTTCTCTCCGGCGGGATCACACCGGACAACGTTGCTGCCGCGATTTCGCTCGTGCGTCCGGACGCCATCGATTTATCGAGCGGAGTCGAGTCCGAGCCTGGAATAAAGGATCACGATAAAGTTAGACGCTTATTTGAACGAACGAGGCGCGAGTGAAGGCCCTTCCCGATCGGCGCGGATATTTCGGGCAGTTCGGCGGCAAGTTTGTTCCCGAAACGCTGATGGCCGCGCTCGATGAATTCGAGCGCGCGTACAAGAAAGTCTGCCGCGATCGCGCGTTCCGCCGCGAGTACGAATCGATTCTCGCGAACTATGTCGGCCGTCCGACAGCCCTCACCGAGGCGCCGAAGTTCGCGGCGCTTTCGGGCGACTTCAGACTTTTTCTGAAGCGCGAAGATCTCAATCACACCGGCGCACACAAGATCAACAACGCCATCGGGCAGGCGCTGATCGCGAAACGCATGAAGAAGGAGCGGATCATCGCGGAGACCGGCGCCGGTCAGCACGGCGTCGCGACCGCCACCGCCTGCGCGCTCCTCGGTCTGCAGTGCGTGATCTACATGGGCGAAGTCGACATGGCTCGGCAGGAGCTGAATGTCTTCCGCATGCGGCTGTTAGGCGCGGAAGTCGTCCCCGTTTCCAGCGGCAGCCGCACGCTGAAGGACGCGATCAACGAAGCGCTGCGCGACTGGGTCACCAACGTCCGCACGACCCACTACATCCTCGGTTCCGTCCTCGGTCCGCATCCCTTTCCGATGATCGTGCGCGATTTTCAATCGGTGATCGGACGCGAAGCGCTGGAGCAGATTCGGAAGCGCACGCGGCGGCTTCCGGATGCCGCCATCGCGTGCGTCGGCGGCGGTTCGAATGCCATCGGACTCTTTTTCGAGATGCTGCCGCACAAATCCATCCGTCTCATCGGTATCGAGGCGGGCGGTCGCGGACCGAAACTCGGCGAGCACGCCGCCAGGTTCAGCGGCGGCGCGTTAGGCGTGCTGCACGGCACGCGCTCGATGATCCTGCAGGATGAATTCGGTCAGATCGCGGAGACGCATTCGATTTCGGCCGGCCTCGACTATCCGTCGATCGGACCGGAGCACGCGTATCTGCAGCAGGTCGGCCGCATCGAATATCACGATTGCAGCGACGACCTCGCGCTGGAGGCGTTCCATCGATTGAGCGAAACCGAGGGAATCATTCCCGCCCTCGAATCCGCGCACGCCCTCGGATGGCTGTTGCGCAACGGAGATGCGATCAAACGCGGTTCGCTCGTGGTGGTGAATCTTTCCGGCCGCGGCGATAAGGATGTGCCGCAAGTGGCCGCGCTGGAAGGTGTGTCATGAAGTCTTTGGAGTGCGGTGCCTTGGCACCGCTTTCACGGCCGCGGCTTGCCGCGGCCGCCGGCGGCAAGCTACCGGCGAGAAAGCGGCGGCAAGCCGCCGCACTCCAAAGGCTTCGAACATGAGTCGCCTCGGTTCATTGTTCAAGCGGCTTCGCAGCGAACGGCGCTGCGGCGTGATCGCCTACATCACGTGCGGCGATCCCGATGTCGGCACGACCATTCGGATCGTCGAGGCTCTCGAGCGCGCTGGCGCCGACGCGATCGAGCTCGGCATCCCATTCTCCGATCCGATTGCCGACGGCCCCGTGATTCAGGCCGCATCGCAGCGCGCGTTGAAGCAGGGGACAACAGTGCGCGATGTCTTCGCGATCGCGAAAGCGGTTCGCCAGCAGAGCGAGATTCCGCTCATCGCGTTCTCGTACATCAATCCCGTTCTGCGTTACAGCGCGGAGAGCTTCGCGGAGGACGCCGAACTGGCGGGAATCGATGCGATGCTGCTGACCGATCTTCCACCCGAGGATGCCGCGGAAATCCGAAATGCCATTCACGCGCATCGCATCGGAGGCATTTTTCTTCTCGCCCCGACATCCACCGACGCGCGCATCGCGGCTGTCAGTCGCGCCAGCGACGACTTCGTTTACTACGTCTCCACGACCGGCGTCACCGGCGCACGTAAGGATCTCGATCCCGCTCTGCTCGCGCGGCTCGCCGAAGTGCGCAAGAAAGTGAAGAAGCCGCTGGCGGTCGGGTTCGGAATCTCGGAGCACGCGCACTATCAGACGCTACGGGATCGCTGCGATGCGATCGTCGTGGGCAGCGCGATCGTCCGTGCGATCGCCGACGGCGACCCGCGCGGTGCACCGGAACGGGCGGCGTTGGTTGTACGGAGGATTTTGGGCAGGTAGTAGCCACACCCCTCACCCGGCGAAGCGGCGGATGAGGGGCGAGTCAAAATGCGGGCGGCATCGGCACTTCCGGCACCGCCGGCATCTCGGCCACAACACTCGCCGCGATTTCATTCTCGAGCGCCTTCTGCGCCTGTCGCACTCTCGCGAGAATGCGGCCGTAAACCTCGCGCGCGCGCTGCTTGCGGAATGTGAAGCGAATCTGCGCTTTCGATCGCCTTCCGAAAATCGAGATCACTTCGACGCCGAGGATTGCGCGAAGCGCTGCCGCCAGCAGGAACGGAAAAGCCATCACGAGCCACGGCGTGAGATACGGCCAGGCGTTTCCGGTGCGCTGCGCGCTGACGATGAGCACGCCAATGAACAGAAAGAATGCGCCGACCAGACCGCTGAGAATCACAAACCAGAAGCCGATCTCGCGGTGATAGGTGATCAGCAGCACGTCCTCGAACAAAACGCGTCGGCGGATCACTTCATAGTTTTCCGTAGCCTCGATCTCGATTCCGTCCGGAAGCTCGTACACCGATTCGCGCCCGAACGCGCGCGCGCTGCTTCCGATTCGCGTGCGGGCAGGCGTCATTTGAGTTTCCCCATGACGCCGAGGATGACGAAGGCGATGGCGGCGCTTCCGGCGATCGCTTCGAAGATCCCAAAGCCCATCGCGATGCGGGTTCCGAGCGTCGATCGCCCCTCGTTTTTCGCCTGCTTGATACCCTTGTTCGCGTAGTAGATCGTCAGTGCGCCGAACGGCAGGCCGAGGAGCATGAACATGAAGAGGAAACCGGCGGCGGCGGAGGCACGCGCCATCGAACCGTAGTCTCGGAAGCGCGTTGTCGCGGCGCCCAGTGTGCCTTCAGTCCGCACGCGATCGAAACAGCTCGGACAGAACGAGCCCGATCCGACGTTCATGTCGCACAGCGAACAGATGTACAAGCCGCATCGCTGACAGCTCGTGACGGCGGTGTTGCGTTCGTGATTCGCGCATGCGTTCGCACCTTCCGGTCCGCTCTGCGCGACTTCCACGATCTGCATGCGTCGCTGCGGAGGATTGAACGCAGTTGCCTCGAATGTCGCCCTGCAATGTGGACAGGTGACGGTGCCCGTTACGCGCGAGTCATCGCCGAGCAGCGCGTCGCAGCGGGGACACTCGGGGCCTTCGTACGGCGCTTTCTTTCTGGCCAGCGTGGCCATCGTCGCCTACACCCACATGACGACGCGCGTTCGCGCCATCATGTCGTGCATCGTCGTTCGCTCTTTCGTGGTGAACGCCGGAATGTAATCGATCAGAAGGCCGAAGATCGACAGGAAGCCGAAAAGCGCCCGCCCCACCGCCCGACCCCACGCCTGACCGGTGGAGAGCTCCGTGCCGTCGGGCGAAACGACCTTGACCTTCATCGCCATTTTGCCGAGGGTCTGTCCGCGCGATTTCAGCATCAGCGCTTCGTACACGACAGCGATCACCGACGGCAGAAGCATCCAGAAGAAGAGCCCTTGCGGCGGATTGTTTCCGTTCAGGCTGACGACTGTGAGTCCGATGATGATGATGCCGACCGGCACGCCGATGACTAAACCGTCGAGGAGCTGCGCGGCGAAGCGGCGTCCGATGCCCGCGAATTCGAGGTTCGTCCGGTCGACTCCCGAGCGCACATCGAGGAGCTGCTCGCCCTTGCAGGTGGCGCAATACGGCTGACCGGCGATGTCGACCAGGCAATCCCTGCAGAAGGTCACTCCACAGCGGGAGCAGCGTCGGACGCCGACGGAAACGTCAACGTGATTGCGGCAGATCATGGTTCCCCCGAATTGTTGTGATTGCTCTATATCCTAGCGCATTCTGGAAAAGAGGACGGCCGTGAGATCGCGGACCAGATTCTCACCGCTGATCGCTTCCTCTTCGATATCAAGCTTTTGGCGATAGGTCTTCGCCACCTCTTCCATCAGATCGTAGCGCGCTGCCGGCGACATCTTTTGTGCGCGGAGACACAGCGCCAGAAGGAATTCGCGCTCCTCGAGGCTGACGCGATGGCGGATCAGGCGAAGCGCCCGCGGGGTGCGCAGCGGATTGAAATGCCGCTCCGCGCCGAGCTCACCGCGATAGGCCAGCGGCTGCGACTCGCGGATCACGAGCGTGTCGGCGAGGATGTCGCCCAGCCGCTTGCGATCGGTGCGAAGCATGTTGACCAGCGCGCCGACGCCATAGAACGCGGGGAGGAAATCGACAATCCGCGCCACGTTGCGCACGATCGACTGATAGAGCGTCACCGGAAGGCCGCGAGCATCGACGACGCGCAGCGAAAGCGCGCGCTTGCCGATCGTGCGGCCGTGTCTCTTCACTTCGAAGTAAACGTGCCAGCCCCACGTGAGCATGAAGGACGCCGTCACGAAAATCGCGGCCGCAACGAGACGCGGCACGATATTCACGGCCACGCTGTAGATCACGGCAGCGATCGCGGTCGTGATGAAGGAATCGATGAGCACCGCCAGGAACCGGCTTCCGGATCCGGCCGGCTCGAGCTTGATATTCACGTGCTCCGGTGTGGTGATCGTCAGCTCGCGCATCAGGCTTCGTCTCCCAATCCGCGAAGAAAGAGGTAGCCCATCAATCCGGTGAAGAGAAGAACCGCGACGGCGATTTTCATGGGATACGGAAAAACGCGATAGCTGAATTGCGAGAACGATCCTTCGATGATTCCGGCACAGACGAGCGTCAGCGCGGTGCCGATGAGCATGCGCCACACCGAGGGCAGAACGCGGCGCAGCGATGCCGCGCGCGAGAGATTGCCAGGCATCAGGAACGCGCGACCTGCGACCAGACCGGCCGCCGCGCCGAAAATGATCGCCGGCAATTCGAGCGCGCCGTGCGGTCCCACCCATGCGAAGAAAAAGAGAGGGACGTCGTCGAGGATGTACATCGTCGCGATGGCGCCCAGGATCATGCCGTTGTAGAAGAGGAGGAGGATCGTGCCGATGATCGTCAGCGCGCCTAACGTGAATGCCAGCATCGAGACTTTGATGTTGTGCGTGTAGAGCGACGCGCTGAAGAAGAGCGCCTTCTCCACGTTGTCGATGCGCTCGCTCCCTTTTTCGATCCGATCGACGCGGTCGCGTGGACGCTCGGTGAAGAACATCGGCGGAATGAGACGGCGCCCATTGGCCGGATCGATCAGCACCGCCGCCGCGCCGAACAGCACGCCCAGAAGCATCGCGGCAGCGGCGGCCGCGACGGCGAGGCGCTCGCGCCGAAATGTCGCCGGGATCTCCGTCGAGATCAGATGTTTGAACGTCGCCCAGACCGGCGTCTCATGCGCGGCGCGATAGACGAATCGATACGCGCGGCCGGTGAGCTGATTGAGATAGCCGAGGATTTCGGGATTCGCGGTGTTCGATTGGACGCGATTCAGATCGGAGCACGTCCGCCGGTACAACTCGACCAATTCGTGCAGCTCATCGCGCGACAACGCATCGCCCCTCGCCTCGGCGCGCTTGAGTATCGTGTCGAGGTGCTGCCACACCGGGCGCCGTTCCGAAATGAAGGATTCGATGTTCATAGCATCTGCCGCTTCTTCACATCGATATAGGCATTCACCGCGTCGACTCCGCAATCTTCGGCCGTCGAATCGACGACCATTGCGCCGTGCGCGCGCAACTCGCGCATGAGCTCCACGCGTCCGAGCCAGAGATCGCGCGCCACGAGCGTGCGCGACAGCTCCTCGCGATTCGACGGGAGGAACTCCGCTTCAGCGCGCAGATCGCGATCGCTCAGCGTGACGAAGAGGGGCAGATGCTGCGGCGCGAGCATTTTCACCGCGCGCAAAAGATCGTGGCGCTCTTCGCGCTCGGGCAGGACCGTGAGGATGAGGATCAGCGTGCGATGGCGCAGGCGCGTCCGCAGCATCCCGGCCAGCGCGAGGTAGTCGGTGTGCCTGTATGCAGCGCTCAGTTGGGTGACGTAGGCCGTGATCGCGCGCAGTTGCCGCGCGCCGCGTCCAGTCGGGATTCCTTTGTCGACATCGGTATCGAAGGAAAGGATGCCGACTTTGTCCTCCATGCGATTGCAGATGTAGCTGATCAGCACCGCCGCGTTCACGGCGTGATCGAGCCGCGTGATCTGCTCGACGCGCGCCGCCATGCGATGTCCCTGATCGAGACACATCAGAATTTCCTGCGATCGATCGAGCCGATACTCCTGAACGATCAGCCGGCCGTGCCGCGCCGAGGCGCGCCAGGCGATGTCGCGGTAGTCATCGTCGTTGACGTAGTCGCGAAGACGGTCGAAGTCGCGCCCTTTGCCGATCTTCGGCGCGGCGCGTGCGCCTAGCGAGCGCAGCGCAAATTGATTCAGCCGCTTGTGCATGCGCCGCACGGCTTTCAGATTCGGCAGGACGTGGATTGTGGTCGGATCGCCGGCGGGCATGATGCGCTCGACGAGTCCGTGCATCGTCGCGGACGCCCACGCGCGCTCGGCGGTCGCCGTTCCGCGCGAGATCCCGCGGACCTGCATGTCGAGCGAGACGACCTCGCCGGGACGGCAGATCGCGGCGAGGGAAGTCGAGCGCGGCTCGATCACATCCGGCCAGAGTTGGCGCAACGTTAGATGCAGTGGGCGCGGCGATCGCGCACCGAGTCGCAGTTTGATCGTTTCGCGTTCATCGAGCGGCAGCGCAACATCCTCGCCGCGCTGCACGTCGAGTCGCACGCCGCGCAGCATGGCCGCCTCACCCGCCGCCGCAATCGCCAGCGCGAGCGTGAGCGCAAGCGTCAGCCAGATCATCGGCGCCGCAACCGCGATCAACACCGCGCTCGCCGCGACGAGGAACGAAAGGCGAATCAGTAACGGTCCCGGTCTCATGGTTTAAAAAGTGCCGAGTGCCGAGTGCCGAGTGCCGAGTATCCCTCTCGGCACTCGGCACCCGGCACTCGGCACTCTTATCTAGGTACTTCCACCTGGTCGAAAATCCGCGAAAGTAAATCCTCCAGCGCCAGCCCCTCCATTTCCGCCTCGGGGCTCAGCGTCACGCGATGCGAGAAGACCGACGGGACCAGCGATTTCACGTCGTCCGGTGTGATGAAGTCGCGGCCGGCGAGGGCGGCTGCCGCACGCGAGCCCTCGAGCAGCGCGAGCGATGCGCGCGGGCCGGCGCCGATCTGCACCGCGTCGTCTTTGCGCGTGCTGGCGACCAGCTCCTGAATGTACCGAATGATGTTCGGCTCCACGCGCACCTGCGACGAGATCGTTCGTCTCGCCGCCAGCAGCTCCTGTCCGGAGATGACCGGCTGCAGCGATCCGACGATCTCGTCATGCAGCCGCTGGCCGCTGGCGTACGCCTGAAGCATCCGCTCTTCGTCGGCCGCTTCCGGAAAATCGATGTTGATCTTGAAGAGGAACCGATCGCGCTGCGCTTCCGGCAAGGGATACGTACCCTCGAACTCCACCGGATTCTGCGTCGCGAAAACGGTGAAGACCGGCGAGACCTGATATCGCGTACCGTCGACCGTCACCGCATTCTCCTGCATCGATTCGAGGAGCGCCGCCTGCGTTCGCGGGGGCGTGCGATTGATCTCGTCCGCCAGCAGGATGTCGGTGAACACCGGGCCGGCGCGAAAAACGAATTCCTGCGTCTTCTGATTGAACACATTTGCGCCTAACAGATCGGCCGGCATGAGATCCGGCGTGAACTGAATGCGTCGAAATCGACAGCCGAGAAGGCGGGCCAGCGTGAGAGACAGAAGCGTCTTGCCCGTTCCCGGCACGCCCTCCAGCAGCATGTGGCCGCCAGCGAGGAGACACGTGATCGCGAGCGTCTTAACCCGATCCTGTCCCAGAATGACGCGGTCGAGCTGCTGCCGCAGCGCTCCGATGCGTGTCGAGATTTCGTTGATGCTTTGCATTCAGCCTCCTAAAGGCATTGTTGATGCGTTGCAGCGTCGGGCTGCCGCCCAATAACTCGCGGACGCGATTCTGGAGCGCGTCGCCGCGTAATCCGGACTGCGCCGCGACGGTTCGGGTGAGGGCATCCCGATACAGCGCGAGCGCTTCCTTGTCGGTCATCGATTTCCGATAGAGCGCGCCGAGCGACGACACGAGGTCGACGGCTTCCGATCGCGTGTCGCGAAATTCCTCTTCCGGCGGACCGACGCGCGCCGCACCGCGCCACAATTTCAGAATCGCGACGCCGAGGACGAGGAGAAGGAATGGGCCGAGCCGCCATTCTTTGAGGAGATCGAGCGGTCCGTCCGCGCTCGCGAGTCCGTGCACGTATTCATCGAAGTAAATCGGGCGCGCGGCTCCCGAAAGCGCGATGAGAAGCGGAAGGTGATTTCCGATCCCGAGATTCTTGTTTTGAAACATTTCCGGAACTGCGACGACGATGATGTCGCCCGCGCCTAACGGCTCGCGCGACACGACCACCGATCGGCTGCTGACATAGAGCGCGATCATCCGCGCGCCGAGCGACGACGGCGCGATGCCGCGGCGCTCCGGCAGCGAAATGCGCTCGATGCCTGGAGCGAACGGAAAGACCTTGTGCGCGACCGCTTCGGCGTCATATTGCGACTGCAGCGGCCCGACCGATCCTGCCATCGCGAGAACCATCCGCCCGCCGTGCTCGACCCAGTCCGCTTCGTCCGCCGTCAGCAGCGGATTCGTGCGCTGCTTGAAATGCAGATGTGTCTCTTTCTTTGTTTTTGGCTTCGACTCTTCTTCCTCTTCCTGCTCTTCGAGAAAATTCGGCTGGATCGTTCTGCCGATCCGGAAGACGACGCCGTTCTTCGCGAGGCGATCCGGGCCGACGAGATGCGTCAGCATCTCGACATGGCGATGCCGCCGAAGATATCCGTACGCGAGCGACACGCCCTCATCGGATGTGTTGGCCGCCGAGCTTTCATCGAATGTGTGCTGCGACGCGCGTTTGTCGGTCACGATCCACAGGACGGCGACGACGTAGAACGCGACGATCATCACGATAAGAGCCAGCGAGCGTTTCATTCGCCAGGCTCCGACCGCCGCACCGCGGTCAAAATCCCGCGCGCGACGCCTCGACATTCCGACAGCGCGTCGGGATTGCTGTTCGCCGATCCGTACCATTCATGCTCGAAGCGGCGGGTCAGGCGGACGAAATCGCCGCGCCAGGGGAGGGCGGGCGTGAGAGACGAGACGTACTCCCAATTCGTGCGGCCTTTTCGGAATGTGAGCACGCCCGCGGCGTACAACGTCACGAGCACAGCGTGATACCAGGCCCGAATCGCCTCGCGAATCCGGCCGGCCGCCGCGAGCTGCGCCGCGTAGCGCTCCCATTCGTTCGCGCCGCGCGACATCGGATCGGCATCGCGCGACGACGATGCCGGCGCGCTCTCGACGGCAATCTCCGCCGGCCGCCGCTTGCTGCGTCGGATCACTTCGAACGCCAGGATGCCGATGACAAGCGCGATGGCGGCGACAACCGCGCCGACGATCCATCGCATGCCGCCGGTCGGGGTCTGTTTCGGCATCCGAATGTCGGGCCAGAATTTTCTGAGCCAGTCGAAGAAGTCGGAGAGTTTCTCGGCGATCCATTCGATGACTTTTTTCGTCGACTCGGCGATCCGCGTGAAGATCGACGCGTTCGCGATTTCCGGCGCGAAGACTTCTCCCCCCTCTTTCAGCGCGCCCGCCGATTGCTGTGCCTCCAGCTCGCGCAGCAGTTTCTGATCTGCAGTCGAGAGCGTTCCCGACGACGCCGCACGCAACTGCGCGGCAGTCGCCGCCAGTCGCGACATCAGTTTGATGTCGGGCGTCGTCGCGACGATCACCGCGTGGAGAAGCGTGTCGTCGACGCGAAATCCGCCCTCGACTTCGCTCCCCATCAATGCAGTTGCCTCGACGTGCGCCTGTTGGATCTGTTTCGACACCATCAGCGTGCGGATACGATCGAGCGAGTCGGCGTACTCGCGAACGGTGATCGCGCCCGCGGGCATCGCGATGAGAAACAGCGCGACGAGCGCGAGACGCCTCATGATTCGCGCACCTCGTCGAACCAGACGCGGAGATCTTCGCCGGTTTCCGCCGCGCCCGCCTTGCGCACCAGCACGACATTGGCCGCGATCCAGAACGGTTCGATTGCGATCCACGCCCCGGCGATCCCTGCCAGAACAAATCTGCGGTTATGCCCGCTGAAAAGGGCGTTCCAGCGCGAGAGATCGACACCGAGGAAAACGTCGGCGAGCCACATGCCGAAGTTGAAGGTTGCCATGACGTTGATGAACGCGACGACTCCCGCGCATGCGAACACAATCACGAGCGCCGTCAGGATGCGGGTCTCGCGTCCGTAGCGCGCGATCAGCCGGACTGCGCCTAACACGCTGGCGCGCTCGTTGAGCTCCATCGTTCCGATCGCGAGGCCGCCGACGACCGCGGCCAATACCGTCCCGATCCCGCTGAAGAGCGTCGCGTAGAAAATCAGCTCCGCCAGTGTGCCGGTGAAGATGTAGCTCGTGAGCGCCACCGGTTTGACCCGCCAAGCTTCCCCGGCGGGTGCCTCTCCCCGGCTCGCCGCGAGGCGGCAGGCACGGGCGAACACCGCGCGTCCCCACAGCGCCAGCACGAAGGCCGCGATCGCGAGGTTGGCGGTTGTACCGAGGAGTGTGCCGTAGCGTGAGGCGTCGGGGCCGACTTCGATCAGGCGATCGATGAACAACGCCTGCAGAAATCGATACGGAATCGACGTTGCGATCACGACCGCAGCCCATGGCGAGGCGACCATCGACACGATGTCGGTCGCTTCGTCGAGAACGGAAGTGGTGGACAGCGGGGCGTGAATCAAAACATTCCCGAGAGCAGCGCTCCGGCCCACACCATCACCCGCGCGCTGACATAGAGAAGAAGGAGTGAGCTGAAGAGCAGCGAGATCCAGCCGCCGAAGTGCGATGCGATTTTCGTCGATCCGCGTTTGGCGGCCAGGCATTTCGCGCAGTGCCAGATGCCATCCCACTGCGTCGCGCACTCCTGGCACAGCGGTTTCGCACACGACATGCAGACGGCAAATGCCGGCCGCGTCGGGTGATTCGAGCATCGCTGTGTCGCTGGTCGCATGACGAGTTCTTGGTTCTTGGTTCCTGGTTCCTGGAGAGCAAGAACCAAGAACTAAGAACCAGGAACCACGAACGGATTGCAGAAGTCTACCCAATTCTTGTAATCTCCACGCGCTCATGTACTGCAGCGCCTATTACTTCGGCTACACCATTTAGCGAGGGGCTGCACCAGCGCCCCGTCGCGGAGAAGGGGCGCTCGCATCGGACGGAATCGATCGCCTCTTCTCGACGACGGGAAGGGGTTTTTTGTTATGGAACGATCCGATGCTGAACGAGAGATTGACCGCATCCGCGACGCCATCGATCGCGTGGATGAAGTCATCGTGCGTTTGCTGAATCAGCGCGCGAAATACGCCATCGAAATCGGCGAGATCAAAGGTGTCCTCGGACTTCCGATTTATGCGCCCGAGCGCGAGAAGGACGTGCTGCATCACGTCGAGAAAACGTGCGAGGGACCGCTCGACGGCCAATCGATGCGGCGGCTCTTTGAACGCATCATCGACGAATCGCGCCGCGTGGAACGCGAAGCGGCTACGGAGAACAAGTAATGGTCATCGTGATGGAGAAGCACACCGCGGAAACGAACATCGAGCGCGTGATGGCCGAGCTGGTCACGCGCGGCTTCGACGTCCACCGCTCCACCGGCACAGAACAGACCGTCCTGGGGGTCGTCGGCGACGTCGCGAAAATCGACACGCGCGAGTTCGAACTGTTCGATGGCGTGCAGGAAGTGGTGCGCATCAGCGAGCCGTACAAACTTTCCAGCCGGACGTTTCATCGCGAGAAGACGATCGTGAAAGTGCGGGGTGTGGAGATCGGCGGGACGGACGTCGTCATCATGGCCGGACCGTGCACGATCGAAAGCGAACAGCAGGTGTTCGAGATCGCGAAGCGCGTCGCGCGATCGGGTGCGCGCGTGCTGCGCGGCGGCGCGTACAAGCCGCGGACATCGCCGTACGCGTTTCAGGGAATGGGTGTCGAGGGGTTGAAAATGCTGCGCGCGGCCGCCGATGAGAATCGCATGGCGACGGTTTCCGAAGTGATGGAGATCAGCCAGATCGAAGGGATGCTGCCGTACGTCGACATCCTGCAGGTCGGCGCGCGCAACATGCAGAATTTCAATCTGCTCTCCGCGTTAGGCCAGATCCGCAAGCCGATCCTGCTCAAGCGCGGCATGTCGGCGACGATCCAGGAGTGGCTGCTGGCGTCGGAGTACATCATGAACGGCGGCAACTACGACGTGATCCTGTGCGAGCGCGGCATCCGGACGTTCGAGACCTACACCCGCAACACGCTCGACATCTCGGCGATCCCGGTGATCGACAAACTCTCGCATCTCCCGATCATCGCCGATCCGTCGCATGCGACCGGCCGGCGCGACAAGGTGATGCCGCTGGCGCGGGCGATCGTGGCCGCCGGCGCGGACGGGGTCCTGATCGAAGTCCATCACGATCCCGATCATGCGCTCTGCGACGGCCCGCAATCGCTCTATCCCGATCAGTTCGCGCGATTGATGGACGAGCTGCGAATCATTGTGCCCGCGGTGGGGCGTAGGTTGTAACTTGTTGGATCCGGGAATGGTTCGATCTTCGCAAGGTTTTCGGCTCTTCGTGCACGGGTTGATTCGGTATGACGTCTCCTGAAAACAGCGTCCTCCGGAAGGCTGTAGTAAACGTGATCACGCGCCGCGCCGGTTCCGGCGGTGATGCGCCTGCGGTGGCCGCGGCGGCCCGTCGCGCTTACGACGAGCTCGCTTTCGCGCTCGCTCCGCTCATCGGCAATGCCGGCGTCGACGCCCTGCTTGCGCGGGCGTTGCACCTGACACAACGCGAGTATCCCTCGGATCATGCGGGACGAGAGCAGGCGGCCGAGCTGCTTGATCGAGTCAGTCTCTGGCTGGAGCGGCAGGATTCAGCCATGGCGACGGATGCTGCCGCCGCGATGTTCGCGGCATTCGCAGCACTGCTCGCCACTCTCATCGGAGAACCGCTGACGAAGAGTTACTTGCGAAAGGCGTGGCCCGAGAGTTTTTCCGGCACGATGCCGGAGGGGACATCAGCATGACCGACAAGGTTCCGATTCGACAACTTCACACCGGCGTGCCGGGACTCGACCAGATTCTCGGCGGGGGGCTGCCGGAGTTTTCCTTCAATCTCATTGCCGGTGCACCCGGCTCGGGCAAGACCACGCTCGCCCAGCAGATGATGTTTGGACTCGCCCGGCCGAAGTCCAAAGCCATCTACTTTACGGTTGTCGGCGAGCCGCCGCTGAAGATGCTGCGCTATCAGCAGCAGTACGAATTCTTCGATGTGAAACGGGTGGATGAGTCGATCCGCTTCGTCAATCTGAGCCAGGACATCGTCGGTGGAAGCCTGGAGAAGGTCCTCGCGAGGATTATTCAAGAGGTCGAGGCAACGAACCCCGGCGTTGTGTTCGTCGATTCTTTTCGCACGGTCGCTCAGGCCGCGGCGAGAGCGCAGGGCGGAGAGGTCGATTTGCAGCACTTCGTCCAGCAGCTCGCAATCCGGTTGACTGGGTGGCAGGCCACGACCTTTCTGATCGGCGAGTATCAACCAGAGGAAGCCGAGCACGATCCGGTCTTCACGGTGGCGGACGGGCTGCTGTGGCTTTATCAGAGCATGGATCGCAATTCCATGGTCCGCAAGATTCAGGTGATGAAGATGCGGGGGCAGGCGCCCGTCCCTGGCTTACACACGTTTCGCATCACTTCCGACGGTATTCAGGTATTTCCACGAGTCATTGTCGGTCCGCCAGAGACACCCAGCCGCAAGCGCGAGCCGCGGAAACGTCTCTTACTCGACATCGACCCATTGGACGAGATGCTCGGCGGAGGCATTCCGGCGGGCTACTCCGTGCTGGTCGCCGGCCCGTCGGGCTCCGGCAAGAGCGTGCTGGCCACGGAGTTCATCATGGCCGGCATTCGCCACGACGAGCCGGGCATCCTGGCGGTATTCGAGAAGCGCCCGAACGAATACTCACAGACTCCTCCCGGCGGACCGGCCTTCGAAAAAATGATTCGTCAGGGAAAAGTGGGCGTCATCCATTCACGCCCTCTCGACCTCTCCATTGATGAAACGCTCTACGAGATTGTCGAGGAGATTCACCGCTTGAAAGCGCAAAGACTCGTGGTCGATTCGCTCTCCGGGTTCGAGCTGGCGCTGGCCCCGACGTTTCGAGAAGACTTTCGCGAGTCGCTCTACCGCATGGTCGCTGTCCTCACCGGGATGGGGATCACCATGATGATGACCGCCGAGCTGGAGGACAGTTACACAGACCTTCGCTTCAGTCCGCACGGCACCGCGTTTCTGACGGACGTCATCATCATGCAGCGATACATCGAGATCAAAGGCCAGCTGCAACGGGTGATGTCCGTAGTGAAGGTGCGCGGTAGCGTGCATAGCAAGGATATCCGCGCCTTCGAGATCAGCAAGACCGGCATCGTGGTGGGCGAGACGCTGGAAGCCTACGACGGGCTGCTGACAGGTCACCCCGACAAAACCGCAAGAGTTGCGCCTGCGAGAAAAGAACCGCGGAAAAGGCGCTGAGAATGCCGAAACGGGCGAGATCGAAATCAAAAAGCGCCGAGAATCCGGCGCGGGAAGAGTCTCTCATTTTGCGGGAAGACGCTGCCGACACACAGGAGAAGCAACTTCTCGTCAGAGAACGAACCGCCGCTGACGTTCGGCTGGAGCTCGAAGCGCTCATGGCTGCACTGCGGGAAGCCAACGGGCATCTGGTCGTCGCGAACCTTCGATCACAAACCCTCGCGGAGCAAATGAATGAGTTGTACGAGGAGGCGAAGACCGCCATTCAGGCGAAGGACGACTTCTTTACCATGATCTCGCACGAGCTGCGCACGCCGCTGACGTCGATCGCCGGGTGGGCTGCGCTGCTGGAAAGGGACCCTGACCCAGCGACGATCGCCGAGGCAGCCCGTTCGATCGCGAGCAGCGCTGCGGTGCAGGCACAACTCATCGATGACCTGCTGGATGTCTCGAGGATCATGACCGGCAAGTTCGCGATCACCGAGGCGAAGATCGATTTGCGCGACGTCATCGCCGACAGCGTGAGCGCGATGCATCCGCAGGCGGCAGCGAAAGGCGTCTCGCTGAGAACGACCGCGGTGCAGTCCATCATCATCGATGGTGACGCGGGCCGGCTGCGTCAGGTGGTCGTGAATCTAATCGCCAACTCGATCAAGTTCACCCCCCCGGGTGGGTTGATCGAGACCCAATTGACACGTGATGGTTCATTCGCGGTCATCAAAGTGTGCGACACCGGAGAAGGAATCTCTTTGGACTTTTTGCCGTACGTCTTCGATCGACGTGCACAGGCGAGCGCCAGGCGCTTCGCCGGCCTCGGGCTTGGGCTGGCCATCGTCAAGCACATCGTCGAGCTGCACGGCGGCTCAGTGGCAGCGGCCAGCGGCGGAGAAGGAAAGGGAGCGACGTTCACAATCCGGATCCCGTGCGGGGCATGATCGATGATCGACAGCCACGCCCGTTCTAGTCACGGTTCTTGTGATCGCAGCGGCTCGACGTCGCGCGAGTATGGGTTAACAATCTAACCGGCCTGTCCGTCCTATCGATATGCGAAAGATTCTCATTGGGCTTGCCATCAGCGCCATCACAGCAGTTGCGATTGCGCATCCCGGTTCCGGGATCGTCGTCGATCAGCAGGGACGCGTTTACTTCATGGATACCGGAGCCGGGGTCTGGATGATCGATGTCGACGGCCGCCTGACGAAGCGCGATGGGCCGCGTTTCCACTGGATGGCCCTCGACGAATCGGGCCGCTTCGCCCGCGCCACGCTGCCCACGACGCCTTCGTCAGAGATGGTTGCGGTTGGATCTCAGCCGACCCTCGTCGTCTCGAGCGATTTTCCGATCGCGATCAGTCGCGACGGATTTCTCTACTATGCCGAATACGGGACCGATCGCAGGTTGCGCATCGTCAGATTCAGCGCGGCAGGTGAGAAAAGCGTTCGCGCAACGCTTCCCGGCGATCTGCAATGGATCAACGGCATCGCAGCCGGGCCGGATGACTCGCTTTACTACAGCGAGGACAAAACGATCCGGAAGATCGATGGGCGAGGAAACATATCGACGGTCGCAAAAGATGTGCGACTTTCGGCCTGCACGCCGATTCCCGGAAATGAGGCGAACGCGCGACCCGAACTGCGCGGACTCGCGGTCGCCGCGGATGGCTCACTGTTCGTCGCTGCTTCGGGCTGCGGCGCTCTGATCAAGATCACACCTCGGGGCGATGTGACCACAGTATTGCGAACGGAGTCGCCGTGGTCGCCGACCGCAGTGGCCGTTTCGAAAAACGGCGTCTATGTTCTCGAATATCTGCACACCGTGGAGGAAGACCGGCGCGCGTGGGTGCCGCGAGTGCGAAAGATATCGCCGGACGGCAGCACAGCGATCGTTGCGGCCGTCAAGAGGTAGGCGAGGAGTGATCGTTGCGACGCACTGTCCTGTACATTTCTCTGATCGTGATCGCAGCCGCGGCGATCACGATGTACTGGATGGCGCATCGCTCGTTCGCGGTGAAGCGGGCGATGATCGGTGGTCCGATTCCGCGCATACCGCCGCATGAGTCCCTGATCGGGCGGATGGCGCCGGACTTCGCCGGGGTCGACCAGGAGGGTCGTGCGATAAGCACGGCGTCGCTGCGCGGGCAGGTCGTTATGCTCAATGTCTGGGCAACGTGGTGCAAGCCGTGCGTCGAAGAATTACCGCGCATCGAAAAAGAAATCTGGCGACGATTCCAGCCTCGAGTCGTGGTTGTCGGTGTGGCGCTCGGTGAGCGGCCGGAGAGAATCCGCGATTTCAATCGCCAGCTAAAACTGACATTTCCGCTCGTCGCTGATCCGGACAGCAAAATCTCGCGCCGTTTTGGCGCCGATCACCGAATTCCGCAGACCTTTGTGATCGGCCGGTCGGGTGTCGTCGCGTATGAGACGATCGGTTACGACGCGCAACATTTCGATCGCCTCGCTTCGGCGGTGGAGCGAGCGCTCGCGCAACCGTGACGCCTAACGCGCCGCCGTCAGCGCGACCGGCGTCGGCCGGTAGAGCTGCGGATACACCCGCTTCAGCGCGTCGATCTTCGGCAGGTCATTGATCACGATGTAGGGCTGATTCGGATGGTGGATCAGATAGTCCTGGTGATAATCCTCGGCCGCGTAAAAGGCCTTCAGCGGTTCGATCTTCGTCACGATGGGTGCGTCGTAGACCTTCGCCTGCGTGAGCTGCGCGACGTAAGCTTTTGCCACGCGCTCCTGCGTCGGCGTCGCGAAAAAGATTTCCGAACGGTAGCTTGGTCCGCGGTCAGGTCCCTGACGATTGAGCTGCGTCGGATCGTGCGCCACTGAGAAAAAGAGCTGCAGCAACTGGCCGTACGAGACTTGCTTCGGATCGAATGTGATCTCGACCGATTCGGCGTGTCCCGTTGTCTCGGTGCTGACGATCTCGTAATGCGCCGTCGCCTTGTCGCCGCCGGAGTAACCCGCAACGACTTTCGTCACACCTTTCACGTGCTCGAACATGCCTTGCAATCCCCAGAAGCACCCGCCCGCGAGCACCGCGACCTGCGGGCCTGTGGCTTCAGCGGCTGGAGTATCGAGGGCGGGAGCGGGAATGTTTTTGTTCACCGCCTCGGCGTTGACGCGGCAACTGAGTGCGACGATTGCGAGTGCGACGAGAGATTTCTTCATCATGCCCTGCGAAACCGGATCCCGCGGCCGTGGATTTCACGGTCCGCAATGCGTTCCACCCGCGTGACCGATGCATTGCCGCCCCGGACAACACTGCCCCTGCCGTGTGCAGGCGATCGGACAAGGCTCGTCGTCAATGAAGAGCGCGACGGCGCCGAAGTTCTTCGGAAGGCTTCTATCCATCCGATCGGAATAGACAGCCAGGCCTTTGCGCGGCGTCTCGAGGACAGCGACTTCGTAGCTGAGCGTCCGCGTTTGCGCGTCGTAGGCGGGCTTGCTCAGCGCGGCGATCACGAGGTCGCTGTCGGGCGTTCCTTCCGCGATCTCGATGGCGGCGTTCGGATCGAGCGGTCCGCCGAAGCCGATCTTGTCGAGAAACTCGGCGGTCGAAACCTGTCCCGCGATCCGATTCGGTCGATCCGAAAAGTAAATGACGCGCGGCGAGACGTCGCTGAGCAGCAGCCGATATTTGTTCGTGCCGGGGAGCGGTTCGAAGCTTCCCGACGATGCGGTCTGCACGTAGAGAAGTGAAACCGCCGGCGCCTGCGGTGGTGGCGTCGTCGACGCGCACGCAGCGAGGAAGAGACAGATACCCATCATGGGACGACGCATGGTTGGACCCTCCGCGATGTAGTCTAGTCTTGTCCGAATGGCGTTTGTGTGGATTCTTGCCGCGGCTGTGTTGCTCTTTATCGCGGCGACTTTCAACAGCAAAGCGATGCGGATTTCGCGATCGCTCCGCCCGTTTGTGAAGAGGTCAGTACGCATCGAAGTCTGGGGGAATGCAATTCCTGACTCGAGCCAGCCGGTGTTCGAGATTGATTCCATCGCTGCCTTCGGCGCCGGCCTGCTGATTCATGTCCGTGCGACCTCGGGCGGTCCGCGGATCTTGTTGAAAGTCGCTCAACCTCGCACGGCAACGGTGCGGGAGGACCGCGTTGCAATCGACGATGCTGCCTATGTCAGTTTTGCCGGCGGGCGGCTGAAGCGCAGCGTCGACCCGCACGTTCCCGCGGTAGTGCTTTATCCTTGCGGTTAATCGTCAATGATTGTTCATGTGCTTCTGCTGACGCTGTTGTCCACTGCGCCTCCGTCGACGGAGTGCTCTCCGACGCCGAAGCACAAAAAAGTGATTCTGGCCAGGCTCGAGAAGTGCAATCACACGCCGCGGCCATTCAACAATTGCGATGACATCGCGGGCGAGGTGCTGACCTGGTACGACTGCGGCGATTCGTCGCTCATCGACCCGCTTCTCGCCGCCAGCGCTCACAGCGACGGATCGATGTCCGACCTGCTCGGTGTTTTTCTCGGCGATCTCGCCGTCGCCAAACCTGAACTGCTGCTCCGACACGTCTCGCGACGATCCGTCGCAGAGCAGCAGGCCATCGCCGACCTGACGCTCGATGGGGGAGAGATCGCTGATGATCAACTCCCGAAATTTCAGGCTGCTCTGAAGCGTCTCGCATCCAACCGTGATGCGCGCATCGCGAAGACATCCAGAATGTGGCTCAAAGTACTGGAGGATGTACACAAGTGATTCCGACAAGAAATCTGCTGCGCCTTCATCGCTACGCGGGACTGTTCACGGCGCCTCTGATTCTCTTCTTCGCTATCTCCGGCATCTGGCAGGTCTTCCGCCTTCAGGAAGACACGAAGAACGGAACGTACAAAGCGCCGCAGGCGCTCGCGGAAATGTCTGACTTTCACAAAGCGGAACATCTCGACAAACCGAAAGCGATTCCGTTCAAATACGCCGTCTCCACCTCCGCCGTCATCCTGATCCTCGGAACCACCCTCGGACTCATCGCTGCGTTTCGTCTGACTCGACCGACGTGGATCGCGGTTCTCCTGCTGTTTCTCGGGACCGTGATTCCGCTGCTGCTCTACATGATCGCCACATGAAAGCGACGTTGTGGGTCACCGTCATTCTGCTGGTCGTAATCGGAGTGACCTCCGCGATTGCACGAGCGGTCTTCACCGGGGATCTCGCCCATCGCATGGAGTCCATCCGGCATCACGTCATCGAAGCTCCGCCCTACTCCGACCAGGTTTTGGCGGAAGTCGACAACAAATTCGGCAGTCTCCGCGTTCGCAACCGCGCTGGCGATCTCGACGGTCCGCGTCGTCGCGGGCGTGGTCACCCTCTGTCGCGAAAGATGTGCGTGTTGCGAACGGAGTCGCCGTGGTCTCCGACGGCGGTCGCAGTTTCGGCCGGTGGCATCTATGTGCTCGAATATCTGCACACCGCGGAGGAGGACCGGCGCGCCTGGTCGCCGCGCGTGCGAAAGATATTGAAGGACGGCAGCACGAAGATCGTTGCCGCCGTCAGGAGGTAGGAGGATCGGATGCTCATCGGCTCGCACTCCATCATCTACAGCAAGAACCCGGAAGCTGACCGCGCGTTTCTGCGCGACGTCCTCGAGCTCACGCATGTCGACGTCGGACATGGATGGCTGATCTTCGGATTGCCGCCATCGGAGGTCGCCGTACATCCCGGTGAGAAGAACAACGTGCACGAGTTCTATCTGATGTGCGACGACGTCGAGGCGTTTATCGCCGAAATGAAGAAGAAGAAGATCGCGTGCGGACCGGTGCAGAACCAGGGATGGGGAATGCTCACGCAAGTTTCGCTGCCGGGCGGCGGAAAACTCGGCGTATATCAGCCGCGGCACGGACGGCCAAAGGAGATGGCCGTGAAGAAAGCGGCGAAGAAGAAGCGCTAGCGCTTGGCTCTGTGGTTAATGCTTCTCACCACAGAGCCACAGAGGATTCAAGGCTTGCGCACGTGTTTGTTGCGCTCGTACTGCACGCCTTCACCTACCGCGGCGCCAATGAGCGCACCGGTGAGGGGATGATGGCGGTCGACGAGGGCGCCGGCTGCCGCGCCGACGAGCGCGCCGCCCGTCTGGCTGTAGTGCTTCCGGTGGTGAACAGTCGAGTGATTTCGAACTCTATGATGTCGAGTGATTGCAAAAGCGGATTCCGCTGGCGCCATGATTGCGAGCGCCAGAACCGCTGCTTGAATTTTCCTGGAAAGCGGAGTCATCTGTTACCTCCTGATTAGTTATTGTGCGAAAGAAATGCCTGTTCATGTGGCATTTAAGTGACTGAATATGCTCTACGTAATAGTCGAAACCTTCAAAGATCCAGTCGCCGTCTATCGCCGCTTTCGCGATCGTGGCCGTCTCGCGCCCGAGGGGCTCAACTACATTAATAGTTGGGTGACGCCGGACGTGAAGCGTTGCTTCCAGGTGATGGAGTGTGCCGACCGGCAGCTTCTCGATGCGTGGATCGCGCAGTGGAAGGACATCGTCGACCTCGAAGTGATTCCGGTGATCACGTCGGCGCAAGCGGCGGAAGCGATGAAGCCGCGGCTCTGACGCTACAATCCGCGCCGCATGTTCAAACGTTTTTTGTTTCTCGCGATTCTTGCGCCCGCGCTTCACGCTGGGCCGCCGCCGTTGGATGATGCGACGCGCCAACTCACGCGCGACATCTACAAACAGTTGATCGAGATCAACACCACCGACTCGATCGGCAACACCACCACGGCGGCTGAGGCGATGGCAGCGCGTTTGCGGGCCGCCGGGTTTCCTCCCGCCGATGTCCAGGTTCTCGGCCCCAATCCCCGAAAAGGAAATCTGGTCGCGCGGCTGCGCGGCTCGGCGAATCAGAAACCGATTCTCCTGGTCGCGCATCTCGACGTCGTGGAAGCGAAGCGCGAAGACTGGTCGCTCGATCCATTCAAGCTCACTGAGCAGGACGGCTACTACTACGGCCGCGGCACGAGCGACGACAAAGCGATGGCGTCGATCTTCATCGCGAACCTGATTCGATACAAGAAAGAGGGATTCGTTCCAAAGCGCGACCTCATCGTCGCGCTGACCGCGGATGAAGAGGGCGGCAACTTCAACGGAGTGTCGTGGCTGATCACAGAGCATCGCGATCTGATCGATGCAGCGTTCGCGATCAACGAAGGCGGCGCGGGCCGGATGAAAAATGGTAGGCGGCTCTACAACGGCGTCGGCGCGAGCGAGAAGGTCTACGTCAGCTTCGCGCTCTCGACGCAAAACAAGGGCGGCCACAGTTCCGTGCCGCGCGCCGACAACGCGATCTACGAGCTCGCGGATGGGCTCACGAAGCTCGCGAAGTTTCAGTTCCCCATCGAGCTCAACGAAGTGACGCGGACGTATTTCGAGCGCATGTCGAAGATCGAGGAAGGTCCGATCGCCGCCGACATGGCAGCGGTCGCAAAAGGAGATGCGGCAGCGGCTGCGCGGCTCTCCGAGACAGCGGCTTACAACGCGCTGTTGCGCACGACATGCGTTGCGACGCGGCTGGAGGGTGGTCACGCCGACAATGCGCTGCCGCAATCGGCGAAGGCGACCGTGAACTGTCGCGTGTTGCCGGCCGACTCTGCCGACGAAGTGCGCAATACGATCGTCAAGGTCCTCAGCGATCCCGGAATCGACGTGACGTGGATCGATCGGCCCAAACCGAGTGCGCCGTCGCCGCTGGACGCCGCGGTGATGGGTCCGATCGAGAAAGTGACGAACGAATTCTGGCCCGGCGTTCCTGTGATGCCGATGATGGGAACCGGCGCGACCGACAGCCTCTATCTGCGCAACGCCGGCATTCCGAGCTATGGAGTCTCGGGCCTGTTCGGTGAATTGAACGACAACCGGGCCCACGGCCGCGATGAACGCGTCGGCGTCGCAGAGTTCTACGACAGCCTGCAGTTTCTGTATGTGCTCGTGAAGCGCCTCGCATCGTGAAGCGGCTTCTCGTCATCGTCCTGTTGTTGGCGGCGTGTTCCACGCCACCGCCGCCTGCGCCGGCTCCCTCGCCGCAGGCTGAGGTTCCGGGCGTCGAGAAGGCGATCGGGACAGTGCGCGTCACCGCGACCACGCTGAATGTTCGGAGCGAAGCGTCGGCATCATCGGAAGTCGTCGCGCAGGTTCGAAAAGGGGAGCGCCTCGCACTCCTCTCCGCCGGTGATCAATGGCATCGCGTCCGCCTCGCCAACGGCGCGGTCGGATTCGTCTCCGTCGATCACGTCATCCGTGAAGGTGCGGGGCGGCGCGGCTGCCCGGCGGATGCCGATTATCAGTTCGTCAAGACGCCGACGCCCGATCTGCGCGAAGGGGCGTCGCACGGCATCGTCACCATCGATGCCAATGTCGACACCCGCGGCAATGTGACGTCGACGAAGGTCGTCAGCAACACCACCGGCGACGAATCGCTGGGGGCGCTCGCCGCGCGCGAGATACGCGGCGCGAAGTTCACGCCGCCGATCCGCAATTGCGTGGCGAAGGCGTTCATCTTCACGTATAAACGGTCGTTCTGATGAATATCCGGCAATACGCGACCGAGGCACAGTCGACCGATACATTCGGTCGCGTGCTGTGCACTGCGCGCAATCACCATTTCGTCATCGATGGGCCTGTGCAGAACGGATGTCCCGGCGAAGCCGTCACGCCGCCGGAAGCATTTCTGACCGGCGTTGCGGCATGCGGCGTCGAGCTCGTGCAAGTGATCGCGAAAGAGCTGTCGTTGCCGATTCCGACCGCGCGCGTGCACATCGAAGGCATCATCGATCGCGATCATCCCGTGCGGCCGGACCTGATGGTGTTCAACGAGGTGCGGCTGCGCTTCGAGATCGGCGGCGTGACGCGCGACCAGGCGCAGGATCTGGTCGAGCGTTTCAAAAAGCGTTGACCGCTGTACGGCACCATCGCAGTTGCGACGCCGGTTGTGACCGTGGAGGTTGGGATCTTAGGCAGTTAGGACGTTAGGCGGTTAGGACGTTAGGACGTCCCACCCATCCAACATCCCAAGATCCCAACATCCCAACTCACTCGTGCGTAATCGTGATGTTCCCGTTCGACGTCGCTAGATCGAGCTTGCAGCCGCCTTTTCCGATCGTGCCGGTCAGATTGTTGTCGCTCTTGCGCGTGATGAGGATCGGCATGTCGGTATTGATCGAGCCGTAGCTCGTGCGCGCTTCGACGTTGTAGCCGGCGCTCGATGGCAACGCGACTTTGATCGGCGCGTACGTGGTCCGCAGCGCGAGATTCGTGCACGAGTTTTTCAGACCGGCGACAGACACGGCGCCATTCTGATTTTCTACGTCGACCGAGCCGTCGATGCCTTTGAGAAAGACCGATGCGAAGCTCGTTCGCACGCGCGCCGATCCGGCGATGTCGCTGGCGGTGACGCCGCCGTTGGCGTTCTCGACATCGAGCGAGCCGCGGATGCGCTCGGCCTTCACGAGGCCGAATCGCGTGTCAACCGTGAGCTTGCCGCGAATGTCGACGGCGGTGACGTTGCCGTTCGAGTTGGTTATGTTGGCCGGTCCGGAGATGTCGCGCACGTCGATCGGCGCGAAGCTGCCTTTGACATCGGCGGATCCGCGGATCTGCGACGCTTCGACTTTGCCGTTCGTCGAGTCGACGATCAGATCGTTGTGCACGTCCGAGACGATCGTAGTTGCGTAAGAGTTCTTGATGGTCACCGCGCCTTTGATGTCCCGGACGTCGACGCTGCCGTTCTGATTGGTGAGCTGGAGGCTCCCATCGACATCGCTGACGCCGACGCTGCCAAACGCATTGGTCACGCGCGCCTCGGCGCCGACATCGCTCAGCTGCACCGAGCCGTTCGAGTTCTGAATCATCACCGCTTTCTTCGCGCCCTTGACCGATACCGAGGCAAAGCGGTCGGTGACCATGAGGTTGCCGTCGACCTGGTCGATGGTGACCGATCCATTCGCGTTCTGCACTGTCGTATCGCCCTTGCTGTTGGAGACCGACACCGATCCGAACGAATTCTCGATGCGTTGTGCGCCGCGGCTGTCGCGGAAGTCGATCGAGCCCTGGCCGTTGACGATCTCGCTGGCGGTGCGCAGGCCCTGCACCTGAATGCTTCCGAAGCGATTCTTGAGAAGCAGCGATGCGCGCTCCGGAATCGTCACCTCCAGGTCTGCCGAGTACGAAACGTGCCCGCCGTGAATGTGCACTTCCGGATAGACCGTGCGGATCGAAATGCCGTCGGAGCCGCTCGATACATCGAGGTAAATGCGTTTGCCGATCTCGTCATCAGAGGCGCGGACAGTGCCGCGGACGGTCACGGCGTCGCCGCTGTTTGTGCGGAGGTCGACGTGTCCGAACTTGTGCTCGATCGTCACGCGCCCGCCTTTCCACGTCAGATTGGCGTGGAGCTTATTCTCGTAGCGGTCTTCATCCGCGAATGCAACGGTGGACGAAAGGAGCAGGCCCACCGCAATCCAACTACTGATTCGAAACATGGTTTCCCTCCCGCAACACTTCTCGCAGCGTGCGCTGCTTCTCCGAGTAAATGGCCAGCAACTGCTTGCGGAGGTGTGCGTTCTCTCGATTGCGATCGATGTTCGCCTGGCACTCTGCGATGGCGTCATCGAGCAACATTAGTTTTTCTCTGTAGCTGACGAGCAGCGGCGTCGACGGCTCGTCGAGTTTCGGCTGCGCGCTCTTCTCCAATTGATCGATCGCTGCCAGATGCGCCTTCTCTGCCTTCTCGACTTCATCGACTGCCGACTCCTGAAGAATGCGCTGATTGAACTGGTCGGTGCTGAGTCTGTCGGCGGCCTTCCACGCGAAGATTCCGAGTCCCGACAGCATCACGATGGCGGCCGCGATCTGCCACAGCTTTGACTGCTTGTGCCGCTTCTCGGCGCGGATCGTCCGCTCGATGCGCGGCCACAGCATGTCGTTCTGCCACGTCGTATGCATGCCTTGCGCGACGGACGAGATCTCGTTCCACGACGCGATCTTTTCCGCGCAGGCGGGGCAGCCCTTCGCGTGGTTCGCGGCGGTCTGCATCGAAAAGTGATCGCCTTCGAGGAGAAGATCGTCAATATTCTCGCATTGAATTTTCATGACTGGGTTTTCCATTTTTCCTGTAACTGCTTCTTGGTCGCGAAGAGAATCCACTTCGAATTCCCTTCCGTGATGTTCAATGTCTGCGCGATCTCGGCGTGGCTCAGTCCTTCCACTTCGAAGAGCAGAAAGACCGAGCGGCGCTGCTCGGGAAGCTCGTTCAGCATCTTGCGCAGCGTCATCCGCTTCGCATCGTCGACGCTGCTGACCGCGCGCTCGGTCGTGATCACATCGTCGATTGGCGATTCCTGAATGCGCCGCTGGCGGCGTCGCAATGCGTCGTAGCAGGTGTTGATCAGCACGCGATACAGCCAGGTGCCGAATGCCGATTCACCGTTGTATGTCGAGGCCGCACGATGGACCTTGAGAAACGTCTCCTGCACCGCGTCTTCGGCGTCCGAGACGTTGCCGAGGTGGTTGTAGGCGATGCTTTTCATACGGTCACCATGCTGACGGTAGATCTCCTCGAAGACTCCCGTGTCT
>DATBSF010000276.1:0-7740 GCA_036559905.1 Thermoanaerobaculia bacterium | reverse complement strand
ATTTCCCGGACTGATGTCGATGTAGCTGTCGCCCGAGAGAAGACCGAGCTTTTTCATCCGCGCACGCGAATCGCTGCGGATGCGATCGGCATACTTGCGATCGACCATCAGGGTGATGTCGACGTCCTTCTTCTTCGGATCGGGCGGAAGGTAGATGTCCTTCACGACGCCGACCGTGACGCCGGAGATCTTGACCGGATTGCCTTCAGCGAGACCGGCAACGGTGTCGAGCCGGACTTTGTATTCGTTCTTGCGGGAGAAGATCTTCTGTTCCGAGCCAATGAAGAAGAGGAACACCATCAGCACGACGGCCGCAGCCGTTACCAGCGCGCCCACGCGGATGGTGCTCTGTTTCTGGCTCTGCTTCTGTTTCGTGGCCATGTGTTGTTGAAACTACGAACCCTCGTATTGTCTACGACATTTCAGTCCTGAGTCCTGAGTTGGCTCTGTGCTCTCTGTGCCCTCTGTGGTGAAAGACTCTCACCACAGAGAGCACAGAGTACACAGAGCCATTCAGGACCCGGTTGGCTGGGCGGCCGTAACCATACTCGCCCTGAAGAACTCGCGCAGGCCCGTGTGGTCGGTGTTCCTCGCTTGCTCCATCGCCCCCACCCACTCGAAAACCCCTCGGCTCAAGAACGCGATGCGGTCACCCACCGAAAAGGCGGACTGGATGTCATGCGTTACGACGACTGAGGTCACATTCAGTTTCGACTGCAGGTCAATGATCAGCTCGTTGATCTTCTGGGCCGTGATCGGATCGAGTCCCGTTGTGGGCTCGTCGTAAAGGATCATCTTCGGATCCAGAACAATGGATCGCGCGAGTCCGACGCGCTTGCGCATGCCGCCTGACAAATCGACCGGCATCAAATGCGCCGTGTTGGGCAGGTTCACCAGTTCGAGCTTCTCATTCACCGCGCGCGTGATCTCATCCTCGGACATCTCGGTGTGCTCGCGCAGCGGAAAGGCGATGTTCTCGAAAACCGACATCGAGTCGAAGAGCGCACCGCTTTGAAAGAGCATCCCGAATTTCTTGCGCACGCGATAAAGGTCTTCCTCGGGAAGATCGGTGATGTCCTCTTCCTCGACGACGATGCGTCCCTGGTCCGGAGCCTCGAGGCCGAGCATGTGTCGCAGCGTGACCGACTTTCCCGATCCTGAGCCGCCGAGAATCACCATGACCTCTCCGCGGTGGACAGTGAGGTTGACGCCGCGGAGAACCTGTTTCGATCCGTAGGCTTTGTAGACGTCGTGAAACTCGACGAACGGCTCGCGCGTGTGGCGGCGCCGATCGGGAGTGTCGCGCGGTTCGGCGCGCCGGTCTGCGGAATCGATGTCGGTCATCAGAATGCGATAAGAAATAGCTTAGTCAGAAAGAAGTCCAGGATCAGAACCGTGATCGCTGCCATCACGACCGTCTGCGTTGTTGAGCGGCCGACGCCATCCGCTCCGCCGGTCGTTCGCAAACCGTTGTAGCAGGCGACCAGTCCGACCGCGAAGCCGAAGAAAAATGTCTTGCCGATTCCGGAGGCGAGATCGTTGTACCGCACGCTGGTAATGACGCTTCGGATGTAAAAGTTCGCGCTGATGTGCAGGTTGGCGACCGCGATGACCAGGCCTCCGAAGATTCCCACAGCGTTCGACACGACGGTCAGCACCGGAAACATCAGCGTCGTCGCAAGGACTTTCGGGACGACGAGTTTCTTGATCGGGCTGGCCGCCAGCGCGCGCAAGGCATCAATCTGTTCCGTCACTTTCATCGTGCCGATTTCCGCCGCGATGCCCGCCCCCACACGCCCGCCCACCATCAGCGACATCAGCACCGGCGCGAGCTCGCGAACGAGCGAGAGCGAAACGACTTTCCCGATGAACAGCTTCACGCCGAACTGATCGAGCGAATACGCCGTCTGCAGCGCGAGCACCATTCCGATGAACAGCGATGTGATCGCGACGATCGAGAGCGACCGCACGCCGATCTGCTCGAACTGCGCGATCAGCAGTTTGGTCTCGATCGGGCCGCGAACAATATCGCGGACGGTTTGGATACCGAGGTCGGTGATGCCGCCGGTGTAGAACATCGCGCGCTCGAAGCGATCTTTCGCGCGATGAAAAAGGTTGGGAATCGATGGAGATTCAGCGGGAGTCTCTGCGACGGTGCTCATTGTCCGTTCCCGAAAATGATGCGGAGCAGCCGCCGGATTCCCTTGTCGCGTTCTTTTTTCTGATCGCGACGGCCGTCCGGCGAGGTCGTCGGTTGGTCCCCGGGGAAAGTGTCGCCGTCACGCCACAGCGGGCTCGGTTCGCCGCTGCCTGCGTGCAGGGGGCACAGGACGGCCGGTTCGGTGCCCGCGACGAAAATCTCGCCGCGAGTCTGCGGGCAGTACGGCGTCGCGAGCATCCCCGATTCGGGATCGACTTCGCGAGTGATGACATCGTCGGGCCGCTTCCAGGCGACGTCGGGAACCATGCCCGAGATGCGATTCATGTACGCGGTCCAGATCGGAACGCAGGCGTCGCCGCCCGCGAGACGCACGCTGCGGGCATCGTCGAATCCGATCCACACCAGGCTGAGAATCTTTGGCGAATAGCCGATGAACCACGCATCGCGATAGTTGCTGGTCGTCCCGGTTTTTCCGGCAAATGCGCGCGTAAATCCGTAGCGGCGTGCGCTGCCGGCGGTTCCGTAGTTGAAGACGTCCTGCAGGATGTCGTTCATCACGTAGCAAACGCTCGCCGGAGCGACGCGCTTCATTTTCACTTCGCGGTTCTCGAGCAGTTTTCCTTCGCGCGTCGAAACCGCGAGAATCGAGATCGGCTCCGCTTTTACGCCGAGGTTTGCGAAGGCTGAGTAGGCGTAGGCGATTTCGAGAGGCGTCACTTCGAACGAGCCGAGTGACACCGATGGATACGGCTCGAGGCGGCTTTCGATTCCGATCGCCGACGCTTCCTTGATCACGTTCGGAACGCCGGCGTCGATCGCCGCGCGGACTGCCGGAATGTTGTACGAATGCGCCAGCGCCTCGCGGACCGAGACGCGTCCATGAAATCGCAAATCGTAGTTCTGCGGCTGCCACACGGCATTGCCGGATTTCACCGTGATCGGCGAATCATCGAGGACCGTCGCCGCAGTCAGCGCCTGCTGTCCGCGCGACGGATCCATTGCGGTGATGTAGACGAACGGCTTGAACAGCGATCCCGGCTGACGGCGCGCCTGAATCGCGCGATTGAATTGCGTCTTCGAGTAGTTCCGGCCGCCGACGAGCGCCTTCACGTATCCCGTTCCCGGCTGAATCGTGAGGATCACGCCCTCGAGCGGCACCGGAGATTTCCTGAGATATGGATAGCGGCGGTCGAGATCGACGACTCCCGCTTCGAGCGCCTGTTCCGCCGAGCGCTGCATGATCGTGTCGAGCGTCGTGAAGATTCGCAGGCCTTCGGTCTTGAGCTGCGTTTCGGGATAAGTCTCGCGAAGCTGCTTGAGAACGAGGTCGACGAAGAACGGCGCGCTGCGCGAGGTTTTCGGAAATCGCGACGTTGTCAGCGCCGACGCGACCGCTCGGGCGTATTCGGTCTGCTCGATTTTTCCCTGATCGAGCATCAGTTTGAGGACGAGATCGCGGCGCGACTTCGCGCGATCGGGATATTTCAGCGGATTCCGAACGTTGGGCGAGCTGATCATGCCGGCCAGCGTTGCCGCTTCGGGCAGCGTCAGATACGTGACGTGTTTTCCGAAGTAGACCTGCGAAGCCTGCTCGACACCGATGATCTGCACGGCGCCGTTTTGTCCGAGGTAGATTTCGTTGAGATACGCCTCGAGGATTTCGGGCTTGCGATAGCGCAGCTCGAGAAGGACCGCCATCAAAGCTTCGGTGCCCTTCCGACGCCACGTTCGCTCCGGATTGAGAAAAAGATTCTTCACGAGCTGCTGCGTGAGCGTCGATCCGCCGTGCGTCCAAGCCCTCTGCTTCAGATCGGTCATCAACGCGCCGAACGTTCCTCGGATCGAGATCCCGGCATGATTCTCAAAGTTCTTGTCCTCGGTCGCGATGATGGCGTCGACGACCGGCTTCGGAACGGAAGCCAATCGCACCGGGAGGCGGTCCTCCATCTCGTTGTTGTAGATCGAAGTGATCAGCTCCGGCTCGATGCGGATTCCGCGCAGCGTGACTCCGTCATCGAGACGCTTGACCGAACGCACGGTCGGTCCCTCGAAATCGATCAGGACCGGCAGCGCGCGAAACTCAATGTCGGGATATTCGAAGTTCTGCAGATAGATTTCGAGATTGCCGGCGACGAATCGGTATTCGCCGGGATTCGAGACGCGCATGCGGGTCTCGTGATAGCCGACGTGGTTGAGTTTCGGCTCCAGCAGCGCACGAGGGAGACTCGCGCCCGGAACGATCGGAGTCGCGTCGGAGTAGATGCGGCTCGGCAAGTCCCAGCGGCGGCTGGAATCGAATTTCTTCGTGATGACGGCGTAGGTGTAGCCGACGAATCCGATCAGTGCGACGAAGGCCACCATCACCGTGAAGGCGATGCCGGCGGAGTGTCGCCAGAGGAAATCCTTGATCCGGGAGCGTTTGGCCATCCGAGCTCAGGCTAACAGAACAAAGGGTCAGCGCACGACACTCCCACGATCAATGACAACCGTTTGGGACACAACGCGTTCCAGCTCAACGGGATCGTGGGTCACGTACAGCATCGGCACGCCGAGCTCATCGCGGACGCGGATCAGGAACTCGATCACCCGGCCGTGGAGAGGGCGATCGAGGCCCGCCAGCGGCTCGTCGAGGAGCAACAGGCGCGGCGAAGTGACGAGGGCGCGTGCGAGAGCCACGCGCTTCGATTCGCCGCCCGAGAGCGCGCCGACACCGCGTCGCATCAGCGGGGCGATCTCGAGCACTTCCACGACGCGCTGAATGAAGTTTTCCGCCTGGTGATCGCGAACGCCGAATCGAATGTTTCGCTCGACAGTCATGTGCGGAAAAAGCGATTCGCCCTGCGGCACATAGCCGACCGCGCGCTTGCGAGCCGGAATATCGTTGACGATGACTTCATCGATCGCGATGGTCCCGCTTTGCGGTCGCCGGATGCCGGCGATCAATTCGAGCACAGTCGTCTTGCCCGATCCGGACGGGCCGAAGATTCCGGTCGATTGCGCGCTGGTAGCAAACGTAACGTCAAGCTCGAAATGTGCGAGCGGAAGGCGGACGTGATCGAGCTCGAGCATGCTACCGCCTGCGCACGACGGCCTCGTTGATCCAAAGCGCGACAAACGCGATCACCGCCGAGATCAAGAGCAGCCGGTACGCCTCGGAATCCTTTCCGAGCTGGATTCGATCGAAGATCGCGAGCGAAAGCGTCGTCGTGCGACCGGGGATGTTGCCGGCGACGACGATCGTTGCGCCAAACTCCCCGATCGCGCGCGCCATCGCGAGCACGGTCCCAGCGATGACGCCGCGCATTGCCAGCGGAAGCGTGATCGCGAAGAAAACGCGCGGCTCCGAAGCGCCCAGTGTTCTCGCGACGTTTTCGTATCGAGCGTTCACCTCTTCCAGCGCGACGCGCGCCGATCGGACGAACAGCGGCATCGACATCACGACCATCGCGACGACGACCGCACGCCAAGTGAAGACGACGTCAACCAATCCGTGCAATGGCCCACGCCGTCCGAAGAACTTGAGCAGAAGCAGACCGGTAGCGACCGGCGGCATGACGAGCGGCATCATGACAAGGGTCTCGACAATCGATTTGCCGCGCCAATGGAGTCGTCCGAGTGCCCACGCGATCGCGAGGCCGATCGGGACGACGAGCGCGGTGCTGATCAGCGCCGACTGCAGTGTGAACAGGACGATCGCGGCGTCGGAGGTTTCCATCACGGCAACAGGAAACCATACCTCCGAAATACCTGGCGCGCGGAGTCGCTCCGCAGATAATCGAGAAAACGCTGGGCGGCCGCCCTTTTACGCGACTCCGCGAGGACCGCCGCGGGATAGAAAATCTTCGGCCCATCGGTGACGCGAAAAGCAATCCTGACCTTGCGCGAGATCGCCGCGTCGGACGCGTAGACGATTCCGGCGTCGACGTTTCCGCTTTCAACCGCAGCGAGCGCCGCGCGAACATTCTCGGTAGGAATGACCTTGCCGGCTACGCGATCCCACACGCGCGACTTCACGAGCCACGCTTTTGCGTAAACGCCGGCCGGCACACTGTCGGGCTGTGCAAGCGCAATCCTGCGAATGGAAACGAGATCATTTGCGGAGCGAATCCCGATCCGGCTGTCATTCGGCACCACGACGACCAGCGTGTTCGAGAGAATGTTTTTTCGGGAGGCGATCAGGACGCGCTGCTGCAGACGATCCATCTGGATCTCGTCCGCGGAGATGAAGACATCCGCCGGTGCGCCTTCGGCGATCTGACGCGCGAGAAGACTCGACGCTCCGAAATTGAAGACGATCGCGTCCTTCTTGTAATTGCGCGCGATTTCGCCCAGCGCATCCATGAGGCTGGCGGCCGCTGAGACGCGAATCGTTGCGGCGAGCAGCAGCGTCGCAATCATTTTTTTAGTTTATCCCGAGCACGGGTGGGCTCCAGGGTGGGAGCGAGGGATCTACGGTGGCGCAGCTGCGGCGGTGGCACGAGCGACATTCGAGGCGAAGTCGCGATGATCATCGTTGACACATCTGCGCGACTTCGCCTCCGGTGTCGCTTTTTCGCAACGATACAGCTGCACCACCGGAGATCCCTCGCTTCCGCCCCTTAGACCCAACCCCCGCGAGGGATAAACTTGGAAAGCTCTACATCGACGACATTGCGTTGAGGAACTCGGCATTCGTCCGCGTCTTCTCCAGCTTCTCAACCAGCAACTCCATCGACTCGACGGTCGACAACGGCGAGAAGACCTTGCGAAGGACCCAGATGCGATTGAGCTCGTTGCGCTCCAGCAGCAGTTCCTCTTTGCGCGTGCCCGATTTGTTGATGTCGAGCGCAGGAAAGACGCGCTTCTCCATCAGCTTGCGGTCGAGGTGCACTTCCATGTTGCCGGTGCCCTTGAACTCTTCGAAGATGACGTCGTCCATGCGCGAGCCGGTATCGATCAGCGCGGTTGCGATGATCGTCAGCGATCCGCCTTCTTCGACGTTGCGCGCCGAACCGAAGAAGCGCTTCGGACGCTGCAGCGCGTTGGAGTCGACGCCGCCCGACAACACCTTGCCCGAGGGAGGCACGACGGTGTTGTACGCGCGGGCAAGACGCGTGATCGAGTCGAGGAGAATGACGACATCGCGGCGATGCTCGACAAGCCGCTTCGCCTTTTCGATGACCATCTCCGCGACCTGCACGTGTCGCGAGGCCGGTTCGTCGAACGTCGACGAAATCACTTCCGCCTTCACCGAGCGCTGCATGTCCGTGACTTCTTCGGGCCGCTCATCGATGAGCAGCACGATCAGCGTGATCTCGGGATGATTTGAAGTGATCGCGTTCGCGATCGCCTGCAGCAGCATCGTCTTGCCGGTTTTCGGCGCCGCGACGATCAGTCCGCGCTGGCCTTTGCCGACCGGCGCAATCAGATCGAGAACGCGCGACGACATGTTCGTCGGAGTCTCGAGTTTGACGCGCTTGTCGGGATAGAGCGGCGTGAGGTTGTCAAACAGCGTCTTCTCGCGAGCGATGTCGGGATGCTCGAAGTTGACCGCTTCGACTTTGATCAGCGCGAAATAACGCTCCCCTTCTTTCGGCGGA
>DATBSF010000275.1:0-3127 GCA_036559905.1 Thermoanaerobaculia bacterium | reverse complement strand
TACTGGAGTGACGAGGAATGTTGAATGTTTAATGTTGAATGTTGAATGAAGCGATCGCCTGAACATTCAACATTCAACATTAAACATTTAACATTCCCGTTCTCCAATGGCCACCAGAAAAAGCAAAGAGCAGCTAACTCTCAAACCCCCGCCGCCGCCTCCTCCCCCCGACATCGAGCAAACTCCGGTCGCGACCTTCGCACAGAAGGCGTACCTCGACTACTCGATGTACGTCATCCTCGATCGCGCGCTGCCGCACATCGCGGATGGGCTCAAGCCGGTGCAGCGCCGCATCATCTACGCGATGTCCGAGCTCGGGCTCGGCTCCACCGCGAAGTTCAAGAAATCGGCGCGCACGGTCGGCGATGTCATCGGCAAGTTCCATCCGCACGGCGACACCGCTTGCTACGAGGCGATGGTGCTCATGGCGCAACCGTTCTCCATGCGCTATCCGCTGGTTGACGGACAGGGCAACTGGGGTTCGCCCGATGATCCTAAATCATTCGCAGCGATGCGCTACACCGAATCGCGGATGACGAAGTTCGCGCAGACGCTCTTATCGGAGTTGGAACAGGGCACGACCGACTGGGGCCAGAACTTCGACGGCACATTGCGCGAGCCGAAGCTGCTTCCGTCGCGATTGCCGCACGTGCTGCTCAACGGCGCGTCTGGCATCGCGGTCGGAATGGCGACCGACATTCCGTCGCACAACGTGCGCGAAGTCGTGAACGCGTGTCTCGAGTTGATCGACCATCCGGACGCGAACATCGCGCAGCTCACCAAGCACATCAAAGGTCCCGATTTTCCGACCGAGGCGGAGATCATCACGCCGCTGGCGGAGATCCGAGACATGTACAAGAGCGGTAACGGGTCGATTCGGGCGCGCGCAAGGTGGGAGACGGAACAAGGCGACATCGTGATCACCGCGCTCCCGTTTCAGGTGTCGCCGAGCAAAGTGTTGCAGCAGATCGCGGCGCAGTACCAGGCGAAAAAGCTTCCGATGGTCGAGGATTTCCGCGATGAATCCGATCACGAAAATCCAACACGACTCGTCATTGTCCCGCGATCCAATCGCATCGACCTCGACGAGCTGATGCAGCATCTCTTCGCGACCACCGATCTCGAGCGGACGTATCGCGTCAACATGAACATCATCGGCCTCGACGGCCGGCCGCAGCTCTACGCGCTCAAAGATCTGCTGCTCGAATGGCTCGAGTTCCGGACGGAAACTGTCCGGCGCCGGCTGCAGCATCGCTACGATCAGGTCAACGCGCGGCTGCACATCCTCGATGGCTACCTGATCGCGTATCTCAACATCGACGAAGTCATCAAGATCATCCGCCGCGAAGATGAGCCGAAGCCGGTGCTGATGAAACGCTTCAAGCTCTCCGACGCGCAGGCGGAAGCGATCCTCGAACTGAAGCTGCGCTATCTCAACAAGCTTCAGGAAGTGCAGATCCGCGGCGAGCAATCGACGCTGGCCGAAGAGCGCACGAACCTCGAGAAAATCCTCGGATCGAAAGTTCGGCTCAAGAAGCAGGTGCGCGAGGAGCTCGTGAAGGATGCCGAGGAGTTCGGCGATCGGCGCCGGTCGCCGATTGTGGAGCGTGAAGCGGCAAAAGCGATCGATGCGACGGCGCTGATTCCGTCGGAACCGGTGACCGTGGTGCTTTCAGAAAAAGGCTGGATTCGCGCGGGAAAGGGTCACGATCTCGATGCGAATGCGCTGCAGTACAAGGCAGGCGATGCGTACTCGCACGCGGCGCGCGGCCGCAGCAATCAAGTCGCCGTTTTTCTCGATTCGACAGGCCGCACGTACGCGCTACCGGCGCATGAGCTGCCGTCCGCGAAAGGTCATGGCGAGCCGCTGACGGCATTTCTGACTCCGCCGCCCGGCGCAACGTTTACGGGTGTGATGATGGGCGATCCCGACGATCTCTGGCTCCTCACAACCGACGATGGGTACGGGTTCGTCGCGCGTTTTGAGGAGCTCGTCACGGATCGCAAAGCGGGGAAAACGATCGTCAACGTGAATGAAGGGGCGACGACGCTCAAGCCGCAGCGCGTTGGAGACGTGAACAAGGACAACGTCGCCGCCGCGACCACCGAGGGGAAACTGCTGCTGTTCGGCGCGAGCGAGTTGCCCCAACTCACGCGAGGCAAGGGCGTGCAGACGATCAAGATCCATCGCACGCCGATTGCGCCTGAGAAAGTCGTCAGCACCGCGATCGTTCCGCGCGACGGCACGCTGGTCGTGAATGCCGGAAAGCGATACACGAATTTGAAGCCGTCGGATCTCGAGTCGTACATCGGCAAACGCGCGCAGCGCGGACTCAAACTTCCGCGCGGATTCCAGAACGTCTCGTCCATTCAGGTCATCGCCGAGTTGGTGATGTGAGGCGCGCGCTTCTACTCGCTCTAGTCTTTTTCATTCTGGTCGCCGATCAGACCACGAAGTCCGTCGCCCGCATGACGCTGGCGGGCGCCGCGCCGCGACATTACGGCGTCCTCACGCTCGTCTACACCGACAACCGCGGCGCCTTCCTCAGCCTCGGCGAGAATTTTCCGGAGAGCATGCGGACGATCGTGTTCGACATCGTGGTGGCAATCGGACTGATCGTCGCGATCGTTGCGCTCTTCCGCAGCAAGCTGCATCGCGGCGATGACATCGCGCTGGCGGCGATCATCGGCGGCGGCATTGGAAATCTGATCGATCGGTTGCGGTTCGCCGGACGCGTCTCCGATTTTCTCTATCTTGCGGTCGGTCCTTTGCACACGGGCGTCTTCAACATCGCGGACATGGCGATCACGTTTGGCGTGATCTGGCTGATGGTCTCGTGGATGTTTTCTACGCGGGCTAGAGTTTCTTGACCCTGGCATCGTGCCGAGGTACGGTGGCGTTAGTGACGAACGAGGAGCTGCTCACAGTACTAGATGCGCGGTTCCAGCGCTTGGAAACGGATGTCCGGCGAACCTATGTTCAAGTCGAAAGTCTTCATGATGAAACCAGGCGCATCGCGGAATCGGTGATTCTCGTCGACGAGAAACTCGAGCGATTCCGTACGACGACAGAAGGACACTTCGACGAGATCGACAGACGCTTTGAAGTCATGGACGGGCGGTTTGC
>DATBSF010000274.1:0-4981 GCA_036559905.1 Thermoanaerobaculia bacterium | reverse complement strand
GGGGTTGATCAAGAAGTAGATGGAGCCTCCCGAGGTATCATCAGAGCGTGAAGCTGAAGATCGTACTTGAGCCGAGTGATGAAGGCGGATTCACCGTCTTTGTCCCAGCGCTACCCGGCTGCATTAGCGAGGGCGAAAGTCGCGAGGAAGCACTGACGAATATCCGCGAGGCTATCGAGCTCTACCTTGAACCGACCGATACCGAGCTGTCGTCGGTTCCCGGTTATGAGGTCGAGGAACTCGTCGATTGACGAAGGTTCCTTCTCTCGTCCGTTAAGACTGAACATCATTCCGCCCGTGATAACGTGACGCGCATGGGCCTGTTTTCGAAGCTCTTCGGTGAATCGTCGGCGCCAAAAACGGCGCAGACGGCCGCGCACGTCGTCGGCCGGCGCATCCTCATCGTCGACCCGAGCATCACGATTCAGAAAGTCATCGAGCTCTCCCTCCCCGGCGCTTCGATCGTCGCGGCGAAAGATGCAAAGGAAGCGGACGTGGCTCTCCGCACCGGTCCATTCGACCTCGTGATCACGGCGATCGCGCTGTCGGATCGCACCGGCTACGACCTCTGCTCCACGATCAAATCCTCCGGCTCGACGCCGGTGATCCTGATGCACGGATCGATGGAGGCATTCGACGCGGACCGCGCGAAGCAATGCGGTGCCGACGCGATCCTCAGCAAACCGTTCGAATCGTCAAAGCTGGCCGAGGAAATCAACCGCCTCCTGCGTTAGGCATGGCCGCGTTCTTATTCATCATCGCAGTCCTCATCGCCTCCATCGCGATCACCGCGGGCGGCATCGCATTGATCCGCCGCGATCGCGATCGCATCCGCGGCTCCGGCTCCCTCGGACACGCCATGCAGGAGCTCGAAGGATTGTTCGTCGAATCCAAAGCGCATGTGATCGAAGCCGATCGCGCCGAGGCAGCCGAAGAGAAGGAGGTTGCCGGAGATGAATAGCGACGAACAGCAGATCCGAAAAGTCATCGAACGCTGGCGTGACGCCAGTCGTACCGGAGATCTCGACACCATTCTCACCTTGATGGCCGACGACGTGACCTTTCTCACCCCCAATCAGCCTCCGATGACGAAGGATGTCTTCGCGAAGAATTTTCGGGCGTTGCCGGGAAAGATCGAGATGCAGCAGGAGATCAAGGAGATCTCCGTCAGCGGCGATCTCGCATACTGCTGGTCGTACATCACGGTGACGATCGACAAGAACCGCCGCGCGGGACACATCCTCACGATCTTTCGCAAACTGAAGAGCGGACAATGGGTCCTCTCGCGCGACGCGAACCTGCTCGCGGCGCAATGAAGCGAAAACCGGATCACTCGAAATTCATCTGGAGCCTCCCCGACAAGCCGCGGCTCGAATACCTCACCCTTGGACGCAGGCGCCTCGTCGACATCGGCGCGAAGGTCGCGAACTTCGAACCGCCGTACGAGTACCTCAAGAACGTGCGGGCGGGATTCGATGCCGAGGTTCGATTCATGCTCGATCGATGTCTCCAGGGCGATGCGCTGGCCTGCGCCGCTAGAGACGCGTGGGTCTTCCGCGAGCAAAACTGGTTCAAAGGCGTGTCGCTCGAAGCCAATGAGATCGCTTGGCGGGATTTCTTCGTCGCCCACAATGACGAACTGCAGGACTACATCCGCAAGGACTACCCATGGCGATCCTTTGATCCGCATTCGACCGACGCGAACCGCTTCGAGCGCGATCCCAAACTCGACGAATACTTCACGGCGGCCGTCGTCGAGAACCTCGGCACCTTCGGATTCCGGCGCCTGTCGCGCTCATTCAAGTCCGAAGTGTTGTCGAGGCCGATGGAGATCAAGTGGGACAAGGGCACCTGGTCGCTCAGCATGGCGGTGTGGCTCGACATCCCGACTCTCGCGCATCGCGAGCGAATCGGGATGCCGTTCGCGATGAGCGCCGGAAGTTTCGATCATTCGCTGGCGTCGAATGTCGAGAAACAACTCCACGCCTTCTTTCGCGAATACGGAAAGATTTTCCCCGACGTGCTGTCGGCGATGGAGGAGACAATCAAGGACCAGGAGGCGTGGCTTGTTGCCACGAACGCAAAATGAACTGGCATACAGTAACTCCGCGGATCGTCGCGCATGACGCGCGTAAGCTCGTCGACTTCATCAAGCTCGTGTTCGACGCGACGGGTGACTATTCCGCCGATCGGCCCGCGGTGATCACCATCGGCGACTCGAACATCATGATCAGCGACACGGGCGTCCGTAACGCGACGCCCGCATTTCTCTACGTTTACGTCGCCGACGCTGACGCAACATACCGACGCGCGATCAAAGCCGGCGCGCGAACGATCGAGGAGCCGGTGGACACGCCGTATGGCGACCGTCGCGCGATGATCGAGGACCGGTGGGGGAACACGTGGCAGATCGCTACGCGCGCAGGCGGTCGCGAATCTGCATGATTGTCCCCCATACCGCCAGGGCGAGGAATGGCGATGCGAAGAGAAGCATCAGCAGGGAGCCGAAGTACATCTGCCGAAACGTGCGGATGTAGGCCTTGTCCGGGTGTCCGGCGGGATAGGCAACCGGAATCGTGTCGCCCTTGCTGAATGGATGCGAGTCCATCCCCTCGCCCTTGAATCGGAAAAGCGTCTTGCCGACCGGGATCTCGACGACGGGAGTCGATGTATTGGACCTCGACATATGAAAACTGTCGAATCGAACGACTTTTCCGGTTGTGTAGATCAGATTGCGGTTGAAGACCACATCCAGTCCGTGATTGTTCTCGCCGATCGGAACACCGAACCACGCCAGGGCGATGAACAGAAACGCCATCGAATACAGGACCGTGAAGCATCCGATGACGAACTTCGCGTCTTTCTTGCCGGTGCCGGGCGTCTCCATGTCGCCTATGTTCGTTACGTTCGACGGGATGCTTTTGCCGAAGCGAGCTCGGCCTCGATGCGGTCTGCGAGGTAGACCTTGACGAGCGACTGGTACGGAACGTCCTTTTTGTTCGCGAGCGTCTTGAGCTGCGCGATCATCGATTCGGGGAGACGAATGGAAATCGTACGAAGAGTTGGCCGGAGCTTCGGTAATGTCTCGCGCGTACTCTTCGACCAATCAATGTAGTTCGTCGAGTCCGCACGTTCCCAGAAGTCTCGCTCTTCGTCTTCGTTACCGAATTTCGGAATACTTTTTTTCGTAGGACGCATAAACGCGAGGTTCCTTGTCACGAAGGAAAGCGATCAAGCAACTGTCTCACATTTCCCAGTACGCTTGTCGCGGCTGGCGCCTTGGCTGCCGGGCCGCGGCAAGCCGCGGCTTTGAGAGCGGCGGCGAGCCGCCGCACTCCAGATCAGATCGCCTGCCACACGAGATCCAGAAATGCCTTCAGCATCCGGCCGGTGAGGCCCCAGATTTCGTAGTCGCGATAGCGATAAAAATACGCCGGATACTTTCGTTCGCGAAACGGGACGAAGCGGACCTCGGGTTGCGCGATATCGAGCAGCGCCTCGATCGGCACCTCGAAGACCTCGGTGACCTCCGCCTCCTGCAGGACGTAGTCGATGCGCTCCTGAATCACGCCGACGAACGGTGCGACGAGAAAGCCGCTGTTCGTGGTGACATCGTCGAGGCGGCCGATCAGTTCCACGGCGCCGCGATGAATTCCCACTTCCTCCTCGGCCTCGCGAATTGCAGCCGCTTCGAGGGCTTCGCCTTCCTCAACCGCGCCGCCGGGAAACGCGATCTGCCCGCTGTGCGCGGCGAGATTCGCGGATCGCCGCGAGAAGAGAATCGACCACGCATCGTGCACGCGGACGATCGGGACGAGCACGCACGCGCGGCGATACTCGGGAGCGGTGATCTCGATCGCGGGACGGCGGCCGAGGATCTGGCGGAGGCGGTCGAGCGAGGCGTCAGTGAATCGCGACACGCACCCACGCCTTCGGGTCGACGGCCGGAATCCCCTGCATCGCGTGAAAGAGCTCGAGTGATTTTGCGCGCAGGTCCGTGGGGAGCTCGATTTTTGCGGTGTCGCCGGGTTTCACATCGCCCGGCAGATCGAGCCACTGCCCGTTCGCGATGAGGTGGTAGCCGGGCTCGCCGTATTCTCTCGCCCGCAGAGTTGCATCGCCGGCGTTTCGGATCGTGATCGACGTTGCGTCGCGGCTGACGAACTCGAGTTGCGGGAAGATTGGTAGTGTGCTTCGCAGTCCTGAGTCCTGAGTCCTGAGTCCTGAGTCCTGAAGAGCGGCGAGATAGCCCTCGACGGTTTTCTCCATCTGCGCGTTTTCTTTCAGCCAGCGCCGTTGCGGGCTTGATGGATCTTTCATATTGCGCAGGATGAAATCCGCCAGCGCTTCGACCTCGCGGTCGCCGAACGGAATCTTCGCGACGCAATCGTCGGGCAGCTCCGCGAATTGCGCGTAGTCGCTGACCGCGACAGGCTTCCCGGCCTCGAACGCGCGGATCAATGTTCCGGAGGTTTCACCGGCGGTTGGGTATCGGAGATTGACGAGGCGATCGACGGCGGCAAAGTAGGCCGGGAAATCTTCATCCGGAACGTAGCCGGTGAACGTGACGCCCTCGGCGCCGAACGAGATGATGTCGATGTTAGGCGCAGGCTCGCCGACGACCAGCAACCGCAGATTCGGCATGTCGCCCCGCGCCTTCGCGAACGCTTCCAGCACGACCTCGGAACGCTTCGCGGACGTGAGAAAGCCGAACAGGCCGATGACGCGATGCTTGACCGTTAATCCGTGCCTCTCGCGAATCTCATCACGCCGTGTTTTCGCCTCTTCGTCTGGCTCGTACGGATGCGGCACGACGTGAATCGGTGTGCGGACGCCGAGGTCGCGGAGGCGATCGGCGGAGTAACGGTTGTGGACGATTACCGCGCGCGATCGATTCGCAACGTCGATCGATGCCGGCAGAAGAAAATTTCCCATCTCGCTGTGCAACCCCTCCGCCCTCCCCCGCCCCCACGCCGCCCCC
>DATBSF010000273.1:0-5708 GCA_036559905.1 Thermoanaerobaculia bacterium | reverse complement strand
CTCCTCTTCCCCCTCCGCGACCATCACGAGATTGACGGGCACTTTCTTGTTCGCGCCGCGAATCGCGTGCAAAGCGGCGAGAAATGCCGCCTCGGGTCCCTTCTGATTGACCGCGCCGCGGCCGACGATCGCCTTGCCGAGTCCCGGCTTGTCGACCAGTCGCGCTTCGAGCGGCGGCGATGTCCACTCCGCCGGATCGAATTGCTTCACGTCGTACATGAAGTAGAGGCCGACCGTTTTCGCGGCGCCCGCATCGAGAGTGGCAAAAACGCCAGGCTTCCCATCAGTATTGATAACGGTCGCCTGCTGGAAGCCCGCGTCGCGCGCCAGCTTCGCCATGTATTCCGCCCCCGCGGGATAGTTTCGATCCTCGGCCGCGATCGAAGGGAGCGCGATCCAATCCTGCAATCGCTTGACGGCCTCGTCGTGGCGTTTGGCGATTTCGTTGCGGATGGCAGCCATGTCGGTTTCGGCTGCGTAGGAGGCGAGGGAGATGAGAGTTGCGATGAGGGCTGCGATGATTTTCCGCTTCATGGGCGCGGATTATACGAATGTGCACGCCGCGGCAAGCCGCGGCTGCAAAAAGCGGCGGCAAGCCGCCGCACTCCAGATTACAATAACTCTCCATGTCCCGAACCTTTCTACTCACGCTCCTCTTCGCCATCCCGACCTTTGCGCAAAACGCCGATCTGACTGTGCAGCTCACGCCGGAGGCTCACTACAACGCCGGCGAAATCTCCACAGTCCGAGCGAGGGTGACCAACTTCGGCCCCGACACGGCGACCGCCGCCGGTGTGCGGCTCACGAAACCGGCGCAGCGCTTTGTCGGCGCGACGACCTTCGGATGCCTCGAGTTCTCTGACTCGGTGCTGTGCAACACCGCGACGCTCAACGCGGGCGACTCGAGAGAGTTCGTCGTGCCGTTCTTTCCGCCGGACACCGCTGGCCCGCTCACGCTTGCCGCGCGGACGGAGTCTTTCAGTGTCGATCCGAATCACGACAACGACGCGGCGCAGGTCGTGGTCGATGTCGAGCGCCTTGCCGATCTAGCACTGACGATCACGCAGGACTTCAGTTTTCGTCCCGGAAAAACCGCGAAGGTTTTCGTTCGCGCAACGAACAAGGCGGCGAACCGGCCGGCTACCGCAACGGTTTTCGTAACGCTGCCCTCGCAGTTCGTCGTCTCGAAAGCGGTGCCGTGCGTCAAGGTTGATGGCGCCTCGTACCGATGCACGTTTCCGAATTTCGGCCGCGATGGCGGCGGCAGCGCGAGCTTCGAAGTCCTGGTCCCGCAACCAGGACCGCCGGTGACAATCACGGCCGCGATCGATTCTTCGGAGCCTGATTGGAATCCCGCGGACAACCGCGTCTCGCTCGTCGCGCCGATCTTCGATGTCTATGATCTCGACATCCGCATCGCATCGGCCGACACGCTCGATGCGAGCAACCGGACCACGCCAACATTTGCGTTCACGAACACGAGCGACGTTGCCGCGACCGATATCAGCGCCGAAATCATCACGTATCCGGGAGATCCCGATGCGACTGCGGCCGCTGACGGATGGACGTGCAAGCCATCGTGGATCTATCGCCTAATGTGCACGAATCCTTCGATTGCGCCGCATGCGACGTCGACGCTGCGTCTTCCCGTTCAATTCTCGGCGCACGAGCTGCGCACCGCGCTTGTCGCCAACGTGACCCAAAAGCGATCGCCCGATTTCCGGATGCTGACGCAGACGGCTTCCATCGACGCCGTCTTCTATCGTCCGTTCCGGGTGACTAATGCCGAAGACAGCGGACCCGGCTCGCTGCGCCAGGCGATCCTCGACGCGAACGCGGCATGCAGCAGCGACGATGCGAATCCGCCGTGCAGCGTCAAGTTCGAGATTGCGGGCACGATCGCGCCGCGGTCGCCGCTCCCGCGCATCACCATTACGGACTTCGGGATCGATGGCGAAGGAAAGATTCTCCTCGATGGCAGCAATGCCGGCGATGCTGAAGGGCTCAACATCAATGCCGCGGCTGCTGCAGTGCGCAGGCTGACGATCACCGGCTTCGCGCGCAACGGCGTTCTCTCGATCGCACGCAATCTGGCATTCGCGCCGCGCCATCAGATCATCGAGCAGAATTCCTTCCGAGCCAACGGCCTCCGCGGTGTGATGGCGCTGATCTTCCAGGGAGATATCACTGCGAACGAATTCAGCGGCAATCACCGCAGCGGCATCTTTCTGACCAACTTCTCGAACGCGTCGATTCGCGACAACCGACTCATCGGCAACGGCGCGAGCGGAATCTTCGTCGGAGGCCGCAGCACCGCAATCGTGGAGCACAACGACATTTCCGGGAGTCGCGACTTTGGCGTGGCGATCGATCGCTCATCGTCGGCTCAGGTGTTCGAGAATCGCATCGTCGAGAACGTACAGCCTGGAGTCGACCTCGGCCTCGACGGGCCTACTCTCGATGGAACACCGCGCATCACTTTCGCCCGCTTCAACGCCGCCACCGGCGAAACGGTCATCGAAGGTGCCGTGACCTTGAATCCCAGCTTGATCGCGTTCGTGACGAACACCGCGTACGTCTACGCCAACACCCGCGACGAAGCCGGCGGCGAGATTTTCCTCGGCACCGCGGTGATCGATGCGAACGGCAAATTCACCCTGCGGTATCGCGGCGATCTCACCGGAAAATACATCGACGCGATGAAGTATCAAGTCACCGATTTCGGTGATCTGATCGTTCGGGAGTCCTCGGAGTTTGGCGCGCGGGTGCGAGTCTTCGTATAGTGGTTGCATCATGAAACAACGATTCTTGCGAGTGTTGCCGGTGCTATTTGTGTGCAGCATCGCGGCGGTCGTCCTCGCCGACAAGAAAACCGCCTCGGTCGTGATCAAGCTGGTCCGCCTGGAAGGCAAAGCCGAACCCGAGGTGATGCTCAATCCTGAAGAGTTCACCATCAACAAGAGCGTGGGGTGGAAGAAGGGGAGTGACGTAGCGAATGACGCTCCAACCCTCGAATTCACCGCGTCAGAACCCGAGGAGCTCTCCTGCGAGCTCATGTTCGACGGTTTCGAGACGAGAGAAAACGTCTACACGAAAAACGTTCAGCCTCTGGAGAACCTGCTTGCTGTCGATCCCGGCTTGAAGCGTCCGCCGATGGTGAGCGTGACGTTCGCGCCGGCCGCCCTACCTCAGTTTCGAGGCGTCATCAGTTCTTTGAATACGAAGTACACCATGTTCCTCGCGGATGGCACGCCGGTGCGCGCGACGGTCAACGTCAAGTTGAAGAAAGCCTCGAGCGCGAGCGTCGGAAGTAAGAACCCCTGTCCGTAAAACCACGCCCCTCATCCGCCCTTCGGGCACCTTCTCCCGATGGGAGAAGGACAGTGCGGCGGCCCCTCTCCCATCGGGAGAGGGTGGCGCGTAGCGCCGGGTGAGGGGCGTTACTACTACGACTTCGTTTTCTGCCTGATCTGACACGCGTCGACGATCTTCGTCGGATCGACTGCCTCGCTGTCGACCTGGGTCTCGGCGATCTTGCCTTCCTTGTCGATCAGAAAGGTCGCGCGGCGCGCGGTGACCATCGTCGCTCCGCCGATTTTGACTTCCTTTTCGAGTCCGTAGGCCTTGATCGCCGTGGCGCTCATGTCGCCGAGGATCGGGAAGGTGACGCCGTTCTGCACTGCGAATGCGTGATTGGCGAAGGGGCTGTCAATGCTCACACCCAGGACCTGGGTGTCTGAGCCTTCCAGTTTGGCCATGTTCGCCTGGAAGGCCTTCATCTCCTTCGTTCAGCCACCGGTGAACGCGAAGACGAAGAATGCCAGCGCAACCTGCTTCTTGCCTTTGAAATCATGCAGCGAGACCGGTTTGACTTTCTCGCCGTCGAACTCGATCAGCGTGAAGTCGGGCGCGACATCGCCGACTTTGAGCTTCAGGGGCTCGGGCGGTTTCTTCTCCTGTCCAAAAACAGGCACACAAAGCGCGATCATCAAGAGACTTCCAACGATGCGTTTTCGCAAGCGCACCTCCATGAACGCGAATGATATGCTGATCGTGGCGCGAGGGGCGCATCCAGTCCGCGGAAAGGGCCATGCCCACCCACTCAGATTCACCGAAGGTTAACGGACCTTCTTTCAGCCTGATTCGTGCGGACTCCAGGCACGCGATGAAAGGAGATTCGCATGTTTCCCAATCCGCAGGACGCTCTTCCACTTCCCGCCAGCCCGAGTCTCGAGCGTTACAAGAAAATCGCGAAGGAGCTGGTCGCAGCTTGTAAGTCCGACAACATCGCCGGATGGTCGCGAGAATGGGTCGAAGATCTGGTCAGACTCTCCGGCGTGACGTTCGGTCGCGGTCTTCCCGCGAACCCCGGACGGTGGATCGACAAAGTCGAGGATTTCGCGCGGCGCACGCTGCGCGGGAAATGCACGCTGACCGCCGCGCAATTCGTGATCGCGCGTTCGCACGGCTTCGAGAGCTGGCCCAAATTCGCGAAGCACCTGCAGAAGTCGGAGTCCAGATTCGAGAAGGCTGCCGACGCGATCGTCACCGGCGACATCGAGACGCTGAAGAAACTGCTGCGCGAGGATCCCAATCTCGTGCACGCACGCTCGACGCGCGAGCATGGCGCAACTCTATTGATCTACGTGTCGGCGAATGGCGTCGAGGGCTATCGTCAGAAATCACCGCCTAACATCGTCGAGATCACGAAATTGCTTCTGGATGCCGGCGCGGAAGTCGACGCGATCTGCGATGTCTACGGCGGCGGCTGCACGACGCTCGGACTGACCGCAACGAGCGTGCATCCCGAAAAGGCGGGTGTGCAGGAGCCGCTGATGCAACTGTTGCTCGATCGCGGCGCGAGCCTCGAGAAGCCAAGCGGCGGGCATGGACAGTCCATCGTGAGCTCGTGTCTCGCGAATGGACGTCCGCGCGCGGCCGCTTATCTCGCGAATCGCGGAGCGCGTGTCGGCTTGAAGGAGGCGGCCGGGCTCGGGCGGCTCGATGACGTGCAGAAGCTTGCTGACGACGCCACCAGCGAGCAGCTTCAGGAAGCGTTTCGCTACGCGTGCGCGTACGGCAGTCGCGCCGTCGTCGAGTTCCTTCTCGACAAAGGCGTCGACATCGCCGCCGCTGGCAGTGATGGGCACACGCCGCTGCATTGGGCGGTGATCACGGGGCATCTCGAGATCGTGAAGTTCATGCTGCAGTACCATCCGCCGCTCGAGGCGAGGAACATGTACGGCGGCACGGTCCTCGGACAGACGCTGTGGTCGGCCGCGCACGGCGGCGATCCCGATCGCTACATCGCGATCCTCGAGGAGCTGGTCGCCGCCGGAGCGAAGATTCCCGAGCGGCATGTTCCGGTCAATGCGCGTGTCGATGCGTGGTTGAAAGAGCACGGCAGCGAGCCGGAGCCGAAGTGGTATTGGTACGGGGAAGGTGGCCGGTGACCGGTTTCCGGCAACCGACAACCGGCAACCGACCACCATTTGATATGTTGCTTCCCCGTGCTGCGCACTCCGCCGCAACGCCGCTCGCGCGCGGCGCTACAAAAACTGGCGAGCGGCGAGAGTCTGCGCACGGTCGTCATCGCGCTGGCTGCGAACCTGGTCATCGCAATCGCGAAACTCGTCGCCGGGTTGCTCTCCGGATCTTCGGCGATGCTTTCCGAGGCGGCGCACTCGTTCGCGGATTCGCTGAATGAA
>DATBSF010000272.1:0-2092 GCA_036559905.1 Thermoanaerobaculia bacterium | reverse complement strand
CGAAGAGAATCGGAATTCCGACCCGGCGCAAAAACAGCTCGACGAGAACAAACCCGTTGAATAGAACGAGGAGAAAGTAGACGCCGGCAACGATCGCGATGATGCGGCGCATCTAAATCGGCGTCAGGGCCGCGCGTATCGCCAGCACGTCTTCGATGATCGACTGCGCGACCTCGGGGCGGATCTGCGTCGTGCGATCGGAGAGCGCCGCCGGAGGATTGTCGTGCACCTCCATGAAGAATCCATCCGCTCCGGCCGCCGCCGCCGCGCGCGCGAGCGGCCGCGCAAATTGCGGCGTCCCGCCGGTCTGCTTTCCTTCGCCGCCCGGCTTCTGCATCGAATGCGTGATGTCGTAGACCACCGGCGCGCCGAATCCGCGAATGATCGGAAACGCGCGCATGTCGACCACCAGATTCTGATATCCGAACGAAGATCCGCGCTCGGTGATGAAGACGCGGTCGTTGCCGACTTCGTGTCCTTTCTCGAGAATGTTTTTCGTCTCTTCGGGCGAAAGGAATTGTCCCTTCTTGACCGAAACCGGCTTTCCGGTGCGCGCAGCCGCGGCGACGAGATCGGTCTGGCGGCAGAGAAACGCAGGAATCTGGAGGATGTCGAGGATCCGCGACGCCGGCTCGGCCTGTTCCGGTTCGTGGATGTCGGAGATCAGCGGCAATCCTGTTTCTTCTTTCACAGCGTGAAGGATGTCGAGGCCTTCAACGAGTCCGGGCCCGCGGAAGGATTCGATCGACGAGCGATTCGCTTTGTCGAACGATGATTTGTAGATCAGGTTGATTTTCAGCGCATCGCGCAGTTTCTTGAGCGTGCGGCCAATGGCGATCGCGTGCTGTCGCGACTCGATCACGCACGGCCCCGCAATGAAGAGCGGCGGACTGTCGCCACCGAATGCGACGCCGTCGGTGATCGCGATCGTGCGTGTGACCATCCTCAGGGCATTGTACTAGGCGCGTAGCCGCACTCCAAAGGCGTCGCATTGTAGCGGTAGCATTCCGCGCATGAATCGACGAAGGTTCCTTATCTCCTCGGCGACCGCCATCGCCGCGGCTCCGGTCCTTGCGCACGACGTAAAAACTGACGCGATCGATCTCGACACACTGCTCGAAGTGATGAAGACGCCTGGCCTCGCGGCCAAGGGCGCGGTCAATGGCAAATCATTTTTCCATCTGGCAGGCCTTCGAGCAGCGGGAAACACGGATCCGATCGTCGCCGGTACGCTCTTCTCAGCCGCCTCGCTGAGCAAGCCGGTCTTCGCGATGGAAGTGCGTCGCCTGGTGCGCGACGGAAAACTCGACTGGCACAAACCGCTGCAGGATTACCTGGCGTTCGGACTCACCGGCGATGCCGCGACGATCACCGCCGAGCATGTGCTGACACATGGGACGGGATTGCCGAACTGGCGATTCGACGCAAGCAAGCCGGAGCTCGCATCGGCGTTCAAGCCGGGCACGCAGTGGCAGTACTCGGGAGAGGGCTACGTCCTGCTGCAACGCGTTGTCGAAAAAATCGCAGGCAAACCGCTCGGAATCTATCTCAACGAGAGTGTACTGCCGCGACTCGGCATGTCGAAGAGCACATTCACATGGTCGCCGGAGATCGACAAGCTCGCAGTCGCGGGGCACGACAATCGTGGCCGTCTGCTCGAGAAGTCGACGAATTTCTACAACAACGGCGCGTACGAAGTCGCGAAGAAGGCGGGATCGACGCCGGACAAGATGACGTACGACGAGTTGATCGAGGCCGCCCGCAAGTTCAACAGTCTCCCGCTGCCCGTGGCGATCATTCCGAACGTCGCGGGATCCCTCTGGACCACAATCGGCGACTACGCCACCTTTCTCGAAAAGAGTATGCGCGACTTGGGCGACCATCCTGACGAATACACGCCGCGCAACCGCGTGAATCGAAAAATCTCATGGACGCTGAGCTGGGGCGTCGATTCGTCGCTGGATGCGCCGGGCTATTTTCACTGGGGCGATGGTCCGGGCGTGAAGAACTTCGCGTTCTGGCAACCGGCGAAGAAAACCGCGGTGGTGATCTTTACGAACGGCGATCACGGTGCGCCGGCCTATCGCTATCT
>DATBSF010000271.1:0-4739 GCA_036559905.1 Thermoanaerobaculia bacterium | reverse complement strand
CCCGCGTGTAAGTTCTTAATTTCGAGCATGTCTCTTAGTGCCGAGTGCCGAGTGCCGAGATGTGCCGTTCACTCGGCACTCGGCACTCGGCACTCATCCAACACTTCCCTCCAAACTAACCCCCAGTAACTTCTGCGCTTCGACGGCGAACTCCATCGGCAGCTCGCGGAAGACCTCGCGGCAGAATCCGCTGACGATCATCGAGACCGCGTCCTCCGGCTTGATGCCGCGCTGCTGGCAATAGAAGAGCTGGTCCTCGCCGATCTTCGATGTCGACGCCTCATGCTCCATCACCGCCGACGAATTCCGCACTTCGATGTATGGGAACGTATGTGCGCCGCACTTGTCGCCGAGAAGCAGCGAATCGCACTGAGAGTAATTGCGTGCGTTCTGCGCGGACTTCATGATCTTGACCTGTCCGCGATACGAGTTCTGTCCGTGTCCGGCGGAGATGCCCTTCGAAATGATCGTCGAGCGCGTGTTCTTTCCGATGTGAATCATCTTCGTGCCGGTGTCGGCTTGCTGATAGTTCGCGGTCACCGCGACGGAGTAGAACTCGCCGACCGAGTTGTCGCCCTGAAGAATGCAGCTCGGATATTTCCAGGTGATCGCCGAGCCGGTCTCCACCTGCGTCCACGAGACTTTCGAATTCTTGAACGCCTTCCCGCGCTTCGTGACGAAGTTGAAGATCCCGCCTTTGCCTTCTTTGTCGCCGGGATACCAGTTCTGCACCGTGGAGTACTTGATTGTCGCGTTATCGAGCGCGACCAGCTCGACGACCGCCGCGTGCAGCTGGTTTTCGTCGCGCATCGGCGCCGTGCATCCCTCGAGATAGCTGACCGAGGCGCCTTCATCGGCGACGATGAGCGTGCGCTCGAATTGTCCCGTTCCGGCGGAGTTGATGCGGAAGTACGTCGACAGCTCCATCGGACAGCGGACGCCCTTCGGGATGTAGCAGAACGATCCGTCGGTAAAAACCGCGGAGTTGAGCGTGGCAAAGAAGTTGTCAGTGTACGGAACGACGCTGCCCATGTATTTCCGCACGAGATCCGGGTGATTGAGAACCGCCTCGGAGAACGAGCAGAAGATGATTCCCATCTTTGCGAGCTCGGCCTTGAATGTGGTCGCGACCGACACGCTGTCGAATACTGCATCGACCGCAACACCGCTAAGACGCTTCTGCTCTTCGAGTGAGATTCCGAGCTTGTCGAATGTCTTGCGAAGCTCGGGATCGACTTCATCGATCGAGTTGAGCTTTTTTTGCTGCTTCGGCGCCGAGTAGTAGCGGATCGCCTGATAGTCGATCGGGTCGTAGTGGACGTTGGCCCACGTTGGCTCCTTCATCGTTAGCCAATGACGGAGAGCCTTCAACCGCCACTCGAGCAGCCATTCCGGCTCGCCCTTTTTTTTCGAGATGAGGCGGACGATGTCTTCGTTGAGGCCCGGAGGCGCGACATCGGATTCGATGTCGGTGACGAAGCCGTATTTGTATTCCTGGTTTGCGAGCTGTTCGATTGTCGAGCTCATGAAATCCTCGTGGTGATGAGACCACTCTTGTCGATCACTGGAATGGGGAACGCGCCGCGCGTCAGATCGCCGAGCGTGACCTGTTCGAATGCGCCCTTGATCGCGCGATTGATTCCGAACATGAATCGACGCGACGGACAGCCGGCGCGGATCGAGCACGTCGCGTGACCTTTGTCATCGGTCGTCTCGCACTCGACGAGATCCCACGGCCCTTCGAGCAATTCGATGATCTGCCCCAGGGTGAGCGTTTCCGGGTCGCCCTCGAATGAGTAGCCGCCCGACACACCTCGATGCGACTCGATCACTCCGCCCTGATGCAGCGTCCTCAGGACCTTCGTGATCGTCGGAACCGGCAAATGATAGAACTCGGCAATCTCGCGCGAGGCGACCGTCTCGCCGTGTTTCCGGGCAAGATAGATCGTTGCGAGAAGGCCGTAATCCGTGAGTCTCGAGATCTTTAACATCGTCAGGGATCAAAACTGTACCAGAGCGGTATGGATTCCCGCAATCACCGTTTTCCATTGGCATATAACGTGCGATTTTGAGCGCTGATGCATCCGAAGCAATTTGCGGCGATCCTCCTCATCCTGGCGGCAGCCTCATGCGGCCGAAGCGGCAAAATGCAGCGCGACCAGCAGCAATACGACGTGGTGCAAGAGGGCTCTGCCGACGGTGGCGTGACTTCGACGATCAACGGACCCGGTGAAACGGCGCCGCCGCTGACGACCTCGACCGTGACAGGCACGAACGTCGACACGACCACAGCCTTCACGCTGCCGGGGACCGCGACTACGACGACTTCGACCGCGCCGCCGGGCACCGTCGCTGGCTCATTGCCGGATTCGACGACTGGTTTCCCGTCCGGCTACACGCCGCCACGGCCGCGGCCACGTCCGCGACCAACAACCCCGACAACTACGGCGACCGACACTGTCGCGCCGACGACGACCGACACCGTCGCGCCAACGACGACGGATCAGAAACCGACGCCTCCTCCGCCGACCGACACGACGGGGACGCAAGGCCAGTCCTCACACTTATAATCGCGCGCAATGTCGCGGATTACGTTTCAGGATCTCATTCTGCGTCTCCAGAATTTCTGGGCGCAGCGCGGCTGCATGATCGAGATGCCGATCGACGTCGAAGTCGGCGCCGGGACCATGCATCCCGCCACCTTTCTCCGCGTCCTCGGTCCCGAACCGTGGAATGTCGCGTATGTGCAGCCATCGCGCCGTCCTGCTGACGGCCGCTACGGCGACAATCCGTTCCGCCTCGGCAAGCACTATCAATTTCAGGTCGTGCTCAAACCATCGCCGATCGACGTGCAGGACATTTATCTGGACTCGCTTCGCGCGATCGGACTCGATCTGACGCGCCACGACATCCGTTTCGAAGAGGACAACTGGGAATCGCCGACGCTCGGCGCGTGGGGGGTCGGCTGGCAGGTCCTGCTCGATGGCATGGAGATCACACAGTTCACGTATTTTCAGCAGGCGGGTGGGATCGATCTCGCCCCCGTCTCTGCCGAGATCACGTACGGCATCGAGCGGCTCACCATGTTTCTCTCGCATCAGAGCTCTGCTTACGACATCGGTTGGGGCGGCGGCTTCACGTACGGCGACGTGCGCAAGCAGGACGAGTACGAATTCTCGAAGTACTACTTCGAGCTCGCCGATATCGATCTGCACTGGAAGCTGCTCGATCAATATTCGGCGGAAGCGCGGCGCTGTCTCGACAGCAAGCTCGTTTTTCCGGCCTATGACTGGACGCTGAAGTGCTCGCACGTTTTCAACACGCTCGACGCGCGCGGTGCTGTCTCAGCGACCGAGCGCGTGGCAGTGATCAAGCGCGTGCGCGATCTCGCGATCGGTTGCGCCGAGCAATATCTCGAGAATCGCCGCGAGCTCGGCTTCCCGCTCCTCCCTGCGCAGGAAAGCGCGTCGTAAATGGCGGAGTACTTTTTCGAGCTTCTCACCGAGGAGATCCCGGCGTGGATGCATGACGCCGCGCAGACGACGCTCCGCCAGCAATTGACGGAGATCATTCCTGGCGCGGACGTTTACGTGAGCAGCACGCCGCGGCGTCTGATTTTTTTTCTGTCGAAGCTTCCGCTGCGGGAGAACGATCGCGAAGAAGAAGTGAAGGGTCCGCCGCGCAAGGCGGGCGAACAGGCGTTGCAGGGATTTCTGAAAAAGAACAACGCGTCGCCCGAGGACATCCTCGAAGGCGGCGATTACATCCGCATTCGAAAAAAAATCAGCGGGCGCGGAACGGATTCGATTCTGCAGGAACGCGTGCCGGCGATTGTCGAAGGACTGCGCTGGCCCAAGATGATGCGATGGAGCACCGGCGATCGGTCTTACATCCGGCCGGTTCATTCCGTCCTCTCGCTCTTCGATGACAAACACCTCCCCATTGAAATCCTGGGCGTCAAATCCGGAACGACGACGGTCGGCCATCGCACGCTCGCGCCGGGGAAAATCACCGTCTCCGGATACAACGACTACGTGACGAAGCTCGAGCTTGCGCGCGTGGTCATCGACGCCATGCGCCGCCGCCACGTGATGGCCGAGCGCGCACGCATCCTCGCCAACGCGATCCACGGGACGCCGTCGCTCGACGCGACGATCTGGTCGCAGTGGCAGTACCTCACCGAATACCCGGGCGTTCTCCGCGCCGATTTCCGTCAGGAGTATCTCGCGCTGCCCGAGGAGGTGCTCGTGACGGTGATGCGGGTGCATCAGAAGCAGCTTCCGATTCGTGGTGCAAACGACAAGCTGACGAATTCCTTCCTCGCAGTTCTCGACAACGACTCCGATCCGGACGGCAACGCCGCCTACGGCAATGCGTTCGTCACGAATGCGCGTTTCGCCGACGCGAAGTTCTTCTACGACACCGATCGGAAGAAGCCGCTCGCCGAGCGCCTCGATCAACTCGCCCATCTGCAATTCCAGGAAAAGCTCGGCAACTATCTCGACAAGACCAAACGCATCGAGGCCATCGCCGGCGCGATCTGCAAGCATCTGAAGATCGATGCGGCGGACACGCTGACCGCTGCGCGACTCTGCAAAGCCGATCTGGTGACGGAGATGGTGAAGGAGTTCACCGATCTGCAGGGACGGGTCGGCGGAATCTACGCGCGCGAAGAAAAGCAACCTGCTGATGTCTGGCAGGCGATCTACGATCACTACCGGCCCGTCAATATTGAGGAT
>DATBSF010000270.1:0-6289 GCA_036559905.1 Thermoanaerobaculia bacterium | reverse complement strand
GAGGCGCAGGTCGTCTTTCCGACGCCTCCCTTCCCGGCGAAGAAAGTCAGGCGCTCCACTGCGCGATCCTCTCCGGCGAATCGAGCGGGACGCATGCACGCCGCAGTGGAATCACCGACAGCGTCTTCATCACCTGCGCATCACGTTTCGCCTGCTCGCGGCATCGCGCGCAATCGCACTGAGGTGCGGTTCGGTTGAGGATCGCGGTCGGCACGTCGATCCCGTCGGCGCGGACTTCCTCGATCAGCCGCTTCGTCTGTTCGATGACCCACGGATCCGACAGCAGCACCGGGACGAACGCGGTCCGTTTCGAATCGGTCAGCAATTCGCGCCGGCGACGCGCGCGCGCTTCAAAGTCATCGATGAATTGATCGATCGCGTCGCGCACGCTGCGGCGCGTGAGCTGCTCCACCATGTCGCGATGCTTCTGCTGCATCGAGTCGAGCGCCTCGGCGAACTGGCGAAAGTGTTCCGCCGAGCCGAGCATGCGCAGCGTGTGACCGGTCGGCGCGGTGTCGACGACGAGCATCGCGTCGGCATTCTCCTCGGCCAGCTCGCCGATGCGCATCCACGCCATCAGCTCATCGACGCCGGGAAGGGAAAGCTCGAAGAAGCGGCGCAGTTCGTCTTTGTCGAGATACGTCCCGCGGTCGCCGAGCTCCAGGAAGTTTGGGAGGTTGTCGGCCAGGAACTTCTTGTAGAGATCGTCCGCGTGCAGCGCTTCGATCGACAGGTTGCCGGTGACCGGTTGCCGGAAGAGATCCTCGAGATTCGATGCGGGATCGGTCGTGAAGAGAATTGTTTTTCGCGATTTGCTGAAGTGCATCGCCGCGGCGATCGAGACGGTGGTCTTGCCAACACCACCCTTGCCGCCGAAAAGAATGACGTTCCGGTTCGAAAGCGAGTCGAACGCGCTATTCACCGTAGCCGGTGTAGATGCCGATTTCTTCGCTCTCTTCGCCGCGATCGGCCGCCGCCTGCAGCGCAAGCTGCTCCTTGCGCGCGCGGATGTCGCGCAGCGCCTGGAAGACCTGCGCCTCTTCCTGCTTGTACTGCTCCTCGGTGATGTCGCCGACTTCCAGCATCATCTGCAGCTCGATGAGCCGCTCCTTCCACACCTGATCGTTGAGCATCTCCTCATCGACCATGGTCTGGATCTGACGGAGGACCCAGTTGAAGCCGGACACGGGGAGCGTGATCGGAAGAAGGAGGATGTCGTCGAGGAGGAAGGCCACTAGCGCTCCGCGCGCTCGAGCTTCAAGCGGATATTCACGAAGTTATACGGCGGCCACGGACCGGTATATAAGAACGATAATTTGTTCTCATATTTCTTAGCGATTTCTGAGATCTGATCGTCGAAGGTCTTCGTCTTCTCGCGCTCGACCAGAAACGCGGCATTCATGATCATCTTGTCGCCGATCGGCTTGTTCGAGCGCGATGCGATCGCGGCGTCGCGCAGCGCCTCGTAAATCTCGCTGACATAGGCATCGGCCTTCGCCTGCAGCGCCGACTCGACCACGCGTCCGAGCTGCATGCGCGAGAAATATGTCGACGTCGACGTATTCGACTGAATCTCTTCCTTCAGCCGCCGGATTTCCTCATTCTCGTTCTCGATCTCCTTGATCACCTGGTCCTTGTCCCAGTTGACCTTGAGACCGAACTCGATCTTGCCGTCCATCTTCTGCAGGACGTCGCTGAGCGCGTCGTACGTGCCTTTGAGGAACTCCTTGATGTCGTTCTCGGTGCGGAACACCGTGCCGAAGCTCATCGGAAGAACGGTGAAGTCCTTCATCACGACTTCGTTGACGTGCTCGTGCGCCAGCGCATTCTCGCGGGTCGGATCGAAAACGATCAGCGGACAGTTCGAGACCACCGCAGCGAACTCTTTGTAGTGGACGGTGTAGACACGGTCGCCGCGCCCGCCGATCCCGACCGATCCGAATTCGCGCGGAGTATCCGTCTTGATGATGCAGTAGACGTACTTGCCCTGTTCAACGTCCGGTTGGATCGATTGCGCTTGATCTTCCATCGCGTTTCAGTCTCTGTTGTTTGGAGATACTACAATACAAGCCGGTTGCCAATTCCGACACAAATCGCTCGAAAATCGGAGAGGTGGTTCCGTAAAAATCAGCGCGAACTGCCCTGGCGCGCGGCCTACGATCCGTATCACGTCTGGCTCTCCGAAGTGATGCTGCAGCAGACTCAAATGCCTGTCGTACTGCGATATTACGCGAACTTTCTCCAGCGCTTTCCAACGATCTCGGCCCTGGCCGCAGCGACCACCGATGCCGTCACGGCCGCCTGGTCCGGCCTCGGCTACTACCGCCGCGCGCGGATGATGCGCCAGGGCGCCATCGAGGTGCGCGACCGCTTCCACGGGAGGCTTCCCGAAGATGTCGAATCGCTGATGTCGATTCCGGGAATCGGACGCTACACCGCCGGCGCGATCGCCTCGATTGCGTATGACCGCGTCGCGCCAATCGTCGACGGCAACATCGCGCGCATCGTCGCGCGGCTGTACGGAAACGATCGCAATCCATGGCCTCGCGCCGAGAAGCTCGTGAACGCCGCACGATCGCCGCGCATCTTCAATCAGGCGCTGATGGAAATCGGCGCACTGATTTGCCGCCCGAGGAATCCGCAGTGCGATCGTTGTCCGCTGCGATCGGAGTGTCGCGCGTTTGCGCGGGGACGGACGGAGCTCGTGCCGCGAAAGCGCGCTGCGACTCGGAGTCTGCGCATCGCGTTGTACGTCGTCACCGATCGCCGCGGACGCATTCTCATGCGGCGGGAGTCGGGGACGCTGTTTGATGGGATGTATGTGTTGCCTGAGAAAGTTCCAGGTTCTTGGTTCTCGGTTCTCAGTGGAACCTTCAGTCACGCCATCACTAACCGCAGAATCACTTTCCTGGTGCACAAGACCAAGAACCAGGAACCAAGAACCGAGAACGACGGTTACAAATGGATCGCCAAGTCTTCCCTTGCGAATATCCCGCACCCGTCCTATGTTCGGAAAGCATTGGAAATCGCCGGACTATGCTGAAAATACTCGCACTTAGCCTCGCTTTCGTCGCCACCGCTGCTTTTGCCGACAGCCGAACGTATGCCATCCGCCCGGACCCGAAGAACACCGCGGAGTTTCATGCCGAGGATTCGTATGACGCGTTCGATGGGAAGACGCACAAGGTTACCGGCGGAATCGTCGCCGATCCCGCAAACCCTTCGGCGGCATCCGTCGAAGTGAATATCGACATGGCATCGCTCGACACCGGCAACAAGCTCCGCAATCGCGAGATGCGCGAGCTGTATCTCGACACTGGAAAGTATCCGACCGCCAGGTTCAAATCGGTGAGCGTCGATGCACCCGCATCGATCGCGCCGAATGCGCCGGCCGACATCAAAGTCACCGGCGACTTCACGCTTCACGGCGTCACGAAGCGGATGACGATCCCCGTTCGCGTCGTGCTGATTCCGGACGGACGCATTCACGCGACGTCGTCGTTCAACGTGCACATGCCGGACTTCGGGATCAACGTTCCGCAAAATATTCTGGTCACGGTGAACAACGACGTGCCGGTGCGACTCGATCTCTGGGCCGCCGCCAAATGACGCGGTAAAATCGCGACAAATGACCCTCGGTGTGTTGGCGGTGCTCGCAGTTGTCGTCGCCACACCGCCCAACCCACCCCTCTGCAACCCCGGTCCGGGTGTCAGCTATCAATTCCGCAGCTCGATTCTCGATCTCGCCGTCGATGGCAATGATCTGTGGGCAGCGACCTCGTACGGCGTCTCGCTTTACGATCGCTCTGTCGATCCGCCGCGGCTGATCGCATCCACTCCGGTTCCCGGCGCCACGCGCCTCATCCGTCTCGGCAACGGCCTGGCGTACGCCGGAAGCGGAAGCACGATTGCCGTGATCCGGAAGAACGGCCGCTCGCTGCAACTGCTTCGAACGATCGATGTCGGAGCGCCGGTCAACGACATTCTCTTTACGACGCTCGCGCTTTATGTCGCGACGCGCAACGGCATCGCGCAATACACGTTGACGGATCCGACAAACCCCAGCCTCCTCTCAACGTTTTTCACGACACCGGTAACTTCACTCGCGATGATCGGCTCGAATCTCTACGCAGCCGACGGCGACACATCAGTTGAGGTCTTCAGCATCAGCCCCGTCGTGCAGCGCATCGGGTCACTCGCCAATGGATCCAACGCGACCGGCGTGGAAGCGCAAAACGGGAAGCTCTACGTTTCGTCGCTGCTGCAGACGAACGTCTTCATCGGAAGCGGCGCAGCCATGAACAGCGTCGGCAGCGTCCCGTTTTCGACAACATCGATTGCGCCCATCGCGAACGATGCGCTCTTCATGTCGAGCACCGATCGAGTCGTGCGCGCGATCGATTTCACAACGCCCGGAACTCCGATCGACCTCTTTCGCGATGAGGCACCGATCAGCAACGGGACAGTCAATCGCGTCAGCGCAGTCGTGACCGCGGGCAGCCGCTTGTACGGCGCGGCCGGCGACGCGGGCATCGTCGACTATGACATCAGCAATTTCTCGTCGCCGTTCCCCATGCGCGGCTACCTCTTTCCCAACACCTCCTCGGTCGTCTCAGTCGGATTGAACTTCTACGTCGGCCGCGCGAACGGCATCGCGGAGTTTGCGCAGTCGCTCGTTCCGCTTCGCACGTGGGATGGCAGTCGAAGCGACGTCGTGCAGGACGGCGACGGCACGCGTAGCTTTCTTCTTTCATCGTCCGGCGCCTCGATGACGTTGTGGACTTTGTCTTCGACGATTCCGCAACCGATCGCCAGCGTGACTTTCCGCGCTCCAGTTGCGAATGCGGTGTTGATCGGAACGACGGGCTATGCGGTGCTCACCGATCGCACCCTGTGGTCCGCCGACTACGCGCAGGCGGCGCCGGTCCCGCAACAGATTGCGACGGCCGGCATCAACCCATCGTCGATCGCGCGATCCGGAACCTCGATTGCGCTTTCAGACATCCGTAGCGACGGCACGACTCTCATCGCCTACTACACCGATTTCTCCGCCGCTCCGAAGACCGTCACGGTTGCCGGACTCGCGACCAGCGCCGTGGCTCTCCAGGATGCGACGGCCGCCGTGCAGACTTTCCGCGGAATCTCGCTCATCGAATTCAACTCGCTGATCGTCGGCATTCTGCCGCAGTCGAACACCGAAGTGGCGCGCCAACTGATGTTCTCCGGCTCGACGCTGCTCGAGCTCACCGATTCCGGCGTGCGCTTCTGGAACATGCTGACCCAGAAGGTCACAGCCGAGCTGACTCTTCCGTCGCCGCCGATCGCGATGCACATCGCGCCGCAATCGAACGTCGCCGATTTCGTAACGTCTACCGACGTCGTCACGATCGCGCTCGACCGAACCTTGCGCATGCCCGCGGAGATTGCTTCGCCGAACGGAAATGCGTTCTACAAGAAAGTCGTCGCGTCGGCGGGTCACATCTATCTGTTCGACGGCCGCAACATCGACATCTACAGCGACGGCCTGCACTACATCGGATCGGTCCGCACCGCAGGCATCGTCGACTTTTCAGCGAGCGACACCGGGCTCTCCACGCTCACCGCCAATCTGACCGTGACGTCGTACACGCCGGACGGGATCGCGCGCGCGAGCGCAACGATCACGGAATCCGATGCGCAGGCGAGCACGATCAACAGCGTAAACGGCGCGGTGTGGGTTTCGATCGTGCGCGGGTGCACGTCGTCGGCGTGCGAGAAGAAGACGATCGTGTTCGATGCGCGAAGCGGGCTGAATCAAACCGTGACGTTCGCCGGCGGCGTGACGGACGTTGCCGTCAGCGGAAATCGCGCGTATGCGATCACGGATCTTCCCGCCGAGATTCGCGTGCTCGACGTGTCGGATCCGTTCCATCCTGCGACACTCGCCAGCCGCGCCGCGGAAGGATCGCCGCTTTCGATCGCTTACTCCAGCGGCACGATTTACGTCCTCGGCAACACGCTCGCTGCGTACAACGAAACTGGTCTCGCGAAGATCGCCGACATCCTGGGGCCATACACATCGGACGGAAGCGTGACCATCGCCGACCAGCATCTGCGCGTCAGCGGATTTTGCGGCGTGATGACCGGGCGAACGTTCGGCCCGACGGTCCTGTCGCTGATGCAGCCGTCGACAAGCTCACTCACGTCGCCGTCGCCGGCCCGATCGCTGGCAGTGCACAACGGCGTGTACTACATCCTGACCGACCATTCGCTCGAGATCTTGAGCGACAGCCTGCCAAAGCCACCGCGG
>DATBSF010000269.1:0-2610 GCA_036559905.1 Thermoanaerobaculia bacterium | reverse complement strand
CTCGGCGTGACGAGCGATCCTGCGGTCATTATCGAGGAGCTGTATCTCGCCACGTTGTCGCGCTATCCGTCGGCTGCGGAATCGCTGGCCGCATCGAACATCATACGTCAAGCAGGCGTGCAGCGCGGTGCGGAGCTCGTGCAGTGGGCGCTGTTGAACAAAATCGAATTTCTCTTCAGCTATTGATATGAATCCAATCATCAACCGACGAATCTTTTTCCAAACGGCAGGAATGGGCGTCGCGGGATATTTCGTCTCGCCGCTCGAGACGTTTTCTCAAACCACCGATGTCTACCGGTCCGACGTAACGCTGCTCAATACCGCAAAGAATGTCATCTTCATCCTGCTTGCCGGGGCGCCGAGCCAGACCGACACGTTTGACCTGAGAGTCGGTCCATGGACGCCGCAGAATTTCCGGCCGGCGACCATTAACGGCATCGATTTTCCGGAAGGAATTCTGCCGTCGATCGCGGGCCAGTTGAATCGCATCGCGATCGTCCGCAGTTGCCTGTCGACAGCGCTCGTGCATTCGCTGCTTCAGACATGGACGCAGGTCGCCCGCAGTCCTGCGAGCGCGACGGGAAAAATCGCCCCGAACATCGGATCTGTCGTTGCCCTGGAGCTGGAGCCGAGGCGCACCGCAAATCAGAAGCTGCCCGGCTTCGTCGCATTGAACAGCACTGCAGGCCTCGCGCGTCAGGGTTATCTTGCCGGCCGCTATTCGCCGTTCGATGTCACAGCCGCGGCGAATGGATTGGCGAATCTCGCCAATCCGGATGGTGAGGCATCTTTTCTCGACCAATTTGCTGCGCTGCAAGCGCTCGAGGCCGGTGGAATTCGTCGCGCCGACTTCGACGCGATGCGGGACTTCTACGCCAGCGCGCGCTCGATCATGTACGACCCGGCCGTCACCAACGCTTTCCGGTTTTCGAATGTCGAGGGACGGCGTTACGGGAACTCGCCGTTCGGCAATTCATGTCTCGTTGCGCGCAATCTTGTGGCTGCGAATCTGGGAACGCGATACATCCAGATCACACTGGGCGGTTGGGATAATCATCAAAGCATTTACACTCCGAACACCGGCATCTACACGCCGACACGGCAGCTCGATCCGGCGCTTGCGAATCTCATTGTGGATCTTGCGACCATGCCGGGATCGGCGAACGGGAAAACGCTTCTCGATGAAACCTTGATCGTCGTCAAAGGCGAATTCGGCAGAACGCTCGGCGGCCTTACCGACTTGAACGGACGCGACCACTACTTCGTGCACTTCGCGCTGTTCGCCGGGGGCGGCGTCCGCGGCGGCCAGGTGCTGGGATCGACGACCGACGATGGTCAATATATCGACGATCCCGGCTGGTCCGAAGGCCGCCCCGTCACCGCCGAGGATGTCGCCGCAACGATCTACTCCGCGCTCGGCATCAATTACACGACCGTGCGGCGCGATGATCCGCTCGGCCGCGGCTTCGAATACGTGCCGTCAACGAACGCCTGGACGGCCGCGCCGATTCGCGACCTCTTCTAGGCCGGCAAAACCCTGAACGTTTGTGGGATTCAGTTTGATGGCTCGCCGGAATTGGTCGCGCGCTTCGTCGGGGCGATTCCGGTTGAGAAGAAAAATGCCGTAGTTGTTGTATGACACGTAGTCATCGGGAGCCTGTTCGATAGTCCGGCGGAATTCGGCATCGGCCAGGTCCGGTTGAAACGTTTTGTCGTAGGCGACGGCAAGAAGACTTCGAGTGCGCGTATTCTTCGGATCACGCTCCAAGACGCGTTTCGCTATTTGGATCGCTTCGTCGAAGCGGCCGGCGGAAAAGCGGATCGTCCCAAGATGGTAAAGACCGGTCGGATTGTCCGGTGCGATCGTCAGCAATCGGTCCGTGACTTCGGATAACCGCGGACTGCCGGCATTCGCCAGGACGTCAGCCATCTTTTCGAGCGCTTCGACATTTCGCTCATCGCGGCGAAGCACGCCATCAAGCAATTCGATCGCTCGCTTGGTATCACCTTCGGAGGAGTAAATTGCGGCAAGGCCTTTCCATGCTTCCGAGTCGCCGGACTCCATCGCCATCTGAAATTCTTTGGCCGCGCCGCCGAAATTCTCGGCGGCGACCAGCATCTCGGCCTTGTGCCGATGATTTTCGGCAGTCGCCGTTTCTGGCGACGACGCCCGTTGTGCGGCGGAAAGCGCTGCGATGTTCGCTTCCGTCGTGTTCTCGTGAATCGCGCGCGGCGCGCGAAATTCGAGGACGGGAGAGTCGTCGGTGTTGAGAACGGCGCCTGCGGCGAAGCGATCGAGCTCCGCATCGCCGAGCAGCATTGACGACCGGATGCTGTAGGTGTCTTGAATTTTGATCTCAGCAAGATCGCGCGCCACACGCTCGAAATTCTTCTCGAATTGCGGTTCATCGATCGTTATCGGTGAATCCGATCCCAGCAGAAAAAGATCGTATTGGTTCAGGGTCCATAGCGTCGCGTGCGGAAATTCGGCACGGAACGTAGCGATCACGGTTTTCACGTCCTCGGTGGACATGTTGTAACTGTGAAACCACTGGCAATGGATGCCGCCGCCGGGCGCGAGGCGCGAACGCGCCTCGGCGAAGAATTCTC
>DATBSF010000268.1:0-12855 GCA_036559905.1 Thermoanaerobaculia bacterium | reverse complement strand
GCCGGTACTACGCCGACAACGCCGCGCAGTTCCTCGCCGACGAGCCCGTGAAAACAGAGGCGGAGACGTTCATCCGATACGAACCGATCGGCTGTGTCCTCGCCGTCATGCCATGGAACTTTCCGTTCTGGCAGGTTTTCCGGTTCGCAGCGCCGGCGCTGATGGCCGGAAATGTCGGCCTGCTGAAGCATTCCTCGAACGTGCCGCAATGCGCGCTGGCGATCGAGGAAGTCTTTCGCGACGCGGGATTCGTCGATCACGAATTTCAGGCTCTCCTCATCACGTCCGAGCAGGTTTCGAAGGTGTTGAACGACGATCGCGTCAAAGCCGCGACGCTGACGGGTAGCGAGCCCGCAGGTGCGAGCGTCGCCAGCACCGCCGCCAAGCGGATCAAGAAAAGCGTTCTGGAACTGGGCGGCAGCGATCCATTCATCGTCATGCCCTCCGCAAATCTCGAGGACGCCGTGAAGACCGCCGTCAAAGCGCGCATCGTGAACAACGGCCAGTCATGCATCGCCGCCAAGCGATTTATTGTACATACTAATATTGCACAGGAATTTGAGACGAAATTCGCGGCGGCGATGAACACGCTGAAAATCGGAGATCCGCTCGACGAATCCACCGAAATCGGACCGCTGGCGATGCCGCAGATCGTCAACGACATCGCCAGTCAGGTTGATCGCTCCGTCGCTGCCGGCGCGAAGATCCTGACAGGCGGAAAGAGAATCGGCGAGCGTGGCAACTTCTATGCTCCGACCGTCCTCGTCAACGTTCCACGCGACGCTCCCGCGGCGTGTGAGGAGACGTTCGGACCGGTCGCTGCTGTTTTTCGAGTGCGCGATGCCGAAGAGGCGATTGCGGTTGCGAATGCGACGGCGTTCGGCCTCGGCGCCAGCGTTTGGACGCGCGATCGGCAGGAGATGGTGCGCTTCATCGACGGCATCGAGTCGGGTCAGGTCTTCGTCAACGCGATGGTGGCGTCAGATCCGCGCGTGCCGTTCGGCGGCGTGAAGCATTCCGGATTCGGACGCGAGCTCGGCGTCTACGGAATCCGCGAATTCGTGAACATCAAGACTGTCTGGATCGCGAAAACGGCGTGACTACATCTCGGATTCGAGACGAAACTCCGCCTTCTCATCGACCGGCTCGTCAGCGTAGACGCGGAAGACGCAGCGCCCGTCGCCGTTCTGAAACTTTTCCTCGCGCTCAACGCGGACGCCGAGGAGCTTGGTGAGCGCGTTGACGGAAACGCTGCAGAGTGACGGACGGTTCATGGCCGTGTTGATGTAAGGGCAGTTCCGTTCGATCAGGCGATAGCCGTTTTCGGCCTGTTCGACCGCCATGTGTGGATCATCTTTCAGATACCAATCCTTGAGCGCCTGCATTCGCGCCGGAAGGTTGAGCGAGCGGAGGGCGGATTCGTTGACGCCGACCTTCGCATCCGAAATCTTCTCGAGGACTTTCTTGAGCGCGTCTGGACCGAGCTGATCCAATATGGCATCCATCATCGAGATGCTGAGCGTGTCGTAGTGCTTCGGAAAAAGATGGTCGCCCGCCTCGGTCAGGCTGTAGCTGGTCGCCGGCCTGCCGGTCCGTCCGCGATCGCTCGTCCGCGTGACTCGCGCCTCGAGCCAGCCTTCGCGCTGCAGCTGCAGAAGCTGCTGGCGCACGGCTTCGCCCGTCAACTGAAGCTGTTCAGCGAGTTGTGCAATCGTTGATGCGCCCTGGCGCTTGAGCGTGACGAGAATCGCGCGGCGACTGTCTGGAAGCTGATCGACGGTGAGGATAACGATCTCCTTGTAAAAGTAACATCGATAAAAAGCTATTCTGCCGGACTATTCCTCAAATCTCGCTCGTTTTCCACTATCCCGCCCTAACGGATTACCCAAACCAATCGTCCAATCCTTCGTACTCAGGTGGGCAGGAGATAGACCAATGCGGAAGCTCTGGAAAACATTACTGTTTTTGGTCGTCATTGCCGGCGCCAGCGCAGGTGTTTACGCACTGTCGCGCAACGGCAAAAAGGGGAATGACGGCCCGAAACTCGTCGACGTCACCACGGGATCGATCGTGGAAAAGGCTGTCGCAGTCGGACAGATTCAGCCGCGCCAGAAGTTCCAGGTGAAGTCGAAGATCTCCGGGATCGTGCGGCGTGCGCTGGTTCAGATCGGCGACACAGTCAAAGCGGGCGATCCGCTGTTCGAGATCGGCCCCGATCCCACTCCTCTCGAAATCACTGAAGTCGATCGACAGGTCGACTCCGCCAACGCGTCGTTCCGTCGTGCAGAAAGCGAATACAAGCGCGCGCAGGAGCTGGCGCGCACCGGCGTCCTCCCGAAATCAGACTTGGATCAGAAGAAGGAAGCGTACGAGCTCGCTCGCGTCGCTTTGACCAAAGCCGAGCAGAACCGCGACCTCACGCGAAAAGGCCGCCTCACGCTTACAGGAACGGAATCGATCATTCGCGCGCCCGCCGCCGGCACGGTCCTCACCCGCGCAGTCAATCCCGGCGATCCAATCGTTCCGCTGACCTCCTATCAGCCCGGAACCGAAATGGCTACGGTCGCCGACATGCGCGACCTCATCTTCAAGGGAACTGTCGATGAGATCGATGTCGGCAAGCTCTCGGTCGGAATGACGACGCGCATCAAAGTAGGCGCGCTGCCGACCGATGTCGTCACCGGTCGTGTTTCGCGAATCGCACCGCAGGCGCAGCAGAAGGAAGGCGCGACATTGTTCGATGTCGAAGTGGAGCTCGATCCGTCCGCCAAGATCACGCTGCGCGCGGGCTACTCCGCCAATGCCGATGTGATCGTTCGCGAAAAGAAAGATGTGCTCGTGATTCCGGAACGGCTCGTCACGTTCGAAGACGGCGGGAAGAAAGCCACCGTCGAGATTGCAGGCGCCGATCCGAAGAAACCGGGCAAGAAGGTGGAGATCAAGACGGGCATCTCGGATGGCCTGAACGTGGAAGTGATGTCGGGCCTGAAGAAAGGTGACCGTGTCGTCGAGAGGCCGCCCAAAGAAATCTCCTGATCGATGATCACCTTCAAGGACGTCCTCAAGCAACTGATTCGCGACGTGAAGAGCGAGAAGCTCCGCACGTTCCTCACGGTCTTCGGGATCGTGTGGGGCACGGTCGCAATCAGTCTGATGCTGGCCTTCGGCACTGGACTGCACAAGCAGCTCGTGAAGTCGACGGCCGGCCTCGGCGACCGCATCGTGATCGCCTGGCCGGGACTCACCTCGATTCCTTACGAAGGTCTCGGCAAAGGACGTCGCATCCGCATTCGCGACGAAGATCTCTCGGTCGTGCGCAGCAACGTCGCGGGACTCAAAGCGGTGTCGCCCGAGTATTCGAACAACATGCGCGTCTCTTACGGGACAAAGACCATGTCGGTCGACACGTCCGGCGTGGCCGCTGAATTCGGCGACATGCGCAATCAGATTCCGGAGTCGGGCGGCCGCTTCATCGATGCCATCGACGTCAACGAACAGCGCCGCGTCGTTTTTCTCGGCGACAAGCTCGCCAAGGATATCTTCGGCGGCGCGCAGGCGGTCGGAAAGACCATGCTCGTCAATCAGTCGCCGTTCCTGGTGATCGGCGTGCTGCAGAAAAAGGATCAGGACTCGAGCTACAGCGGCCGGGACGCCGACAAAATGTTCATTCCGTCGACGACGTACCGCGCGCTCACCGGCGAAAAATACATCTCGAATTTCATTTTCCGAGCGGAATCCACGGCCGACACGAAGGAACTGATCAAACGCTTCAGCGCCGCGATGGGCAAACGGCTGCGCTTTGATGCGAAAGACAAAGAAGCGCTGTCGATGTGGGACACCACCGAGCAGTTCCAGTTCTTCGATGTCTTCATGCTGGCGTTCAACTCTTTCCTCGGAATCATCGGCGTGCTGACGCTGATCGTCGGCGGCATCGGCGTGTCGAACATCATGAACGTCGTCGTCGAGGAGCGCACGCGCGAGATCGGCATCAAGATGGCGCTCGGCGCCAAGCAGCGCTGGATCCTGTCGCAGTTTCTGATGGAAACGATGATTGTCACGTTCATCGGAGGCGCGATCGGATTCGCGATTTCTCTCGGAGTCTGCGCAGTCTTTCCGAAGCTCGGCCTGACCGAGTACGTCGGCGATCCGGTCGTTTCTCCGACAGTCACATTGTTGACGGCGCTGGCGCTCGGCATCGTCGGCCTGGTCGCCGGCTACTTCCCGGCGAAGGAAGCCGCACAACTCGATCCAGTGGTGGCGATGAAACTATGACTACTAACCCAATTCCGAGCGAAGCGAGGAATCATCGTTCGCATCGCAAGAATGCCTACGATCGACAGAATCGCGGTGCGCGCATTGATTCCTCGCTGCGCTCGGAGTTGAAACCACGATGAACCGAGACTGGCACGTCATCCTGAATCTCTTCGCCAGCTCCTCGCGGCTGCAGAAGAAGCGGGCGTACCTCACGATCGCCGCCATCGCGTGGGGAACCGTCGCGATTCTTCTTCTTCTCGCTTTTGGCGAAGGTCTCAAGCGGCAAATGGACAAGAACCGCCGATCCACCGGCGAAAACCTCGCTGTGATGTGGCCCGACGTGACGACGAAACCGTGGAAGGGTTTGCCCGCAGGCCGACCGATCCGGCTGCGGATGGACGACCTCGCGTTCATTCGCGCGCGCATGCCCGAACTGAAGGCCGTGCACGGCGAGATCGTGTCGTGGCGCACCGCCATCACGTATGGCCGCAAGACCGTCAACGGGCGCGTGATCGGAACGAATTACGTTTACGGCGAGGATCGCAAGCACTATCCGCAGGCAGGCGGCCGCTTCTTCGGTCCGGAGGATGAGATCAATCGCCGCCGAGTTGTGTTCATCGGCAACGAAATGGCCAAGGACATCTTCGGCGACGAGCAGCCGGTCGGAAAGACGCTGCTGGTCAACAACGCGCCGTACACCGTCATCGGCGTGATGCAGAAGAAAACGCAGATGGGCATGTACGGCGGACCGGATTCGAATCACGCCGTCATTCCGATCACGACATTCCGCGCGCAGTTCGGACGCGAGCGGCTGAACAACCTCGTGATTGAGACGGAGCGTCCGGAGGACATGAAGCCGGCGCTGAAGAAACTCAACGAAGTCCTCGGCCCGAAGTACGGCTACGACCCGACCGACGATCGAGCGCTTGCAACCTGGGACATGGTCAAGAGCTCTCAAACCACGAGCAACATTCTGATCGGCATTCAGATCTTCCTCGGAATCGTTGGAGCGCTGACGTTGCTGATCGGCGGCGTCGGCGTTGCGAACATCATGTACGCGGTCGTCAAGGAGCGCACGCGCGAGATCGGCGTGAAGATGGCGCTCGGCGCGCGGCGGCGATGGATCATCATGCCGTTCGTTCTGGAAGCGGTGGTCTACACGCTGATCGGCGGCGCGCTCGGAATCACGATCGCGAATGTGCTCGTGTCGCTGACCGCGCTCATCCCAATCGAAAACAACAAGGTCATGTCGTTTCTCGGCAGGCCGACACTGTCGCCGCAGATCGGCATCGTCACGTCGCTGATCCTCGGCATCATCGGGTTGCTGGCGGGCTATTTCCCCGCGCGCCGCGCTGCGTCGGTCGATCCGGCAGCGACGCTGAGATACGAATAGGAGATCCAATGGGGACCAACGGCAACGGAACCATCATCAACATGTCGGAGATCCGAAAGGTCTACGACACGGGCAAAGTCACCGTCGAAGCGCTCAAAGGCGTCGATCTCCAGATCCACAAAGGCGAGCTGGTGGCAATCGTTGGTCCTTCGGGATCTGGCAAATCGACATTGATGAATCTGATCGGCTGCCTCGATACGCCGACTTCCGGAATCTATGAGCTGGGCGGCCAGAGCGTCGCGGGTGTTTCGCGGGATACGCTTGCGGAGATCCGCAACAAGCGCGTCGGTTTCGTTTTTCAGAATTTCAATCTGCTGCCGCACATCTCAGCCCTCGAGAACGTCGAGATGCCGATGATGTTCGGCGGCATGCGTCCCGCCGAGCGCCGCACGCGCGCAACAGAGCTCCTCGAGCGCGTCGGCCTGGGCGATCGTGTCGATCACAAACCGACCGAGCTCTCCGGCGGTCAGATGCAGCGGGTCGCGATCGCGCGAGCGCTGGCGATGACGCCAGACATCGTGCTTGCCGACGAACCGACTGGTAATCTCGACTCGACTTCCGGCAGCGACATCATGACGATCTTCAGCGACCTGTGGAAACAGGGCAGCACGGTGGTGATCATCACGCACGATCCGGCGCTTGCACGGCGAGCGAGCCGGGTAGTCGAGATTCGCGACGGACGGATCACGTCCGATCACTCCGCGGCAGCGTAGCAAGCCGCCGCCGAAGCAAGTCCCGCTCCGCATCCGTAGGCGCCGAAGCGAGCGCCCGGTCAAGGCAGCGTCGCGCTTCCTCGTTGTGCCCGGCGCGCCGATGCAACTCGCCGAGCACGGCATCCCACAAATAGTATCCAAGCAACCACGGCGGCGGCTCGATGGTCTCGAGGACTGCAAGCCCCGCCTCAGGGCCTTGCCACTCGGCTATGGCGACGGCGCGGTTCATCGCGTTCAGCGGCGACGGCGCGATGCGATCGAGCATGACGTAAAGATCGGCGATTTCTTTCCAGCGAGTTTGCGCGAACGAGGGCGCGAACGCATGTTCGGCCGCGATTCCGGCTTCCGCATGAAAACGCGTGAACGTCTCTCCGGTGGACGCCTTGTGCAACCACTCCGCGCCCAGACGCATCTGGTCTTGATTCCACAACGACCGGTCCTGTTCTTCGAGTAACAACAAACCGCCCATCCCATCGAGTCGCACGTTCAAACGAGCGCCGTGGAAGTGCATGAGCGCGAGGAGAGCAAACGTCTCGGGAGTCGCACCAATCGGGTGTTCCGCCAGCAAGGTCGTCAGCCGAATGGCTTCGTCGCACATCTCGCGACGGACCGCCCTGTCCGACTGCGCGGAAAGATAACCTTCGTTAAAAAGAAGGTATAGCACCAGATGGACGCTCGATAATCGTGACCGGAGCGCTTCCAGCGGAAGAGAATTGAAATCGGGCGGAACTTCACGAAGATGTTCGCGTGCCCGGCTAAGGCGCTTGAGGACATTCGCTTCGCTGATGAACAGTCGCAGCGCGATTTCCGCCGTGCTGAAACCACAGAGTGTTTTCAGAGCCAGAACGAGCCTGGAATCGTTCGGGATCGCCTCATCGCAACAAACGAAAAGCATTCGCAGCAAATCGTCGCCGACCTCCTCCTCAAATCGCGCGGACGCCGGATCATCCGCAGTTACGATCAATTCATTACCGGCAGCCTCGAGTATCCGCAGCTTTCCGGCATCGCTCCGCAAGGCTCCAATCAGGTGGTTATGCGCGACGCGGTAAAGCCAGGATGCGGGATCTTCGGGCAGGCCTTTCGCGACCCACGCGGTGAGCGCCGTCATCAGCGCGGTCTGCGCCGCATCTTCGACCAGGTCGAAGTGCCGGACCCCGACCTTGCGCGTCAGGATTGCGACAAGTCGTCCGTATTCGTGGCGGAAGAAATTCTCGACCAGTCGCGAGGTATCGGTCAGGCGGACGCCATCTCCCGGATCTCCACGGATGAACCTGGCATTTGCATCCCCGGCATCGCCTTCACGACCGCTACGGCGCCCTTGTAATCATCGGCACCGACGATCATGAAACCGCCGACGACTTCTTTCGCCTCGGCAAAGGGTCCATCCGTAACGCCTGAGGCGCGTACGACCTTGCCGGAAGGTTTCAGCTTGCTGCCCATATCGAGGATATTGGCTTTGAATTTTTCCTTCCATTCGCTGAATGCGGCGAACATTTCCTGCATCTGCGCAGGCGACGGCTTGCTGTCGCTGAGTGCACCGCGGTACATGCAAAGGTATTTTTTCGTCGACATCGGGTCCTCCTATCCGAAAAGACGCGCGGAGAGGGGCGAATCGGACACTTGAAAAGAAAATTAGTGTCCGCTGGTTTTTGACGCCGGGACAGCGAGCGCCATCACGAGCATGCGCAGGCGCGATTCCGATGACGCGTCGGCGGAAACAATTCGCAGGCCGGTCTGAAACGTTCCATCGTTTTCGTCGGAGCGGGTGCGCACGATCTCGCATTCCAACACGATCTGTCCGAAGTCGGAGTGGAACATCAGCTTGCACGATTCGCCGATCGGCGGCGTGACCGCCGAATGCTGGAGAACGCCCAGGCCGGTGATCGATGCGTCGACGACATAGGCCGGCGATGCTCCGACAGACGTGCGCACGGGCTGCGGAAGCGGATAGCGGTCGTAGCGGCGGCGTTCTTCGACCAATAGCGTCTCAGGAAGTCCGATGGTGGGCCGTTCGCATTCGCCGCACGCGATCTTGTTGCTCCCACCGAAATGGGACGCTCCGCCGTGGCCACACCAGCAGTTGGCACTGCGGTGCACTCGTTGTTCGCTCATTGTTGGACCCGCGGAAAGCTTACCACGGGCGGGCGGGAAGGCGGTGAGGGCCGTCACAAGTGGGATTGGCTCCGGCAGTAGGACTCGAACCTACGACCCGCGGATTAACAGTCCGCTGCTCTACCAACTGAGCTATGCCGGAGTGCGGCGGCGTGCATAACCGGCCTCGCTGGCACTGTATTTCTCCAGCGCGGCCCGTAAACGGCTGAGCATATCCGGGTTATCGGCGTATTCGATCAGGGTGATTCCGAGGTCGCCGGCGACCATCGCGGTGCACCGTTTGGTGTACGCCGGGCGGTACAGGCAGATTACCGGAATGTTGCGCTGATAACGGGCGGTAGCGATCTCGTAGCCGACGCCGGTCGATGGCGTCGACACCTCGGCGACCAGCACGTCGGCATCCTCGATCCACCGCATGTCGCGCTCGAAGATCGCCTTCGATTCGAGCCGTTCGCCATCGGCGCCGACATGCTCGGCGGCGACCGCGCCGGCGAGCACGCGATAGCCTTCGCTCTCCAGGGCCGAAACAATCTCGCGATAATGCGCGACGTCGCCGCGTCCCCCGCTGATCGCGCCGGCGAAGTAAATAGTGAGCGGCACGACGCGCAGTCTACAATCCCGCCGCCATGTCGCGCGAGATCGTCATCAATTCCACGAAGCACGAGTCGCGCATCGCCGTGCTCGATGACGGCCAGGTCGTCGAGCTGTGGGTCGAACGCTCCCGGCATCGCACGATCGTCGGGAACATCTACAAAGGGCGCGTCACCAAGGTCCTTCCCGGGATGCAGTCGGCGTTCGTCGACCTCGGCCTCGAACGCGATGCGTTTCTCTACGTCTCCGATGTGCTCGAGGAATTCGAGGAGTACGAGAGCGAGTCCGCAGGCGACATCACGCTCGACGACGTGCCGGCGGCCCGGCCGGAGACATCGATTGCCGACCTTCTGCGCGAAGGTCAGGAGATCGTCGTTCAGGTTGCGAAGGACACGATCGCGGGCAAAGGCGCGCGCATCACCAGCCACACCACGCTTCCCGGCCGATATCTCGTCTACATGCCGACGGTGAATCACATCGGCGTTTCGCGGCGCATCGAAAACGAAGAAGAACGTCAGCGGCTCAAACAGATCCTGGATTCGATCCGACCACCGGGCGCCGGCGGCTTCATCGTGCGCACGGCGGGTGAAGGACACAACGAAGACGATTTTCGCGGCGACATGAAGTACTTGATGGATCTGTGGGATCAGATCCGACGCCGCGCAGAGAAAGCTTCCGCACCGACAGCAATGCATCACGACCTCGATCTCGTCCTGCGCACCATTCGCGACGTGCTCTCGCCCGAGTTCAAGAGCGTGTGGATCGATTCGGTCGAGCAGTATCAGCGGATCGTCGAATTTCTCGATCAGATTCAACCGGCGCTCGTGCCACGCGTCCGTTTGTATCGTCGCGACGAACCGATCTTCGACGAATTCGGCATCGAGCCCGAGATCGCAAAAGCGCTCAATTCGAAAGTGTGGCTGAAATCCGGCGGCTACATCGTCATCAATCAAACCGAAGCGCTGGTTGCGATCGACGTGAACACAGGCAAATACGTCGGCAAGAAGAATCTCGAAGAAACGGTCTTTCGCACGAACCTCGAAGCCGCAAAGGAAATCGTCCGTCAGATCCGTCTGCGCGACCTGGGCGGCATCATCGTGCTCGATTTCATCGATATGGAGATCGCCGAGAACCGCGCCGCGCTCTTCGAGGCCTTCGAGAACGAGATCAAGAAAGATCGCTCGAAAACGAAGATACTTCAAATTTCCGAATTTGGCCTGATCGAGATGACGCGCAAACGCGTGCGTCAGTCACTCGAACGATCGCTGACGCAGCCGTGTCCCTACTGCTCGGGCAGCGGCCGGATCAAATCGAACACCACGATTTCGCTGGAAATCTGGCGCGAGCTGATGAAACTGCGCGACCTCCACGAGGGACAGGACGTCATCGTGCGCGTCAATCCCGTGGTATACAACCACCTTGATCCCATCTTTGACGAGGTCGAGCGCAGCCTCGGCATTCACATTATCTTCAAGCCGGACGACTCTTTACACCACGAACAGTTCGATGTGGTACGAATTTAGCTCCACCGGCATGCGCCATGCACTTTATGGACACGGGCACCATGTCTCTTGAAGAGACCTTCGGCAATCTCGCGTCGTTCCTGAATAGTCTGGACGCTGAGGGCGAGCAGAAATTCGAGCTCTCGCACTCACTGGTCATCATTTGTCCGGACTGCGGGAAAGGGATCGCTTTCCGCGGCCGCTGCCCGAAGTGCAGCGGCAACAGCTGGATTCCCGCCGGCCATGCAGGCGGAATCTTCGAGCAGATGAAAGCGCAGCGGTGGCGTCAGATGATGCGCGACGATGACGACGACACCGCGTCGCTGCGTCCGAAGCGCGAGCGCGAAGAGATTTTCGCCGAACCTGATCGCGCGGAGCAGCGCTAGCTCTGTGTCCTCTGTGCCTCTGTGGTGAGAAGCTTTTCACCACAGAGGCACAGAGATCACAGAGTTCTACGTATCCAGGCCTTCGCGCAAGTATTCTTCCTCCATCAATTTTCGGAAGAGCTCTTCATATTCGCGTGACCCGGGCTTGGGCCCCTTGCGCATCGACGCCAGCCGCTTGCGGACATTCTCCTCGCGCTCTTCTTCGCGTTTGAGCTCGTCGGCCAATGCGTGCGCGATCGATTGCCGGACGACCTCGCGATCCTTCAGCAGGATGACGGACTTTGTCCGCGTCATCGCGTCGAGAAGTTCGCGCGCGAGCTGATTCACACGCTCGCGCGAGATTTTGTGCATGCCTCAAATTGTACGGTGCGAGGGTGCTCCAACCTCATTCTTTTCTGCGGGTCGGCGGCCGTACTGTTGCGTCGCCCATCCGACGATTGCACCAACGCAACTTCCCGGGAGCATGATCGCCAGTGCGTGCTCGCCATGCTGCAGCGCGACGATGATTCCAGCGAGGATCGCGCCGATCGCGAGACCGAAGACGATACCGGCTGATGTGGACTGCACTTTCCGCGCGAACCAGCCGGCCGCGAATCCGGCGATCATTCCCTTGATCGTTGAACCGATGAGAATCCCGACGATCCCGGCGCGCGCCTCCGGAGTAAACCATGCGGTGGCGCCGTCGAGCGCACCGAGAACGGCGCCGAGCAAAAGACCGAGTGTGATCTTGTTCATCACTTCACCTCCGTGAGGCCTATTCAACGTCGGTGGAAAATCCTTTAACGATGCGCAAACAAAAGAACGATCACGCGCATGACGAGATAGGCCGCCACGATCGCGATCAGCGCGCGATTGCGGTCGAGCCAGCGCAACACTGCATCGAAAATGTTCTCCGGATATGCCACAACGGGCTGTCCATCGAGAAAACGGAGAAGATCGTCTGCTAAATCGCGTGCGGACGCGTAGCGGTCAGCCGGCGCGGTAGCCTTCGTGAGGACCGCGGCCAGCCGGCGCGGAATCGATTCGCCGGTCGCGGCGATCATCTCCTTCAGCATCGTGCCGAGCGCATAAACGTCAGCGGAGGGTCCGGCTTGCTGTTCAGGCGGCATGTAGCCCGGCGTTCCGGCAACGCCGACTCCCCAATCCATCACGAGCACCTCGCCGAACTCTCCAATCATGACGTTCGACGGTTTCAAATCGCGATGCGCGATGCCGCGCGCGTGCGCGAACGCGACCGGCTCGCAGATTCGCACGCAAAGGCGAACTGCCTCCGCGATTGTCCTCGGCGGCTTTTCGCGGAGCGTCGTTCCGCGGACAACTTTCATGACGTAAAACGCGCGTCCGTCGGCCAGCGTGCCCGCGTCGTGGATCGGGATGATGCCTGGATGCTCGAGCCCTGCGATCAACTGCGCTTCTCCACGGCTGTCGGGCGAAACGACCTTGATCGCGACGCGCCGGTTCAGCTCGTGATCGATTGCCTCGTACACGATGCCCATCCCACCGCGGGCAATTTCTTCGACTATTTCGTAGCGCGTTCCCGACAAATCCGGCCGTGCAGCCACGTTCTGCAGGTGAGTTGCGACGTCGTCCGACAACCACGTCATACGTCGATCCCGAACAGCGCGCGCACTTCACTGCGAAATTCGCGATCGGAAACGGTGACGTCGCGAACCAGCGCAATCGCGATTTCGCGGAAGCGTCGACGCGCGGCTGCCAGCCGATTCGTCACAGTCGCCTCGGTGACGCCATGCTTGGCCGCGAGTTGCGCATACGTGATCCCCGAGTCCGGCGCGAGATCGTACGCCTCGAAGATCTCGAACGAAACCGGATCGAGAACCTCCCGGCACTGATCGACTGCCATCGCCAGAAGACTCTTCACCCACTGTCGCTCGAAATACTCCTCG
>DATBSF010000267.1:0-1737 GCA_036559905.1 Thermoanaerobaculia bacterium | reverse complement strand
CCACTACACGGTCAACACGATCTTTCCGAACGCTTCGCGATTTTCGAGTATCCGATGTGCCTCCGCGATCTCTCCAATCGGTAGAACGCGATCGATGACCGGATGCAGCCGGCCGGCTTCGACATGCCGCATGATCTCGTGCAGCTCGGCGAGGCTACCCATCGTAGAGCCGAGAATCGACAGCAGCTTGAAAAAAATCAGCCGAATGTTGATGTTCGCTTCGGCGCCGGCGGTTGCGCCGCACGTCACCAGCCGTCCGCCGCGCGCGAGCGTTTTGAGCGAGCGCTCGAACGTGTCCGCACCGATGTGTTCGAACACGACGTCGACGCCGCGCTTGTTCGTGAGAGCGCGGACTGCCGCGACGAAATCGGTTTCGCGATAGAGGATCGTTTCATCGGCGCCGAGCGCCTTCGCGCGTTTTGCTTTCTCGGCATTGCCGACGGTGGTGTAGACCGTCGCCTGCCACAGCTTCGCGATCTGAATGCCGGCGCTCCCCACCCCCGACCCACCCGCCTGCACGAGGACCGTCTCGCCGGCGCGAAGCTGCGCGCGTGCGATCAGCATGTGCCAGGCGGTCACCATGTCGAGCGGAAGCGCGGCCGCTTCGGCAAACGAGAGCGACGGCGGTTTCCGGATCAGATTGCGAATCGGCACCGCGATTTTTTCCGCACAGCCGCCGTCGCGGTTCTCGCCGAAGATGCCGGTGCTGGCGCACAGCGGATCGTTTCCGCTTACACAAGCCGGACAAACGCCGCACGAGAATCCGGGAGCGACGATGACTTCTTCGCCGCTTTCTTCCACGACGCCGGCGACCTCAGCGCCTGGAATGATCGGCAGCTGAAACTTGTGGCCGGGAACGCCGCGGCGAACCCACAGGTCGAGATGATTGAGCGCGACGGCGCGGACGCGGACGACGGCTTCTCCCGGCTTCGGCACCGGATCGGGCACCACGGATTGCTCGAGACGCTCGACGCCGCCATGTTCTCGAATTACGATCGCCTTCATGGCGCGCGATTCTACGCAGGCGGAAGGCACAACGGTTGCTGGTCGCGTTTCCGTGGTGCGCCGCGTGACAGCACTCCTCGCAATGGTCGCACTGATCGGCCTGCTGGTCGTGCTCGTCTGGCGCGTCTATCTCCACCATCAGCGCGGCATGCCTTCGGATGAGCCTGCTGTGGTTTCCAACCTCTTCCGTGGCGCGTAAATCTCTGAAAATCCCTATCTAAATATGGCATGTGTACTGCTCTAGTGGAGAGCATGAAAACACGGACTACTTATCTTGGCGCTGCGACTCTCGCCGCGCTGTGCTTCATCGCCATCCCCGCACATGCTGACTCGAATGCGGTCGTCGACCTGACAGCGCAGCTGCAGAACGACGTCAAGATCGACGGCTTGTCTGCGATCGAAGTCGGAAGCATCGTCGTGCTGCGCGGCACGACGGCCGACGCTTCACTCGCCCAGCGCGCCGGCGTTCTCGCGCAGAACCTCGGGTACGCGCGCGTTGCGAATCTGATTCGCGTCGTTACGCCCCCCGATGATGCGGCCATCCAGCGAACAGCCGAACGGAAGCTTTCGAATCATCGCTCCCTCGACGGCTGCAAGTTCCGAGTCGATTCGAATGCCGGCAACATCACTCTCGCCGGAAAAGTCGACCACGAGCTGCAGAAGGATGTCGCGATCAACGTTGTGCGGCAGATCGACGGCGTGCGCAGCGTGCACTGCGATCTGTTAATGAAT
>DATBSF010000266.1:0-34178 GCA_036559905.1 Thermoanaerobaculia bacterium | reverse complement strand
CCACGCGTAGAGGCGATCTCGCGCGACTCGGCCTGCGCGCCATGTTCGCGGGGACGCTCGCGAACTTCCTGACCGCCACGATCGCGGGGATGTTGTTGTAGCGCTGTGTTCTCTGTGTCTCTGTGGTGAGAGCTTTTTCACCACAGAGACACAGAGGAAAGCAATTCGCGCATATCCGCCGGCAACGGCGCCTCGAAAGTTCCACGACCGGGGATCGTCAACCGCGCCGCATGCAGCGCTTGCCGCGGGAAGGACGACAGCACTTTCTGCACGCGCTTGTCGGGGATGCCACGCCATTGCGGGCCGGAGTACATCGGATCGCCGACGATGGGGTGTCCCAGGTGTTTGAGATGGACGCGGATTTGGTGCGTGCGGCCCGAGCGCAGGATGCATCGCAGCAGCGAGACGTAACGGAATGTCTCGACGACGTCGTAGTCCGTGATCGCTGCGCGGCCTCCGCTGCGCACGACTGCCATGCGTTTGCGATTGCGCGTATCGCGTCCGATCGCTCCCTCGATCGTTCCGCGATCCTTCTTCGGTTTGCCGTAAACGATCGCCAGATATTCTTTCCGAACGTTCGGCCACGCCGCGGTGAGAGCTCGATGGGCGGAGTCGTTCTTCGCGATGACCATCACGCCGCTCGTATCTTTGTCGAGGCGATGCACGATCCCGGGTCGCAGCTCGCCGCCGACGCCGCTCAGATTCTTGACGTGAAACATCAGCGCGTTGACGAGCGTGCGGTCGGCGTGTCCGGCTGCCGGATGCACGACCAGCCCGGCCGGTTTGTCGATGACAACGAGGTCGCCATCCTCGAAAAGAATCGTGAGCGGGAGGTCTTGCGACACGATTTCGGAGGGCGCGGGCGATGGCACATCGATGGCAACGCGCTGACCGGTGGCGATGCGGGCCGAAGATTTTGTTGCCGGATTGTCATCGACGCGCACGCGGCCGTCATCGATGAGTTTTGCCAGAAAAGTCCGGCTATATTCAGGAAACAGGCGCGCGAGCGCTCGGTCGAGTCGCGCTCCATCGTCCTGATCATCAAAGGTTCGGATCAATTGCTCGTCCATGGGTGCCGTGTTACGATTCGCCGTTCACTGTCGAGGTAGTTCCTCAACGTTTTGCTGATCTCATCCGTATCTGTGCAAGCCTGCGCACGTAAGCGAAAGACAGTCGCTGGCAGTCTGTTTTTTTAAATGACCCTGTAAAGAGGAGATTATGATCAAAGTGAAGAATGTTGTGGCCGTGGCGATCATGTTCGTTGCCGCCGGCGCGATGGCGAGTAACTTCCGCGCCGCGGATCAGGTTTATGTTCCAGCTGCCGGTCATCTGGCAGGCGCCTCGGGCACATTCATTTCCGATGTGTTCATTTCGAATCTCACCGGCGATGCGGTCAGCGTTTCCATCATTTACGGCACCGGCACCGGCGGAACACAGCAGTCGTTCAACAATGCCATCACGCTGGCCCCGAACGAGCGGAAAGAGATCCTCGACATCTTCCCGACCACGCTCGGACTGGCGACCGGGTTCGGCCAGTTGATCTTCAACGGATGCAAGCAGGGCGGCAACTGCGATGTGAACACCTGCCCGAACGGCGCGACCACCGGCGTCTGCCCCGACTTCCGCGACATCAGCGTGGAGAGCCGAATCTACTCGATCCCGCCGGGCACGAATCAGGCGACCGCACCGACGAACGGTCAGCTCTTCGCCGGCATCCCCTGGTACAACTTCGTTTCCTCCGATGCGGCCGCTGTTGGCCTCGACAAGGTCTTCATCACCGGCCTGCGCAACAACTCCGCGTATCGCGGCAACATCGGCCTCGTGAACGCGTCGCAGTATTCGACGACGACGCTGGTCGTCAAACTCTTCAACGGGCCGAATGGCGCGCAGATCGGCTCCAACTTCTCGCAGACGCTCTCGCCGCTCGGTCACACTCAGCCCAGTTTGTCCACGATGTTCGGAACGGCCTTCACTGGCGCAACCGCGACGAACGCGTACGTGACGGTCGAGCAGACGAACACCACACCGACCGGCGACGCCGCCGCCAATGGCTGCCCGAACGGCTGCCCGGCGTTCTTCGCATACGGATCGGTCCTTGACAACCAGAGCGGCGACGCGACCACACTCGAGCCGCAGTATCTGAAGTCCCTCACGACCGCCGCGATCAACTGCATCTACAACAGCACCGGTTGCAAAGGCCCGTTCAACCTGCACCGCGCGGTCAAGCACTAGCCACCTACGGATCGATTTTGAAAGGCCGCGCGTCGTCGCGGCCTTTCTTTTTGTCGTGACGGTCTGTCAGTTGCATGCTTCCAAGCCAATGACTCGAACGTCCGTTTTCGCTCTGCTCTCTGTCGGTCTATGCGTCACGACCGGTTGCGAGAACCTCAAATCTCCCACCGAGCCGCAGACCTCGACGCGCGTAACTTCTCAATCATCGGGACAGGTGATGAGAGGACGCACCGTGCGAGGAAGAAACGCGATTCAACCAGCGTGCGCGACTCCCGCGAAGCTTTTCCTCAGCTACAACAGAGCGCCAGGACACATCGTGGTTTACGTTTCCGGAGTTGACACAGTCTCGCGTACCGCGGAGTTGGCGAGTAAGTATGGCTTCAAACCTCTGTCAGTCTGGCCGTCCTCATCGGTGGGCGGGTTTTTGGCCATCTTGAGCGAAGAGAACGTGGCGTTGCTGCGGTGTGAGTCGGATATCCGACAGGTTGAGGAGAATTCGTGGGTGACTTTCGGCAATTAACGGCTCGCTCACGTGTGCTTCGCGCGCGGTCAAGCACTGACGAAAATTTCATCGACGTTTGACGGAAGGCCGCACGCGATGCGCGGCCTTTTTGTTTATCATTTCTTCATTCCATGGTGTCCAGGGATCGCCGCGTACAGCGTGTTCATTTATCGCTGCCTGTCACGGGCCGTTTTGGCGCGAACCAGGTCGTCGTCGTCGACATCAGTGTCCTCGGCGCGCGCATCGAGCATCCGACTCCGCTCGGAACGGCAGCCGGCGGCACCGGCAGCCTTTCGTTCATCCTCGAAGACGAGCAGATCACTGTCGATTGCCGCATCGTGCGCTCGCGTCTCGAGCGGTTCTCGGCCGGCGCTGACGGCCTGACGGTCTATCACTCCGGACTCGAATTCGTCGATCCGGCAAACGAAACACGCATGCAGTTGAAGGCGATCATCGGACGCTTCATCGCGCGCGCCCTCGAGGAACAAAAAGCGAATGCGCGCGGAGTCGTGCCGACGTCCGTCGACAAGATGCCGATCTTCAAGCACGGACAGCTCACTGAGAATCGCGGCGACGTGGTGGGGGCGATCGGCGGGTCGGTACTTCCCACCGCAAGGCTCGCGAAAGAGGCCGGCTATGTCTGCCTGCAGCTCGAAAAGAACCGGTGGAAGAAGAAGCGGACGCCCGATCCCGGCCAGCCCGTCGACGGGTTCACGGTCTCAGCAACAGAGGACCATCAGCAGATCGAAATGCTGTGTGAGGCCTACGAGAGATCGGACCGCGACGGCCGCAAGATGATCCAGCTCTTCGCGCAACTGTCGATCATCGAAGGAGAGGGAATCCCGCCAGGGCGGTTTCAGCCGTAGCTTTTCTCTGTGTTCTCGGTGAGAAGCCTTCACCACAGAGAACACAGAGGACACAGAGAGGAATCGGAGCGCGGCCGTATCTGTTGTCCGCAGTGTGAGTAAGTGGTAGTATCTCGACAGCTTTCGAGCAGTCCATCGGAAGCGGCCGAACGGCCGCTTTTTTTGTTCTATGAGCACATTACCGGAGCACGTGGAGAAGCAGATCGACAAGATCGTCTCATCGGAGGGCCTCGAACTGGTGCATATCGATTATCACCGGCAGGGGCGCAGTTTTCTTCTGCGGGTCGACATCGATAAGGAGGGAGGAGTGACGCTGGAAGATTGCGAGAACGTCTCGCGGCAAGTCAGCGCCTTCCTCGACGTGGAGGATGTCGTTCCGGCCGAGTACGAGCTTCAGGTTTCCTCTCCCGGGCTCGATCGGAAGTTCTACAAACAATCCGATTATCAGAAGTTCCTCGGACGGCTGGTCAGGGTAAAGACCTCCAGGCCGGTCAGAGGGTTACACGTGATTGTTGGCAAATTGAAAGAGTACGACGGACAGAACATCGTGGTCAGCGACCCGGCAGTCAAGAAGAACCCCGACTACCAGATCCCGCTGGCGGACATCAAAGAAGCGCGACTCGAAGTGGAGATCTGAACGACATCATGTTCGATGAAAACTTGAGCAAGAACATCAAGGCGCTGGCGTACGAGAAGAACATCGACGTCGAGCGCGTATTCAAGGCTCTCGAAGACGCCCTGGCGACCGCTGCGCGCAAGTACTACAAGACCCGCGAGCCGATGGAGACGGTCATCGACCGCACCAGCGGCCAGATGACGATGTACGTCATCAAGGAAGTGGTCGAAGACGAGAATCAGATCGAAGATCCGCAGGCACAGTGGACTCTCGAGCAGGCCAAGAAGATCGATCCCGAGGTCGAGATCAACGGGAAGATCCGGCTGAGCTACATCACCAAGGAAGTCGTCGACGTCGTGAAGGATCCCAACATGCAGATCCGCACGTACGAGGCGCAGAAGATCGACTCGGAAGTCGAGCAGGGCGACGAAGTCCACATCCCGCTGACCAAGAATGCCGATGAATTCGGCCGCATCGCCGCGCAGTCGGCGAAGCAGGTCCTCTATCAGAAGGTGCGCGAAGCGGAGCGCGAGAAGGTCTACAACGAGTTCGTCGGCAAGGTCGGCGAGCTGGAGAACGGCTACGTCAAGCGCTTCGAACGCGGCGACATGATCATCGACCTCAACGGCAAGACCGAAGGCATCATCCCGCGGTCACAGCAGTCGAGGGCCGAGCGTTACTCACAAGGTGATCGCATCAAGGCCGTCATCATCGACGTACACACGCAGCCGAAGGGACCGCAGGTCATCCTCTCGAGGACCGATCCGCGGCTTCTCATCAAGTTGTTCGAGATGGAAGTGCCCGAGATCTACGACGGCACGGTTGTCATCAAAGGCGCGGTTCGCGAACCAGGCGAGCGCGCGAAGATCGCAGTCGCATCACGCGAACGGGATGTCGATCCGGTCGGCGCATGCGTCGGCATGAAGGGATCGCGCGTGCAGTCGATCATCCGGGAGCTGCGCGGCGAGAAGATCGACATCATTCCCTGGAACGACGACGTCGTGACGTTTGCGCAGAACTCATTGGCGCCCGCGAAGATCACGCGCGTCAGCGTGACGAGCGACGAATCGGCGCATCGTCCGCACCTCGACGTCATCGTCGACAACGATCAGCTGTCGCTGGCCATCGGAAAGCGCGGACTCAACGTCCGTCTGGCGGCCGAGCTGATCGGCGCGAAGATCGACATCAAGTCGGAAGAAGAAGTGAAGGGCGAAGTCGCCGATGCGCTCAGCGCCATGCTGCAGGAAGCAATGGCCGAGACGCGCTCGCAGACGAATGTCCACGACGTCGACGAGATGCCGGCGGAGTGGGCCGACAAGCTCGAGGCGGCCGGTTACGACGACCTCGATTCGATTGTGAATTCGAGCATCGACGATCTGACCGCCATCGAAGGTATCGACGGAGATGCGGCAGCAAAGATCCTCGAGCTGGCCACCCGGCATGAAGAAGTCGAGGAGCAACCCGCTTCGGAAGAATCAGAAGAGGCGGAGACAGAGACACAGGAAGAAGCTCAGGTGGAGTAGGTCACGGTTCATCCAAGGGGAGATTAAATGGCGGCAGCGAAATTCAAGGTGAGCGACATTGCAAAGCGGATGGGAAAGTCCGAGAAGGACGTCATCTTCCAATTGCAGTCGCTCGGCGCCGAGATCACCGACGCGAATCAGATCCTCGAGCCCGAGGTGATTCAGGCGTTGATCACCGGCAAGAAGCTGACGACGCGGTCCCGCAGCGTGATCATGCGCGAGGACAAGCCGCAGCCGGAAAAGGCGAAGAAGGAAGCCGTTCGTCCGCCGCGTCCGATCGTCAAGCCGACCCCTCGCGCGAAAGCGGCCGAACAGCCAAAGGAAGAAGTGGCGGCGGCACCCGCTCCGCCATCAGTGATCATCCCCGAATTCGTTCAGGCGGCCGAAGATGAAGAGCGCGCCGCCAAAGAAGCGCCAGCGCCAGCACCGGTTGCTGCAGCAGCTCCGAGTGTGGCGCAGGCGATCCCGCCTGCGCCAGAGCTGGCGAGATCGCCGGCTCCTACACAGAGACCCGCCGCCCCACCCCCGATGCAGCAGCGCCGTCCCGCAGGTGGGACCGGCCCCCGCGCGCGGGCGCCGCAGGGTGCGCGTCCGAACTACGCGGGCCAAACTCCCGCGGTACGTCCTTCGAACATGGGAACGCGTCCGCCGATGGCGGCGCGTCCGGCCGGACCTGTCGGTGCACGCCCAACAGGCGCGCGTCCATCGAGTCCGGGAGGAATGCGCTCGGCTTCTGGTCCGGGACTGCGTCCTGCCGGCGGAATGAGCCGCCCGATGCCGATGCCACCGCCCGCCGGCAGCCTTCCTGGTGGAGCGACCGTTCGGCGCAAGAAGGCGACGGACGAAGTCGGCGAAGAGAGTCGCGAGAAGAAGAAGCCAGCCGGCAAGGGCGTTAAGAAGACTCGCGAGGTCGAAGTCGACGCGGAGCTCTTCACGAAGGGTCCGTTCTCCGGAACGCAGATCATCGCCGATGACCTCGGTCCCGACATCGTGTTGCCGGAGCCGACCGACGAAGAAGAGAAGCCGAAGGCGACGCCATCGACCCGCCGCGACACGCGCAAGCAGGCCGCGCCGGTTTCCGGAAAAGTCCTCGAGTTCAAGAAGCCGACCGGACGAGTCGCGCTGACCGAAGGCGTGACTGTCAAAGAGCTCGCCGACAAGCTCGGGATCAAGGCCAATGACCTCATGAAGCATCTTCTGATGAAGAAGGGCCTCATGGTCTCGATCAACCAGCCCCTCGGCGCCGATTTAGCGCTGGAAATCGCCAAAGACCTCGACTTCGAAGCGGAGATTGTCTCGTTCGAGACAGCCGTCGAGCTCGAGTCGATCGAGAAGGGCGGAAAAACAGGAACGACTCCGCGTGGACCGGTCATCACTGTCATGGGTCACGTCGACCACGGCAAGACCTCGCTGCTCGACGCGATCCGCGAGACGAACGTCGCAGCCGGTGAAGCAGGCGGTATCACGCAGCACATCGGTGCCTATCACGTCGAGAAGAAGGGCCGGAAGATCGTGTTCCTCGACACGCCGGGCCACGAAGCGTTCACGATGATGCGCGCACGCGGCGCGAAGGTGACCGATATCGTCGTGCTGGTCGTTGCAGCCGACGACGGCGTCATGCCGCAGACGAAGGAAGCCATCGATCACGCGCGCGCCGCGAAAGTGCCGATGATCGTCGCAATCAACAAGATCGATAAGCCGAACGCGAACGTCGACAAAGTTCGCCGCGAACTGTCCGAAGCGAACGTTCTCGTCGAGCAGTGGGGCGGGGATGTCGTCTCGGTCGAAGTCTCGGCGGTCAAGAAGCAGGGCATCACCGATCTGCTCGACATGATTCTGCTGACTGCCGACATGCTCGATCTCAAGGCGACTCCCGAGCAGTCCGCGAAGGGTGTCGTTCTCGAGGCGCGCAAGGAAGTCGGACGCGGAATCGTCGCGACCGTGCTCATTCAGGACGGAACGCTGAGGATCGGCGATGCGTTCTTCTCCGGCTCGACGTACGGACGCGTTCGCGCGATGACCGACGAGCGAGGCGAGCGCATCAAGGAAGCCGGCCCCGCGACTCCGGTGCAGCTCACCGGCTTCGACGACGTGCCGAATGCCGGCGATACGCTTCAAGTCCTCGACGACGAAACGCAGGCGCGCGTCATCGGACAGATGCGTCAGGAAAAAGCGCGCGAAGCGGCGCAGCAGGGCTCGAGCCGCATGTCGCTCGAACAACTGTTCCAGAAGATGCAGGCGGGCACTGTCAAAGAGCTCAACGTCATCATGAAAGCCGACGTGCAGGGTTCCGTCGAAGTGCTCAACGAGACGCTGCGAAAGCTTTCCACGCCGGAAGTCAAAGTCAACGTCATCCACTCCTCAGTCGGCGCGATTTCGACGAACGACGTCCTCCTCGCTTCGGCCTCGGACGCGATCGTGGTCGGATTCAACGTTCGGCCCGAGCGGAGCGCCGGCGAGCTCGCCGAAAAGGAAGGCGTCGAAGTCCGCCTCTACACCGTCATCTACAACCTGGTCGATGAGCTCAAGGCGGCCATGACGGGTCTGCTCGATCCGAAGTTCCAGGAAGTCTTCCAGGGACGCGCGGAAGTTCGCAACACGTTCAAGGTGCCGAAGGCCGGCGTCATCGCCGGATGCATGGTGGTCGATGGCGTGATCCCGCGAACGGCGAGCGTCCGGCTGCTGCGCGACAACCGCGTCATCTACGAAGGCAAGATCGGTTCGCTGCGTCACTTCAAGAATGACGTTTCCGAAGTGCGCCAGGGCTTCGAGTGCGGCATCGGCATCGAGAAGTTCCAGGACATCAAGGTCGGCGACGTGATTGAAGCCTTCAAGGTCGAGCAGCTCGAACGCGCAATGGCGTGATCGTCGCGGTCGCGCTGTTCGAGCTTCACGTCCCTTACGCGCAGTCGCTGAAGGACAAGCGGATGGTCGTCCGCAGCGTCCGCGATAAGCTGCGGAACCTCGATATCTCCGTCAAGGAAGTGGCCTTGCATGATTTGCATCAGCGTGCGCGGATGGCTGTTTCGTTTATCGCACTCGACAACGCGGCCGCTGACGCCGCGTTCGAGAAGATTCAGACCATCGTGACGGCCAACGCCGACGCGACACTCGCCGGCTGGACGACCGAGAAGCTCGACTTCGACGAGACAGTTGGGCTGTAGCTCTGGAGTGCGGTGCCTCGGCACCGCTCTAACGGCCGCGGCTTGCCGCGGCCGCCGGCAGCAAGCTGCCGGCATGAAAGCGGCGGCAAGCCGCCGCACTCCAAACTAGTGATCCAGCTTGATCGCGCCGATCACGATGTGAATCTCCACTTCGTCGCTCAACACTCCCGGACCCCGTGCGCTTCGTCACTCCACGAATCGTGAGATCACCGGTCAGGAAGTTTCCCTCGACGCCGGCGCTGTGAAACTCGAGCGTCGGATAGCGCGCGGCTTCGTGTCGAGGCTCGCCGCCTGCGCGACGACATCGATGCGCGTCGCATCACTTGCTCCGCAGACGGAAGTCCTTGCGAACGCGGTACACGCCGTCGGAATCAGGACGCATCGGGTCCTTGAATTCGATTGACTCGTGTTGCTCGACACCTGGTCCGCGCAGCTCGATGTGCACGTGCGCGGGAATCTTTCCGCCGGGATATGGCCCGGGCTTGATCGTATCGATCTCGTAAGAGCCGTCGCTTGCTGTGACGAGCACGCCGTGCAGGCGTGCGACACCCTGCGCGTCGCGGTTGTACTGCCCTTGCGCATCGGTGTGATAAGCAAACAACCGGAGACCACCGCGAGGCTGGCCGTCTGCGCCGAAGACGTGGCCGGTGATGATCATGCGCTGACCGGGTTCGGTATCCGCGGCGATTTTCATGCGCGACGGCGAAGCCTGCGCGAGCATTGGAATGAGAAGGAACGCGAGAAAAGCAATTCGGTTCATCATGTTTGTAGGACGCTCTCTGTCGGTCGCTCGTTAACGCGTTAACACTTCGCTGCATGATTGCGTCTTGATGTTGTCGATGTCTGTTCGATCCGATACCGACCTCGTTTGCGCCGCGCAAGCCGGCGATGTCGGATCGTTCGAGCTTCTCTACACGAGGTACGCGCCCGTGGTCCACTCCATTCTTCTCGGCCGTCTCCCGGCCGTCGATGCCGATGACGTGACGCAGAACGTCTTCATCACGGCCTACACCAAGCTGTCGGCGCTGCGCGACCCGGCGGCGTTCGCCGGCTGGATCACTCGCATCGCGCGGAATGCGGCCGAGGATTATCGGAGGAGGGTGGATGTGGTGGAGGAGCTCGATACCGATTATGCGTCGCGCGCGACGCAGGCCGACGCTGCCGAAGCGGCGCAGGCCCTGGCTGCGATTCGCGCGCTGCCGGAGGCCTATCGCGACACGCTGATGCTGCGTCTCGTTGAGGGCATGTCAGGCGCGGAGATCGCGGAACGCACCGGCCTGACTGCCGGATCGGTCCGCGTGAATCTGCATCGCGGAATGCAACTCCTTCGCGATGCGCTCGGAGGAGGTGACGCATGAACGAACAGCGGCTGGAAGCGCTGTTGTCTGTTTATCGATATCGCGGCGCGATGCCTGATTTTCGGACCGTCGTTCCGATCCGCCGGCGCTCCACCTGGCCGTGGTTCGCGGCGGCAGCGGCGGCTCTGCTCATCATCATCGGTGCGATCCTGCTGCGTCCTCGACCAAACGAATGGCGCGTCGCCAGCGGGATTCCACGATCGCTGCGCGTTGGGGATGTCATCAACAGGCCCGTCCGCCTCCGATCGCGCGAAGTCGGCGTGATCGATGTTGCCGGCCAAACCACGCTGCGACTGATCGGCAAGAACCGGTTCGAGCTCACTGTCGGAACGATTCACGCGAAGACCACCTCGCCGCCCGGCGTCTTCGTCGTCGACACCCCCCGCGCACAAGCCGTCGACCTGGGATGCGAATACACGCTGACGGTCTCGCCAAACGGAAGCGGCATTCTGCGAGTGGCATCGGGTTGGGTGGAGCTTGGCGACGGCTGGATGCAGTCGCTCGTTCCGCAAGGAGCGATGGCAACGATCAGCTCGAATGGGCGCCTCGGACCGCCGATCTTCGAAGATGCTTCGTCTGTGTTCAAAGAAGCGATCCGGCGTGAGGACCTGCAGACGGCGCTGCCATTGGCCCGCCGCCGCGACGCGCTCACCCTCATCAATCTGTTCCGTTCCGACAGCGAGGTACAGCGCGCAATGATTTACGATCGCTTGAACGCGCTGGTTCCCGCGCCGCCCGGGCTCACACGCGACGTTGTTATCCACGGAAACTTCCGAACGGTCGACAGTTGGTGGCCCGATGCCCGGAAGGCCAGCGGCGTCACCGCGCTCAAGAAGAAGAAAAGAATGCTGCCGCCCACCTGAGTTGTTATGCTCGCCGGGCAATGCGCAAGACCCGACGCACATCGAAAGTAGGGGAGTCGCTCCGCGGCGCGCTGGTGGAGGTGTTTCGCTTCGATCTGAAGGATCAGCGTCTCGCGATGGTCACCATCACCGGTGCCGAGATCACTCCTGACCTGCATTTCGCGCGGATTTACATCAGCGGGTTGAATGAGGAGCAGACGCAGAAGATCGCGCACGATCTCAATGAGCAGAAAGGCCGGATCCGGCATTTTCTCGGTCAGCGCATTCGTTTGCGGGTCACGCCGGACCTCGATTTTCGCTACGACGAGACCGGGGCGAGTGCCGAGCGCATCGAGCAGTTGCTGAGCGACATCAAGAAACAAGATGACGAATCCTGAAGACGCAGCACGAGAAGTGGCGGATCGCGTCCGCAGCGGCCGCAATTTTCTGATCACATCACACCGCAATCCCGACGGCGACGCTCTCGGCAGCGGACTCGGACTGCAGCGCCTCATCCGGCGCCTCGGCAAAACCGCGGCGATGCAGGTGCGCGACGGATTCAACCGCGCGCTGTACAACATCCCGGGCGCGAACGAGGTCGCGATCACCGACACGCTTCCTCCCGATTATCCGAACGACTACGACGCGATCTTCACGATGGAGTGTCCGGAGGTGGAGCGGACCGGCTATCCCGTGCTGCCCGGCCCGGTCGTCAACATCGATCATCACCTCGGCAACACGATGTACGGCGAGATCAACTATCTCGATCTCGAGGCGCCGTCGGTCGGCGAGATGGTCATGCAGCTCAATCGCAATCACCTTCGGCTTCCGCTGGATGCCGAGACCGCGACCGCGTTCTACGTCTCGCTCGCCAGCGACACCGGATTCTTCCGCTATCACAACACCACGCTGCGCGCTTTTCAGGCGGCCGAGGAGCTGGTGAGGGCGGGGGCGGTGCCGGGCGACATTTCGTTATGGATCAATGAGAGCAATTCTCGTGGATCAATCAAGTTGCTCGGTCTGTGTCTGTCCACTCTCGAAGTTACGCCCGACGGAAAGATCGCGACGATCCAGCTTCCGAAACATTTCTTCGCCGATGCGGGCGCAACGCCCGAAGACACCGAAGGCATCGTGAACTACGGGCGCTCGATCGATGGCGTGCTGGTCTCTGCGCTCTTGAAAGAGGTGGATGACAAATCGACACGCGTCTCGCTGCGCGCGAAACCGAATGTCGATGTGCAGGCGGTGGCGTCGATGTTTGGCGGCGGCGGGCACAAGGCGGCGAGCGGTTGCACGATGCCGTTTGCGCTTGCGGAAGCGAAAAAGAAGCTGATCGGCATCCTCGAAGGAATCCTTTAGTGGAACCGAAGCGATCCGTCGACGGCGTGGTACTCGTCGACAAGATCTCCGGCATCACCTCGCACGACGTCGTCGAGAAGTTTCGACGCCGCTCGCATGTGAAGAAAGTCGGGCACACTGGAACTCTCGATCCGCTCGCGACCGGCCTGCTCGTCCTCTGCGTCGGAAAAGCGACGCGCCTGCAGGCGTACCTCATGGGAATGGAGAAGGTCTACGAAGGCGAGATTCAGTTCGGCTGGGCGACCGACTCCTACGATGCGGCCGGGACGCCGGCGGGGGAGAAGACCGAGGTGAATGTCGAGCACATCGACTTCACGCCGCTGATCAAACCGTTTCTTGGCGAGATCGATCAGATGCCGCCGCAGTTCTCCGCGAAGAAAGTGCAGGGCGTGCGGGCGTACGAGCTCGCGCGAAAGGGAGAAACTGCCGCGCTGACTCCGAAGCGCGTGACGGTGCATGAGTTCGAGATCCTGCGCGTGACAGGATCGGTCGCGCAATTTCGCGTGCGCTCCTCGGCGGGCACTTATGTGCGCTCGCTCGCACACGATCTTGGAGCCGCCGCCGGCGTGCCGGCGCATCTCAAAGAATTGCGCCGCACGTCGATCGGCAAGTTTCGCGTGGAGGACGCGCTGCATTTTGACCGGATCGAAAACGCGACCGTCGACGACCTCCTGAACCCTCCGCATTTCCAGCCGCTGTACGAGCTCGATCTGCCGCTCGAGAAGCTGCGCATCGATTGGACGCAGCAGGGAAAGATGATGCGAGGGCAGGGCGTGATCATGACGCCGGCCGTCGCCGTCCGGAAAGGCGACCTCCTGGCCCTCGGCAACCCGCACGATCAGCTCGTTGCGATCGGCGAGGTCGTGAACGTGCTGCGGGAGGGCGGGCCGGTGGAAGTGCGGCCGAAAGTCGTTCTGGCGGGCTAAACCACACCTGCTCTGAACATGTTCAAAAAAGTCCTTGACAGGCCCTCCGCACGGCCTTAAATTGAACATGTTCAGAAATGCGAGACCGCCCATGAAAATCGTCATCCCCGGAGGCTCAGGTCACCTCGGAACGGTCCTAAAACGATCGTTTGAGCGCGACGGGCACGAAGTCGTGATCCTCTCCCGCGACGGGCGGGGGGTGCGGTGGGACGGTCGGACGCTCGGCCCCTGGACGTCGGAGCTTGCCGGCGCCGACGTCGTCATCAACCTCGCCGGCCGCAGCGTCAACTGTCGCTACAACGCGCGCAACCGCAAGGAGATCATTGCATCGCGCGTGGATTCGACGCGCGTCATCGGTGAGGCAATCGCGCGCTCGGTCTGGCCGCCGCGCGTGTGGCTGCAAGCGAGTACGGCCACGATTTACGCTCATCGATTCCACGCCGCAAACGACGAGCGCAGCGGAATCATCGGCGGAGAGGAAGCAGAGGTCCCTGAGACATGGCGCTTCAGCGTCGATGTCGCCAAAGCGTGGGAAAGCGCGCTCGATGAAGCCGATACGCCGCTGACCCGCAAGGTCAAATTGCGCTCGGCGATTGTCATGAGTCCCGATCGCGGCGGGCCGTTCGAGGCACTGCTCGGTCTCGTGCGGTACGGGATGGGCGGACGGGCGGGGGACGGCCGGCAGTACGTCTCGTGGATTCATTACCGCGATTTCGTCCGCGCGGCAAGCTGGATCATCGAACACGACGAGTTGGCGGGAGCCATCAACGTGTCAGCTCCCGATCCGCTCCCCAACGCTGAGTTCATGCGGGAGTTGCGCGCGGCCTGGGGAATCGGCTTCGGTTTACCGGCGACGCAATGGATGCTCGAGGCCGGAGCGCTCGCCCTTCGCACCGAAACGGAGTTGATTCTCAAGAGCCGCCGAGTTACGCCTGCACGTCTTCTCCTGTCCGGTTTCACATTCGAACATCCGACATGGCCCGCAGCAGCGCGCGATCTTTGCGCGCGATGGCGTGCAATCGAAAGGAGCAGCGAACATGATCGTCCAAAGCTATCTCGTCTACCTGGCCATCACCCTGACCGTAACGGTGTGGGTCGCACACACGTTGCACCGTAACGGCCGCGTCTTTCTCCTCGATGCGTTCCACGGCAACGACGCGCTCGCCGATTCCGTGAATCATCTTCTGGTGGTCGGCTTCTACCTCGTCAACGTCGGGTACGTCGCACTCGTTCTGCGGACCGATCAGAAGCCTGTCGATCTGGTCGGAGCGATCGAAGTGTTCAGCCACAAGATCGGAATCGTTCTGCTCGTCCTCGGCGTGATGCACTTCATCAACCTGAAGATCTTCTCCGCGATGCGCCATCGCGCGCAGAGAGTGCTTCCGCCGCCTCCTGTGCAATCGAATGAAAGGACGGCCGTGGCATGAAGCTCTATGTTCTCTACGATCACGGCTGCGGACTCTGCTCGCACATCGTGCAATGGATGAGTCAACAGCCAACGTCCTATGAGATGCATTACGTGGCTGCGGGTTCCACGAACGCGCGCCGGATGTTCCCGGACCTCCATTCGCCCGCGCGACCGGAAGAACTGATCGTCGTGAGCGGTGAAGGTCTGGTATACCGTGGCGACGACGCGTTCATCATGTGCCTCTACGCGCTGGACTCGTATCGTTCGCTGGCGGACCGGATCTCACGGCCGGCCTTTCGACCCCTGGCCAAAAAGCTTTTCAGCATGATCTCCACGAATCGACTCTTGCTATCGGATCTCCTCGGCCTCCAATCGGACGAGGCGCTGACGCGCGCCGTGGTCTGCAAGCGTGTCGACGTGCTCGACCCGAGGGAAACACCGACATGGTGAGGGGTGGGGAGAAGCAGGCAACGGCAAAAGCGGAGGAAACGCGCGAGAGGATCGTCGACGCGGCTCTGAAGCTCTTTCGGGATCAAGGTTTCGATCAGACCACCATGCGCGACATCGCCGCCGAAGCGGACGTGGCGACCGGCGCGGCGTACTACTACTTCCGATCGAAAGAAGAGCTGGTGATGGCGTTCTACGTGCGCACGGTCGAGGAGGCGCGCACGCTTCTGCCGCCGGCGATGGCACGCTCAAACGATCTCGGCAAGCGTCTGCGCGCCATCATCGATTTCAAACTGGGTCAATTCGCCGAGCATCGCCGCCTGTTGATCGGGCTGGCGCGGATCGGCATCGATCCCGATCATCCGCTATCGCCATTCGGGAACGAGACGCGGTCAATTCGGGATGAGGGCATTGCCGAATTCGAAGCCGCGCTCCACGGATCGAACGTTCGGGTCCCGAAGGATCTGCAGGCCGATCTGCCGCGGCTGTTGTGGCTTTATCAGATGGGCGTCATTCTTTTCTGGATCTTCGACAGCTCGCCCAAACAGGCCAGGACGCGCACCCTTCTCGATGGAACGCTCGACCTGATCGTCAGGCTGATTCGGTTGTCGTCGCTGCCGCTCATGGGCCCTTTGCGCCGGCGCCTTCTGCAGACCATCCAGGCCGTCACAATCTGAACTTTTCCCGCGCGGCAACGTCTCTCCATCATGCGCAGATGCTCAATCGCCGCTTTCATCCTCATGACAATCCCGATGATGGCAGCCGGTCCCCAGCCGGTGCCTCTGCCTTCCATGAATGCCGAAAAGTGGCGGGCGGACGTGGATGTCTTCGCGCGGCAGATTCCGAAGAGACACGCCAATGCTTTTCACGCCATGACGCGCGAACGCTTCGATCAGGCGGTCGCCGACCTCAAAGCAAGAACTGACAAGTCGAATGACGACGAGATGATTGTCGGCCTGATGGAGATTGCGGCCTCAGTCGGTGACGGACACACGCGGGTTTTCTTTCCAGCGGGCTTTCATCGGCTCCCGGTCAACATGGGCCAGTTCGAAGGTGATTTTCGAGTCACGCGTGCTTCGGCCGACGCTGGAGCCGCGTTAGGCGCCAGGGTCATCCGAATCGATCAGGTGCCGATTTCTGAAGTGGTGGAGCGACTGCGGCGTGTGATCTCACAGGACGAAAGCGAATGGTTCGTGCGCGGCGCAATACCCAGCATGATTGTGGTGACCGAAATCCTTCATGGATTGGGTATTGTCACGGATCCGATGAAGGTGCGGCTGACCGTTCTCGACGACGAGCAAGCCGAGAAACAGATCGAAGTCGCCGCGGTGCCGGCAAACGCGAACTCGTCGCAGTGGCCGACAGCACAGACTGCGCTGCCCTTGATGACCAGCCTCGAACCGCAAGCCGCTCTGGCGTTCACATATCTCGAGGCTGCGAAGACCGTCTATGTCAACTTCCGCCGCTATGACGACCTCAGGGGCCGCTCGAAGGAGCTTTGGCAATTGGTTGACAGCAGGCCGGTAGAAAAGATTGCAATCGATCTGCGTGGAAACGGCGGTGGGGACTACACGGTCGGCAGAAAGTACCTCGTATCGGAGTTGAAAGCCCGGCCGAAGATCAAAGCTTACGTGCTGATCGGGAATCGGACATTCTCGGCGGCGATGAACAATGCCATCGACTTCCGCAATGACGCGCACGCAATTCTGGTCGGCCAACCGATTGGTGAGAAGGCCAACAGCTATCAGGAAAACGATGAGATCGTCCTTCCGAACTCGAAGCTGGTGGTCTCCTACTCCACGCGCTTCTATGAGTTCCTCTCCGGCGAAGCATCTCCTATCGTGAAGCCTGAGCACGAGATCGCGCCGACGTGGGCGGATTTCGTCGCGGGGCGCGATCCCGCTCTGGAGTGGGTGCTGGCGCAGAAGTAGCGAGGCCTCACCATATAATCGCCTCGGATGGCGAATCGCACGGAGCGTGATCTCTCGCCCGACCCGCGCGAGGGCGGGCGGCGGCGCTTCATGATCGCGGGGGAGCATGTGATCCTTCGCGCGTTCGAGCGCGAGGACGCCGAGCGCTGCTACCGCTGGCTCAACGACCCCAATATCGTCCGCACGCTCAAGACGCGCTATCCGATCGCGTTCCAGAACGAGATCGAATGGCTCGACCGCGCGATGCATCCGTCCGTCGACGAGCGCCATTTCGCAATCGAGCGCCGCGACGACCGTTCGCACATCGGCAACGCATCGATTCACGACATCGACTGGGTCTCGCGCACCGGCTGGTTCGGACTGTTCGTCGGCGAGCCGACGGCGTGGAACCGCGGTTACGGCGGCGATGCCATCGGCACGCTGATTCGATTCGCGTTCGAAGAAATGAACCTGGTGAAGTTGAAGATCAACGTGTTCGATTACAACGAGCGCGCCAAGCACGTGTTAGGCGAGCGCGGATTCGTCCAGGAAGGCCGGCTGGTGCGCGATTTCTATCGCGAGGGCAAATATCACGACATCGTGATCTACTCCATCTTCCGGGAGGGTCAGTGAGCGAGCAAAAGATCCGCGTGCTGATCGCGAAGCCTGGTCTCGATGGCCACGACCGCGGCGCGAAAGTCATCGCGCGCGCGCTGCGCGACGCGGGGATGGAGGTCATCTACACCGGCCTGCGGCAGACGCCGGAGCAAATCGTCGCAGCGGCCGTGCAGGAAGATGTCGACGCCATCGGGCTCTCGATCCTCTCCGGCGCGCACAACGTCCTCTTTCCCGAGATCATGCGGCTGCTCAAGGAGCAGGGGGCGGCGGACATCGCTGTTTTCGCGGGCGGCATCATTCCGGAGCAGGACATCCCGAACCTCAAAGCGATGGGCATCCGCGAGATTTTTCTGCCCGGCACGCGGACCTCCGACGCCGTCGACAAGATTCGCCAGGCGGTTCAGCGCTAGCGATGACATCTGAAGGCAGAGGGCAGAAGGCAGAAAGCAGAAGGGAGGCCGGGCCTTCTGCCCTCTGCCTTCTGCCCTCTGCCTTGCCGACGGAAGCGATATGGAAGCGCTAGAGAGCCATCTTGATCCGTCGGCCGGGGAGTTCCGCGCGAATCGCGAGCGCCTGGAGTCGCTGGTCGGCGATCTCAAACGCAGGATCGCGCTGGCGCGGGAGGGGGGCGGGGCGAAGTACATCGAGCGCCACAAAGAGCAGGGAAAGATGCCGGTCCGCGAACGGATCGCGGCGCTGCTCGATCCCAACACGCCGTTTCTCGAGCTCTCGCCGCTGGCGGCGAACGGCATGTACGACGACGAGGCGCCTGGCGCTGGATTGGTTACTGGCATCGGCCGCGTGCAGCAGCGCGAATGTCTGATCATCGCGAACGACGCGACAGTCAAAGGCGGGACTTATTTTCCAATGACGGTGAAGAAGCATCTGCGAGCGCAGGAAATCGCGATGCAGAATCGCCTGCCGTGCATCTATCTCGTCGATTCGGGCGGCGCGTTCCTTCCGTTGCAGGCTGAAGTCTTTCCCGACCGCGAGCACTTCGGGCGGATCTTCTACAACCAGGCGGTGATGTCGGCGCGCGAGATCCCGCAGATCTCGGCGGTGATGGGATCGTGCACCGCGGGCGGAGCGTACGTGCCGGCGATGTCCGACGAAGCCATCATCGTCCAAGGCACCGGCACCATCTTCCTCGGCGGCCCTCCGCTCGTGAAGGCGGCAACCGGCGAAGAAGTGACAGCCGAGGAGTTAGGCGGGGCGGATGTGCATACGCGGCTCAGCGGCGTCGCGGATCACTTCGCCGAGGACGACCTCGATGCGATCGCGATCATGCGGAACGTCGTCGAGAACCTCCGCCTCGAGAAACGTGAGCCCAACTCGCGCATCGATCCCGAAGAACCGCTGTTCGATCCAAAAGAGCTGTACGGCGTCCTTCCGCAGGATGTGCGCAAGCCTTATGACGTGCACGAAGTGATCGCGCGCATCGTCGATGGCTCGCGCTTCCAGGAATTCAAGGAGCGCTACGCCACGACCATCGTGACCGGATTCGCGCGCATCTACGGATACGAAGTCGGGATTCTGGCCAACAACGGCGTGCTCTTCTCGGAATCAGCACTAAAAGCGACGCACTTTATCGAGTTGTGTAATCAGCGCAGAATCCCATTGGTATTTCTGCAGAACATCACCGGATTCATGGTCGGGAAGCAATACGAGCGGGGCGGCATCGCGAAAGATGGCGCGAAGCTGGTCCACGCAGTCGCGAATTCGACCGTGCCGAAGTTCACCATCATCATCGGCGGTTCGTTCGGCGCAGGGAACTACGGAATGTGCGGCCGCGCGTACTCGCCGCGATTCCTTTGGATGTGGCCGAACGCGCGCATCAGCGTGATGGGTGGGGAGCAGGCGGCCGGCGTGCTGACGACCGTCAAGCGCGATCAGCTCGCGCGCGACGGGAAGGAACTGTCGCAGGAAGAGGAGCGCGCGATCGCCGATCCCGTGCTCGAAAAATACGAAGCCGAGGGCAATCCGTACTACAGCACCGCGCGAATGTGGGACGACGGCATCATCGATCCCGCCGAGACGCGCACGTACTTGGGGCTCGGACTTTCGATCGCTTACAACGCTCCTATTGAGGACCCGAGGTTTGGTGTTTTTCGCATGTAATGGACATCTCCTGGTTCATCTTCGACCTCGGCAACACGGTGATCAAGCTCGCGTACGAGCGCGTGATGGAGGGCATCTGCAAGCGCACCACGATCGATCGCGACGCGCTGGTCGAGCTGCTCGAATCACCCGGCGCGTATCGCGATCTCGAGCGCGGCGCGGTCTCGTTCGAGCAGTTTTACGATTTCCTTTGCGATAAAGCGGGATATCGCGGAACGCTGCACGACCTGCGCGAGACGTGGGCCGATTTCTTCGTCGGGCCGCTTCCGGGCATCGAGGATCTCCTCGGACGGCTGCGACGGAAATACCGGATCGCGTTCCTCTCCAATTCGAACGAAGTGCACGCCGAAGTGATCCCGCGCAAATTCGCGTCGCTGTTCGAGCGGGACGACCGCATCATCTTCTCGCATCGCTTCAAGACCGCTAAGCCCGATCCTGAGATGTTCCATCGCGCGCTGGAGGTCATCGGCGCCCTTCCTTCGCAAGCGGTGTTCGTCGATGACCTGTTGGAGAATGTACTCGCGGCGCGGTCGGTCGGAATCACGTCGTATCAATTCCGCGACGTGTTCGCTCTCGAAACCGCACTGCGAACCGACGGGTTGCTTTAGGCGACACCTCCGATTTACCGCGTTTTCTACGCACGGTGGAGGCGTTGCCTACGAGACGTAGAAAACGCGGTAATTCGGAGGTGTCGCCTAAAGCCCGTTACAGCCCGTTTGCGACGGTGCGCGTCAAGAGATCGCGTCCGTACCACTCGCGATGGAACTGCACGAGAGCATCGCGGGCGGAATCGGTTTTGTTGATCTGAGAAGGCTGCGTCGGCTGGAAGAGCTGCGGGAACTTGTACAGCACGTAATCGAAATTGCGCTTCGCGTACTCGTTGCCGAGCTGGCGGAATGACGCGCCATCAATCTCGAACCTGGTGTTTCCGCGATACGAGAGCTGCACGCGAGTGAATTTTCGGTCGCGCAGCTTCTGCGCAAATTCGAGAAAGGCTGTGTGCACGTCGATTGGAGTCTGCCGAACGCTGAGGTCGCGCAGGTCGTACACCACCACTCCCGGCACGATCCAGTATTCGTAGTGCGCGCGGACGTGCATCCCGTTGAATGCGCTGTTTTCTTTCAGGACCTGATTCATCGGCTCCTGCAGCAGGAACGTGTTGGCTGAATAGCCGATCAGAGCGGCGACCAGCGGCGTGCCGACGAAGATCAATTTCTTGCTCTTGAAATGCGGAATCGGAATCGCGACGCGTTCGAACTTCATTTGCCGCCGAAGACGCTCCGACAGCGAGATCTTCTTTCGCCCCGCGATCGACGGCGGTTCGACCGGAATGGCGTAGTAGACGATCGACAGCAATAGTCCGGCGGCGACGGAAAGCAATCCGACCGGGCGAAAAACGAGCAGGGCGGCCAGACCGAAGAGATAAGCGACCCAACTTGCGTAGTTCACGCGAGCGCGGATGCGCTGCGCGCGCTGACGGTAGTAATCCTCGTTGACGATCTCGCCGCAGTGTCTGCAACGGATGGAATCCTTGCGGATGTCGGCCTTACAGAACTGACACGGGACCATCTGATCGGCCGCGCGACGGCGCGCAGACGCGAGGTCTTCAGCGCGTCGCTTGGGTGCAGTTGCTGCGCTGATCAGGATCAGGCCGCACGAGTTGCAAACGGTCGCTTCGGGTTCGTGGGCGGTATGACATTCGGGGCAGTGCATTTGTCTCGTGGAATCTGCAAAGGGGCTGCCGCCCGCCCAAGTTATTGCCGAGTCCGTACTTCGGCCCCGTCAGCGACCGAAACGGCGCTCGATGTTGAAGCCGAGGTGGAGGTCGCCCCGCTGCAGAGGGGAGCCCTGGTAGGTCGATGTGACGTATTGATCGACGTGTGTCGCGTTGCTGTTGCTGATCAGGATCTCGAAGTAGTGGCCGCCTACGACGCGCTTCAGCCCGATCGCCCATCCGAGGTCGGCATGCATGTCTTTGGGAAGGTCACGGTTCTTCGGCGTGATTTCGCCCACCAGGCTGAGGCCCGGGCGCATCTGGATCGCGATTCCGACCGGAACGTTGAACGCGTGCTGGAAAAGAGCTACCGATGCGTCGCCACTGATCGCGCGACCGGCATCGGTCACGTAAGTCGGAATCGCCGAGATCTCCATGCGCTTTCCGAACTGCCGCGAAACAATCAGTTGCGCGAAGCCCGACGTGCGATCAGAGACGCCTCGCTCAGTTCGCCAATCGCCGCCGATGCGCAGCGCACTCGAGAAGGGAATGGCCGGAGCTTGCTGGAAGATGTTGTAGCGCGCGGCAAACTCGATGTCGTCGAGCGCATTGCTTCGATAAAACGCCAGCTCGAGGTCGCGCGCTATGCCGTAAGAAAGCCCGATGCCGACGTCGGCGTTGCTGTCGAGGCCGTACAGCGAATGGATCCGATCGCTGAAGCTCCCTTGATCGAGCGATTGATTGAATCGGTGCGTGAACTTTACGTCCCACGTTCCCTTCGAAGCCATATGCGACGTCGGGAGATTGAGGAGAAGATTGCCGAGCGGAAGCGGTGTGACGGGCGTGTAACGATCTTGCGCAAACGCGCCCAGCGCCACGAAGAACAGAGAACTGAGAACCGAGAACCGACAACTAATCATTTGGCGCTCCCCGTCGGATCCAATCTCTCACGAGCTTGATCTGCGCGTCGGTCAGATAAGGTCCGCCCTGCGGCATGCGATCGCCTGTGATGCCCGCGCCATTGATTTTGCGATAGAGGTAGGAGTTAGCGGGATCGCTGGGTGCGACGCGATTCAGCGACGGCATCTGATTGCTTCGAACATTGACGATATTCGAGTATGCGGAGCCGGGGGCCAGTATCTGACCTTCCTGACGTCCGAGGCGATCGTGACAGCCCAGGGCGGCGCACGTCGGAGTGAAAATCTCGTTCTGGACGCGTGTAAACGTCGCTGTTGGGTCGATTGGCTCCCCGCTGCCGGGGCCACCGGGCGCGGTTGGCAGCTCGGCGAGCTTCCCGCAAGCCGTTAAGAGCAGTGCAGTAACAAGGAGTCCCTTGCGAAACATGGGCGCGAAGGTTAGCACGCGTTCGAGATCAAAACGTGACGTGCGTCACGTCACCAACCGTATGTTTTTCCAGGTTTTGGGGCCTCGTGCGCGAGCAATCCTTCGCGATATTTCGCAAATTCGTTCGTTTTCAGGAAGTAGTCGGGCAGCACTGTCGCGAGATAGGCGAGGTACTTTTCCCCGCTGACGGGCTTGCCGCCTTCGCTGATCAGATTGCCGTAGACGTCGTACGGCATGTACACGACTTCCTCCATGCCGCGTTTGCGGAAGAACTTCGGATCGGGATTGAACAGGAGATCTTTCGGCGAAACCCCTTTGATCGTCTCGCCGGTGTCCTGCACTTCGCGCACGAGACTTCGCGCGTCGGGTGAGCTCATGTCTTTGACCTTCGACCGCGCAACTTCGACGTTGACGAGCTCCAGGACCTCGCGCACCTCGCCGTACCATTCGGCCTGCGCCGTGCCGTTGTTCCGGTCCTTGAACCCGAACGTGATCGCAGTCTCGCCGCCGCGCTCGTTGCCGAACATCTCCACGCCGCGCGGAATCCACGCGTTGAGCACTTTCTGGATGTCGTCGATCGAGAAGCGGCCTTTTCCGCTGACGGCCGCAATTGCGAGCTCCTTGAGGAATCCTCGCCCCGACCCGATGTGGTATCCCTCCTCGGAAAGCATCGGGCTCATCGAGCGCGCCATCGGCGCGTACGAGAAAACCTTCTGCATTTCGAGCTGGTATTTGCCGACGAGATCGATCGTCGTCGCGAAGATCACGTTGTCGAGGAAGTTGTGAAACGGAATGTTGAAAGCGTCGAGAACGTGGCTCCCCAGCCGCATCGAGAGCAACTCGTCCATCGTTTCTTTGGCGACATCGGGATGACCCGGTTTTTTCCAACTTTCATCGTGATCGAACACCCAAAACATCTGATACCCGTGCCGCAGCTCCTCGGCCATGATGCGAAGGACCGACACCTTCATCTGATCGGTGGGCGCTTCTTCGAGCGTCAGCCTGTGCTGCTCGATCGAGCCTAATTCGGTCGACGCCTGCGCCCGGATGATGTCGCGGGCGGTATAGAACATGTTGCCGACCATCTCCCCCGCGTGCTCGACGCGAGCCTGTCCGGCCATGCGACCGTAATTGATCGTTTCGGAATTGAGCTTTCCGATCTTCGCGAATAGCTGATACGGCGTCTGGGTGGGGTAGTACTTCGTCCAGTTTTTGAGGAGGAAATCGAGCTCCGGAAAGTTCTTCCGCTGCCAGTCGACGAGCGCTTGGTGGTACTTCGGCTTGATTGTCTCGGTGGTGTAGGCTGCCAAACCGTTTCCTCCTGCGGAGCCGACAACGCTTGCGTAATCAGCAACATTCTCGTTGCGTTCAGTGCAATAATTACTGCAAACGAGGCGCGCGATTGTAAGCGGATTCTGCCGTGCTGTGGAAGAACGTGGGTCCCCGGACAGTTGCAGCGCAGGTCTCCTAAATGCAGACACTGACGCTCATCCACTCGAAGAGCTTTCCAATCGCTCGTTACGCGGAAGCCTTCCAACGTGAGTCGATCGCCCCTCGGCTGATCGATAGTCTGGACAACATCCCTTCCGAGGCCCACGCCCTCCGAGTCGTGCTGGTGGACACGGCAATCAGCAGCAACGGGCGCACCGCCAACATCACCGATACGCGCACCGCAATCGTTGGCATCGGGTTGCCGGAAGAGCCTCGCTGGCTGTCAGACGACAGTGTTTATTTCGACCTTCCGGAGGACCCTTCGCCGGCGACGCTGGCCAATGCGGTCAAACGCGCCTACCAGTTTCTTTACCAGAAGTTACGCGCCGATCAGCTCGAGCGGCAGCTTTCCGATCGCACCCAGGAACTGCGAGAGCTGAGCGAAGTCGGCATCGCGCTCTCGGCGGAGCGCGACCATTCCGTTCTGTTAACCACAATTCTGAGCAAGGCACGCGAGCTGTCGCGCTCCGATGCCGGATCGCTGTACCTGCTCGACGAAGCGGATGGTCAGAAAGTCCTTCGCTGGAAGCTCGCCCAGAACGATTCGATCGACGTCATGTCGTTCGAGGAAAAGGTCCTGCCAATCACGCGCCGCAGTCTCGCGGGTTACGTCGCGCTCACTGGCGAGACACTCGTGATCGACGACGCCTACAACCCGCCAACCGGCGTCGAGTACACGATCAACCGCTCGTTCGACGAAGAGAACCACTATCTGACGCGATCGATGCTCGTTTTTCCGATGACGAACCACGTCGGAGATCTGATCGGCGTCCTGCAGTTGATCAACCGCAAGAAATCCGGAGCACCGAAACGTTTGACCGCCGCGAGTGTGCCGAAGGAAGTCGTCGCGTTCGACAGAGAGACCGTCGAGTTGATGCGATCGCTCGCCGGACAGGCCGCAGTCGCCGTCGAAAACAACATCCTCTATGAATCGATCGAGCGGCTGTTCGAGGGATTTGTGACGGCCGCCGTAACCGCGATCGAACAGCGAGATCCGACGACGTCAGGACACTCGTTCCGCGTCGCGGACCTGACCGTCGAAATGGCCAAGACCGTGGATCGCATCGATGAAGGTCAATATCGCGACATCCACTTCAGCCCCGATCAAGTGCGCGAGATCCGCTACGCCTCGCTGCTTCACGACTTCGGCAAAGTCGGCGTTCGCGAGCAGGTGCTGGTCAAGCAGAAGAAGCTCTACCCGATGCAGCTCGAGACGATTCGAGGGCGTTTCGACTTCGCCATGAAAGCCGTCGAGAGCGATGCGCATCGCCGGAAAGTCGAGTACCTGCTGAAATTCGGACGCGACGGATTCGATGATTTCGCGCGCCGCCTGGACGCCGAGACCAACGAGCATATCGAGCGCCTGCAGAAGGATTTTGCGATCGTCGCGCAGTCGAATGAACCTACTGTTCTGCCGGAAGGCGATTTTCAGTATCTGCAACAGCTGTCGTCGCGCGAATTCAGCGACATGCGCGGCGAGCGCCGTCCGCTGGTGCATCCCGAAGAGGCGCGGATTCTGTCGATCCGCAAAGGCAATCTCGATCCTGCCGAACGCAGCGAGATCGAGAGCCACGTCACGCACACCTTTCATTTCCTCCAGAAGATTCCATGGACGAAGGACCTCGTCAGCGTGCCGAACATCGCGTACGCGCATCACGAGAAACTCAACGGCCGGGGATATCCGCGCAAACTGACGGCAGTCGAGATCCCGATTCAGTCGCGCATGATGACGGTGTCCGACATCTACGATGCGCTGACGGCGAGCGATCGGCCTTACAAGCGAGCGATCTCCACCGATCGCGCGCTCGATATCCTCAAGATGGAAGTCAACGACGGCCTGCTGGACTCCTCGCTCGTGAACGTGTTCGTCGAAGCGAAAGTCTACGAGCGCGCCGGCGTCATCCGCACTTCTTAGCGGCGCACTGCGCGTCGCTTCTGCTGCAGCGACGTCGCGAAAATGCTTCCGCCATTCGTTCCTGCATACACGAGCGATCCATCGCTCGCTATGCTGGTGACATCACTCGGAAGAGTCTCGGATCCCGGAACGAAAAGCCAATTCGTGCCGTCGGTGCTGAATGAGACACCGGCCGGCGTTGCGACGAAGAGACGAGATCCGGAAGCCGCCATTGCTTTGACAGCACCCGACACAGCCAGCGTCCACACGCCGTTCTTCCGCACGTACAGCCCGCTGTCAGTGCCGGCGTACATCAGATTGTCGGTAATTGCGAACCTACGGATCACGCTCGGTGCATCGGTGCGTTGCCACGTCGTGCCATCATCCGTGCTGATGTATGCGCTCGCGACATCGGCGACGACAATCACCGAACCCTTCACCGCGACGGCGGTCGCGCTAAGCGCCGGATAGTTCGTCAGCGTTTGCCACGTCGTCCCGCGATCGAATGATTGCACGACGTTGCGGAATGTCGTCACGACCACCTTGTCGCCGTCTGCGGCCAGACCGAAGAGATCGGCGGGCGAGAATCCGGAAGTGACGTTTTCCCACGTCACACCTTGATTGTTCGATCGGAAGACGCCGGCGCCTGGAACCGCGGCATACAACGTCGATCCATTCGTGGCGAGAAACGGAACCGAGGGGGGAAGAGTCGCATCGCTGGCGAACCAGGCGCCGCCGTCTCTCCGCAGAACACCTTGACCGGCAGTCGCCGCGACGAGCGCGCCCGACGCGAATGCCATCTCGGTGACGCGAACGTTGGTGAGGCCTTCATTCCTGGCGAGCCAATGCGATCCGTCGTTTGTTGCAAAGACGCCGGCGGTCGTTCCCGCGAACAGTGTGTTCGGCGGGCCTTCGAGCGAAAGCGCAGAAATGGCAGGAATGACGCCGACGACTTCGAGACGGCCGATGCTCACATTCGCGATTGAATCGCCCAGCGAGGCATAAAGGGAGTCGTGCCATGGCACGATCGCGTCGACGCCGCTGGTGATGAATTGCAGGCAGTCGTCTGCGCAACCCCACACGCCATCCTGCCCGCCGGCATAGACGAGATCTCCGATAGCGACGCTCGTGATGTTCGTCGGCGGCAATTTGATCCAGGAGATTCCAGTGTCATCGCTGATGAAAAGGTTCCTGGCATCGACTGCTGCCAGCCGCTCTGCTCTTCGCGGATCGATGCGCACCATCGTCGTGTTGCTCGCGCCCGGGACCGGCGGCGAGGAGATGCCGGCCCAGCTGTCACCGCCGTCGACACTTCGCAACAGCCCGTCCTTCGGCGTTACGACAATGACCTCGCTCCCGATTGCGCTGGCATCGATGATCGCCGTGCCGATCAGCAATCGCCAACTCGCGCCGTCGTTGTCGCTTCGATAAAGTCCGGTCGTTGTCCCCACATACACGCGCGAGGTCACGGGATCGACGACGACACGCGTTGGCGTGACGCCGCGCTCCTTCGCGTCGAAGACCAGCGTCCATGGCCCGCCGTTGAAGCTGCGGAACGCGCCGCTTCGCGGATTCAGAAGATAGACATTCCGGCCGCTGGCATCGCTGCTGATGGAGCGCGCTTCTCCGCCGAAAGGACCGATGTTCGTCCACAGCGGTACGGCTTCTGCCCGCGCAGAAAGGGCAATGGAGCATGCAAAAAGGAGGAAACGTCGCATACCGGTCTGGGCCAGTTGTAGCACGATCCAGACCCGGTCTGCGCCGCTCTAGTGACGGAAGTGGCGCTCCCCCGTAAACACCATCGCGAGTCCGCGCTCCTCGGCAGCCGCGATGACGTCCGCATCGCGTACCGAACCGCCAGGCTGAATCACCGCGCGCACGCCGGCGTCAGCGAGGATGTCGAGGCCATCGCGGAACGGGAAGAACGCGTCCGATGCGGCGACCGAATCCGCAGTCGGCGCCGTCGCTTTCATGATCGCGACTTTGGCGGCGTCGACACGGCTCATCTGGCCCGCTCCGATGCCGATCGAATGCGCGGCGCTCGTCAGAACGATCGCGTTCGATTTGACGTGAGCGCACACAATCCACGCGAACTCCAGGCCCGCCATCTCCGATGACGAGGGATGCCGCGTCGTGACGACCTTCCACGTTTCCGGCGGGGCGATGTGATCGACGCTTTGCGCGAGGATTCCGCCGGCCGCGCTGCGATAGTCCATCGGATTGGACGGCAACGCGGCGAGGATCACGCGCAGATTCTTTTTCCGTTTCAGACTCTCGAGCGCGCTGGGGCTGAACGAAGGGGCGACGATCACTTCCAGAAAAAGCGATTCGATCGCGCGGACGCACTCGTCGTTGAATTCGCGGTTGATGCCGACGATCCCGCCGAACGCCGAAATGGAATCGGCTTCGATCGCGCCGCGCAGCGCCTCGGAAACGCTCTGCCGGCGGGCGACGCCGCACGGATTCGTGTGCTTGATGACCGCCGCTGCCGGCTCGCGGAAGGCATGCGCCAGCCGGATCGCCGAATCGAGGTCCAGCAGGTTGTTGTACGAAAGCTCTTTTCCCTGAAGCTGATCGAACGGTTTTCCGTCGGCGTAGAAAGCGGCTTCCTGCTGCGGATTCTCGCCGTAGCGGAGGTCCTGGAACTTCGAGAGTCTTAGAAGAAGTTCTCGGTTCTCGGTTCTCGGTTCTCGGAGGTAGTTTGCGATGGCTGTGTCGTATTTTGATGTCTTCTCGAAAACCGCGACGGCGCACTTCCGCCGAAACTCCTCGGAGATCTCGCCACTTTCGAATTGACGGATGAATTCTGTGTACAGCGAAGGATCGGAGAGGGGCAGGACGTGGCGGAAATTCTTCGCGGCAGCGCGCAGCATCGACGGACCGCCGATGTCGATCTGCTCGACCGCCTCTTCGGTCGTCACGCCCTCCTTGGCGATCGTTTCCTCGAATGGATAGAGGTTGACGACGACGAGATCGATCGGAGGGATGCCGAGGCGCGCGATGTCGGCGAGATGATCGGGTTTCTCGCGATGATGCAGGATCGCGCCGAAGACCTTCGGCGTCAGCGTCTTCACGCGACCGCCAAGGATCTCCGGTGCGCCGGACCACGAAGCGACGGGAGTCACCTCGATTCCGGCATCGCTCAGATGTTTCGCAGTCCCGCCGGTCGAGAGGATCTCGACACGCTTCGCTCGAAGGGACTTCGCGAGCTCGATGATTCCGCTCTTGTCGGAAACCGAGAGGATCGCGCGCTCAATTCGCATTTGGAATGACGCGAGCTGCGCGCATGGAACCCGCCGACCGGACGTCGCCGCCCGACTGTTCCCAGATGTAGTAGTAGATGTTCACGAGATCCGTGATCGCGTGCGAGTAGCAGATCGACGCGACACCGAACGCCGTCGAACGATCATCGAAGTCGCTGGAGGTGCGCCGGGTGCCATCGCGAAAGTATTCCTCGTGTATCAGCGGTGCGAAGCGCTTGGTGCGCTTGAAAGTGCGCTCCAGATATTTCGGAAGCGCGAAGCGCGAATCGAGTCCGTAGAAAACGGTGGGGAAGCGCACCATGCGACGTTCGAAGTAGCGTTCGAAATCGTCATGCGACGATTCCAGCGCTTCCTCGATCTCGACATGAAACGGATTGTTGGCGTCGCCGACCAGATGCGCCAGTAAGCCGAGCCGCGCGACGACTTGCACCATCGGCTGATTCGAGCGGAGCATGCCGATCACGCCGCGCGTTTCTTTCTCGATCCGCTCCTGAAGGTGCGCCCGGTGATTCTCGGTATTCTCCTCGCGGATTCCGTAGTCGATGCCGGCGGCGTAATTCTTGTGCAGCCGCTTGATGATGAGGTTGAGATCCTGTGGCGCGAGACGCGCAGCGCGATCCGCGATCTGAAAGTCGGAAGTACGGGTCCAGGCGCTGGCGTTGAGTGGGAACAGTAAGATGAGGAAGAGGAATCGCCGCATCGACGGCAATCATGTTAACAGGCACCGGCAAGTTCGCTGAACACCTCGCGACGCTTTATGCGTGCCGCGCGTGCCCGAATGTTTTCGGCGAGCCGGTCACCGGCGCCGTTTCGGGCGCGAAGGTCATGCTGGTGGGACAGGCTCCCGGTCCGCACGAAGTTGAGGATCGCCGTCCTTTCGCCTATACCGCCGGTCAGCGTCTGTTCAGTTGGTTCGAGAAGTTCGGCATCGATGAAGCGACGTTTCGCAATGCGATTTACATGTGCGCAGTCATCCGGTGCTTTCCGGGAAAGAATGCGACCGGCACCGGCGATCGCGTCCCCAGTCCAACCGAGATCGCGAACTGCGGCGCGCATCTCGATCGCGAGATGCGCCTTCTGCAGCCGAAGCTCGTGATCGCGGTGGGCACGCTCGCCGCGCAGCAGCTGATCGGAGAGTCGGAGCTGCGCAGCGTCGTTGGGCGTCTGCATCACGCCGAGCGCGCCGGCGTCGAGTTCGATGTTGTCGTCCTCCCGCATCCGTCGGGCCGTTCGACTTGGTTGAACGATCCTGAGAATCGCGCGCTGCTCGAGAAGGCGCTCCAGCGAATTGCGGCGCACCCGGCGTGGCGCGCTACTTTCCCGCTTCGGCGAAAGCGGCGCGCGTAAGGTTCTCGTGACCGGTGGTGGTCACGACGACATCATCTTCGATCCGGATTCCACCGAATTTGCGGAACTCGTCGACCTTCGGCCAGTTGATGTATTTCGCGTTCGGGCTCTTTTCCAGATCGGCCAGCAACGGTTCGATGAAGTACATGCCCGGTTCGACCGTGAAAACGTGCGACGGTTCGACTGTCCGAGTGAGTCGCAGATACGGATGGCCCTGCGGCTTCGGAATGCTCGTGCCCGTGCGATCGGCCATGAATCCGGCAACGTCGTGCACTTGGAGGCCGATGTAATGGCCGACTCCGTGCGGAAAGAACGTGCTGCTGATCGTCTTTTCCACGATGCCGTCGGCGTCGATATCGCGCGTGAACTTGAACTGTTCGAGCATGCGCGCGACCATCCGGTGCGCGCTCATGTGCAGATCGGGATAGTTGATCTTCGGCTTGACGGCCGCGCACAGCTCCTGCTGGCCGGCGTCGAAGGCCTTGATCATCTGGCCGAATTCGTCATTGCGCTGCGCGTGCGTTCGCGTGATGTCCGACGCGTAGCCGTTCACGTTCGCGCCGGCGTCGATGAGAAACGAAAAGCGTCGCGATTCGTCGAGGCGCTTGCGCTCGTGCTGGATGTAGTGGAGCACAGCGGCGTTCTCGTTCAAACCGATGATGTTCGCGTACGGCAATTCCTCTTCGGTCGAATTCGCGGCGCGGAGATACTCCAGATGGATCTCGTACTCCGACGCGCCCGATCGAAACGCTCGCTCGGCGGCGCGATGCGCGCGCGCTCCGATCTGATTCGCGCGGCGCATGCACTCGATCTCGTACTCCGTCTTCCAGGCGCGATCGAAATGGAGTTGATTGATCAGCGGCTGCGGATTGAGCTCGCCGGCGTAGTCGCCGTCCGCTTCTCCGATGAAGGCGAGACGACCATTGCGAGGAAAGTGCTGCTTCGCGTCGGACGGATTGCCGATGACCTTGATGTCGAACTGATCGACCCAGTAACCGGATGGCGTCTCGGCCGGCTTGTACCAGTAGTCGACCGGCTGAAAGTAGATGAGCCGCGGCTTCTGTCCCGGCGTGTAGACGACGTAGCAGTGCGGGTTGTCGACGATCGGCACCCAGGCCTTGAAGTGCGGATTAGGCTTGAACGGATAGAACATGTCATCGAGAAACGCGACGCGAATGGCGCCCGCGAAGATGATCGCGTGATCGAATTCGCTGTCCGCGAGCGCACGATCGTGCCGCTGCTTCAGCGTCTGCACATGGTTCGGGTAAAGCTGCGCAAGCATCCGCGTATTATGGGCGACACCTCCGATTTACCGCATTTTCTTAACGCGGTAGAAAAAATCTCTCCAAGCGGTAGAAAACGCGGTAAATCGGAGGTGTCGCCAAAAAAGAAGCGCGCCGACCCACTTGGGATTATCGGCGCGCCTCGTGTCGCTAGCGGCTGTTCGCGCCTATTGCGGGGGTCATGCCAACCAGGAGCCCATGAACTTGAGCAGTTGGTCGATCGACAGCATCCGCTCCTCGCCGGCCGCGGTCCGGAAGATCGAGTGGTACCAGCCTTTAACCTTCACGGGCGTGAGGATCTCGTCTCCGATTTTCAGCCGGCTGCCGCTTCCTAACTTGAGGAAAACGCGCTCGTAGTCGGACCTCTTGAGCGGACTCGGATCGGAAGACCACGGCGGCGCAAGCCTCTCCTCGAACTCGTCCCGTCGCCTCTGGCGGACATTTTGTGTTCGGGTGGCGTCACCGCCCATCAGTGTCGCGAAGTTGTCCATCTCCGGCAGCGTCGATCCCCACCGAATGCTCCGCCCAACGTCGTCGTACTCTTTAGGCCGATCGGGAAGGTCGACGAGCGCCCGAGTCTCGCCCCGCAGGATCGAAAACAGCAGCCGGAAACTGAACGGATCCGAGTAACGCTGGATCGATTGCCGGAACTTCATGGCGATGGAGTGGGCGATCTCGCGCAGCGACGCCGTCGTACCGGCCGTCGTCTTCCACACTCTCGCATCGACGCCGACCGTGAACGGACTCTGCGGAAAGTGAAAATCCTTCATCAGCCAGCCTTTCCGCGCCACGTGCTTCCCGGGCGAAACGTCGGCAATCAGGACGATGCCGCGCTTCTGCAGCTCCTCGAGGCGATAGCTGGGCCAGCCGATGACATCGCGCACGATTCCGACGCACAGCGCCGCGGTGGCCGCCATCAGACCCGGATCGGGCGTGAAGTCGAGAGTGATCTCGATGCGGTCGCGCCGAGGACGGACGCCGATGCCGGTGGATTTGCGGTTGGAGCTCGTCACGATCATCGGCGCCGGCAGCAGATGCGCCAGCAGGAGCGCCAGCTTCTGAATCGTGCGCCGGCTGCCGCGCTCTTCGCGCAACAGTTCGAAGGAAATGTTGAAGTGACAACTGAACGCCTGGAGACGGACGCGATGTCCTACGCGCTTTTCCCACGAGTCGAGTTCATCGCGCACGAAACCGATCTGCTCCCACAAACTGCGGACGACTCGCGCGGTGCATTGTGATGCGATCTCGATCACCGGCGTCACGACCTCCAGCACGCCGCCATCGAAATAGAGCGCGCCACCGGTCGGCAATTGCATTGATTTGTTCGTGCGCTTGAGCAGCGGCCGGTCGATGAAGCCCGCCGGTGTCTTCCACACCTTCTCCGGCGCCACCTCGGCATCGTCGATGAAGACTTTGAATTCCGCCTCCACGCCGATGACCGGCAGCTCGAGCTCCGTTGTGTATGGAAATCGTTCGTCGTAAGTTGGCATACGGCGGGCGCCTATGTTCTATCGCAAGATCCCAACCAGCGGTGAAGAACTTCCCGTCATCGCTGGGTTTTAGGCGACACCTCCGGTTTACCGCGTTTTCTACTGATGGTGGAGCGGAAAGCGAGGCAAAGCATTGCATAACCTTCCCGTCGTAGAAAAAGCGGCATAGCCAACGTGTCGACTAACGGTGAACGAGCTGCATGACCTCTCCTCGTTGTAGAAAAAGCGGTAAATCGGAGGTGTCGCCTATCGGTAAACCAGCTCGAAGTAAACCGTCAGCTCGTGGACGACTTCGATCGCGTGCCCGTCCTGAATCAGTGGTTTGAATCGCCACTCGCGAAGCGCTCTGATCGTGGCGTCATCGAATGCTTTTTGTTTCGCATGCTGCAGGATGTTGAGCTCCTTGATCCAGCCATCGGTGCCGATGATGTAGCGGATGACGACCATGTCCTGAAGCCCGGCC
>DATBSF010000265.1:0-7566 GCA_036559905.1 Thermoanaerobaculia bacterium | reverse complement strand
GGCCGTGCGCACAGAATGCCGATCGAGACGACGAGAAAAGTTCCTGCGGTGTGCAGCGCCATCGGAATGTACGTACCGATTCCGTAGAACGACTTCACTCCGTACGCGTAGCCCATCAACGCCAGCACCGACGACATCGCTGCGGCAATCGTTAGGAATTGCGACGGCCACCAGCGCTGCAAGCGGCGATCGATGTTCATCAACGCGATGCCGAGGAGCAGGAAGTTGAGGGCTGTGTTAGGCGCCATCCGGTTCGGCAGGCCGAAATCGCTCGCTGCGAGTTTGTTCGCGAACAGCAACTGATCGATGTGGAGATCGAGCGGCGTCATGAGCGCCAGAAGCTTCACGACGCCGATGATCGCCACGATCAGCGCGACAACTTCTCCGGTCCGATGCCGCGGCGTCGCCGGTGCTTCGACTGAAAGGAGCGCGAAAGAGGTCCCCAGGAGGAGGAACCCGATGGCGGTCATCGGATTCATCGCAACCAGTCCCGGGACGATCCGCTTGAGCACCTCGATGTCGCTCATCCATCCATAAAGGACGAGCGTACCGACGACGATCGGAATGACGGTCGTCGCGCGGCCGGCCGCATGCATGAAGGCCGCGATGCGCGGCTGCATCGTTGGCGGGTCCGTGATTACCGGGCTAGGCATCTCTTTTGTACTCAATAATTTCGTGGCTTCGGGCAAATACTGGTCGCGGCGCGTTACCGAAAACAGCGATGCCCTTGATCTGGAACGTGGAGTCTTTGCAAAACAAGATCCGCGTGCGATCGCGCGGTCATTGAAGCGGTCGGCCGAGCGCAGCCGCCGGCGCAAGAGCAGCTCCTACCGATCGGCGATGTCGATGCTGACGTTTTATGTCAACCGGGCCGGCAAGAATCTGTCGAAAACCAGGCTGGCGAAACTCGAGAAGGCGAAGGACGAGCTGCGCGCGCTGTACGGCAAGCCGCGTCGCAGATAGAGGTATTCTCGCGCAGGCATGCTCCCGCTCCTCCTCGCCGCCGCCCTCGCACTTCCGTGGAACGTCGACATCGGACGACATCCGCAGAGCGTAGTGAAAGCTGCGCAGCCGTTCGAAGCGGCGGCGATCTCGTGGACCGCGGAGTCCGACATCGCAGCTCGCATCCGCGTTTCGGATGATGGCAATCGATGGTCCGAATGGATTCTGCTGGCGGTCGACGATGACAGCAGCGATGCGAGCGCGGGCCGTTACGTCACCGCGATCGCGCATTTCGGCGCGGTCAAACACTTCGTCGAATACGCGATCGACGGCGCTGCTGACCGTGTCATGGTTACGATGTTTCCGCCCGCGCCCTCACCCGCGGAGCACCGCATCGCGCCTGACAGTTTTTCGTTCGGTCCGCTGGCGATCCGATCGCGAACCGACTGGGCGTGTCCCGACGGCGAGAGCTCGCCGCTGTGGACGCCGCAGCACACGCTGGTCACGCACGCGGTCGTCCATCACACCGCCGGCGCGAACATGGTCGCCGACTGGGACAACGAGATGCGCAACATCTGGTACCTGCACACTTACACGAATGGGTGGGGCGACATCGGCTACAACTTCCTGATCGATCCGAACGGCGTCGTCTACGAAGGGCGGGCGGGTGGGGAGGGGATCATCGGCGCGCACTTTTCGTGTCGCAACTCCAACACCGTCGGTGTCGCGCTCCTCGGCACGTTCACAAATACGCCGCCGACGGACGCCGCGCTCGCGAGTCTGAAGAATCTGCTGACCGAATTGTGCCGCCGCGATGGAATCGATCCGACTGCGATCGTGCATCATCCATCCTCCGGCCTCGAGCTCCCGACCATCCTCGGGCATCGCGACGGAAATGTTCCGGGGGCGACGTGCACGATCACCGAGTGTCCCGGCAACGTTCTCTACTCGATGCTTCCCGCGTTCCGTACCGAGTTGCGGGAGAGACTCGATCAGCCCGCCCCGCCGCGGCGACGCGCGGCGCGGCCTCAATAGCCGCATACACGCTGTCCTTCTCCCATCGGGAGAAGGTGGCGCGAAGCGCCGGATGAGGGGCGCCCTTCAACGCGTATGCGGTTCTAACACGCCCCTCACTCGGCGCTTCGCGCCACCCTCTCCCGGGGGAGAGGGGCAGGCGTTGTTGTTTACTCCGCGGCCGCGATCTGGAACTGTTCGATTTTTCCGTCCGGCATCCAGAACGTCGTCGCGTTGAGCGTCCTGTTCGGAAACCGAATGCGGTAGCGGCGAAGCGTCATTCCGCCGCGAAGCGACTGCGACGCTTGCGTGAACTCCTGCGCTTTGCCGAGCGGCCCGAGGCTCGAGGCGAAGTCCTTGAGCGCCTGATCGCTGAAGTACGCGTTCGCGTTGGATGTAAATAGCGAGCGGTCGATTTGCCCTTTCTGAAAGCCCTCGAAGATCTTCTGCGCGAGCGCAGTCGTCGCGGTGTTGTCGGATGTCGCGAAAAGAAGATTCGCAATCCGCGTGGCGATCTGACCTGACGCGCCGGTCGCGTCCATGTTTGTCAGCACGACGACGGCGGCGCGGTCGTCCGGATAGACAGTGTTCGTCGCGGTGAATCCAGAGACTTCGCCGCCATGCGAGAGAAAGCGGCGGCCGTCAGTCATTCCGATTCCCAGGCCGAGGCCGTAGCGTGTGCCGACGCCATTGGCGAGCTGCACTTCGGTCTCCAGTGCGCGATACGACTGGGGCTTGAGGATCGTCTGATCGATCATCGAGATGTCCCACAGCGCGAGATCGTGCGCTGTCATCGCGAGCTCGCCGGCCGCGAACATCCAGCCTTTTCCCTCTTTCGGCGCAGGGCGCAGCGGTCCGACCGCGTATCGCAGATAGCGCATCGGATCCTCGGCGCGCAGCGGCGCTTCATCGGTGTTGAAGACCGTCGTCATCTTCAGTGGTCCGAAGACGCGGCGCTGCAGAAGCTCGAGCAGCGGCATTCCCGCGACTTTCTCCACGATCGCGCCCGCGATCACGTAGTTCGTGTTGCTGTACTGCCACTTCGTGCCCGGCTCGAAGTCGAGCGGCTTGCGGCCCCACTGATTCATGATCTCCGGCGCCGTCACCGGCTGCATCATCATCGGCATCACGTAATCCTGCGGCCAGAAATCCTGATAGCCGGACGTCATCGACAGGAGCTGCCGGACCGTGACGTCGCCCGCGCGCGTGAGATCAGGAAGCCAGCGCACGACTTTGTCGTCGAGCGAGAGTCTTCCTTCCTCCTGCAGCATCAGGATCGCGGCGGCAGTGAATTGCTTGCTGATCGAACCGATGCTGTAGCGCATGTCGGTCGTCGCGGCGCGCGGCGGATCGATCTGCGCGTTGCCGTAGGCGTGCTGGTAAACGATCTTCCCGTCTTTGACGACCGCGACGGACGCACTCGGCGCGCCGGTCTTCGTGAGAATTTCGCCGACGGCCTTGTCGATGCTCGCGGTGTCTTGAGCGAAGACGGGGACGGCGAGCAGCAGCAGGAGAATCACGAGTTTGCGCATAGGAATCAGTTCTCAGTTCTCAGTTGTCGGTTCTCGGTTGTCCCGCATTCTACTGAGAACCGAGAACTGAGAACCGAGAACCGATCAGAACCGATAGCGCAGCTCGAGACTGATGGTCGAGCCGCCGGTGCGCGGATCGGGTGCCTCCAGGCGGTCGCCTTTCACGTGCACGTATTCGAGGCCGCTCCGCAGGCTCTTGCTGCTTTCGTGAAGCCATGACAGCGTGATCGCGCTTCCATGCTCGCGATTGACATCGCCGGGTTGGCGTCTCTTGTCATTGGTCGTGAACCGCTCGACGCGCGCGGTCCAGCGGCTCGTGCCGCGCTTTTGCGAGAGCAGCAAATAGATCGTGTCGAAATCCATCGTGAAACTGCCGCCGGGGAATCCGAGGGCGGTGGAACCGTAGGCCCATTCAGCGGCTAGGGTCGTCGGGCCGGTCGGCCCGAGCTCGGCGCCGATGATGTTGAACCGCGTTCGCCACGGCTCCTCAGGCGCGCGGCGAACGAGCAGCTCCGACCGATTGTCGATGCGCGTGAATTGCAAGATTGCGCGCTCGGGAAGCTGAATGCGAACGCGCTCCGAGTCGCCGAACTTTTTGTCGACCTCGGGACCGATCGAACGCGTGGTGTCAGGGACAGAGGCGATGACCTCGTTGTAGACGCTCAAGCGATTGCCGATGGTCCATCCGCGTGCGGCCAGCGCGCTCCCCATCGTGTCGTTACCCTTGAACGCGGTCGCGCCCACCGTCACATAGAAATTCGGCGAGAACTGAATGTCGGCGCCGATCGGCCGCACTTCCTGCGCAATCCATGAGTTCAGCGCCGAGTAGCTGATCGTGTAGCGCGAATTCCAGAGCGGATCGACGTTCTCCAACGACGTCGAGGGCCAGAATAAGCCGCCGCGCAGACGTAATTTCTCGGTGTGGATTTCGGCGTAACCCTGCACGAGACCGACGCGACGTCCGACCGTTCCCGACTGCTCCTTCCGCGCGAGGCCATCGGTGTGCAGCAGCAGCCATGTCGACGGAGTCCAGTCGATTCCGAGCTGCAGGACGTCGACGTTGACCGTCTTGTGATCGTCAGCCGATGCGGCGCCGACGTCGAATCTTCCCCAGTGTCCGGTCGACCACGACGGCTGAGCTTTGACGTAGATCTCGCGGAGCGTCAGGAAGCCGTAAGTGCGAAAGGAAGACTGCGCGAAGGCGGATGCGGCGATCATCCACACTCCGACCGCCATGATCCTCCGCATGATTCGATTGTAACGCGACAAATGGCAGATCGTTTGCGATGGTGTGAAGCGTGTCCATGAGTCCCAGGGAGATAAACATGAGTAAATCAACGAAGTTATCAACACTCTTTGCAGCAATGATTGCAGTTTCGATGATCGCCGTTCCGTCCGCATTCGCGGATTCACGTCATCGCAATGAGACGCGCGATCAAGAGTTTCGATCGCAGCCTAACGACCGTCGCGGCAGCTCGAACGACGGTTACCGAAACGACACACGCCGCAACGATTCGAGAAACAACTCGAACTACGGCTATCGCAACAATGGCGCGCGACGCTCCGAGAGTTTCCAGGGGCGCGTGAGCCGTGTCGAGCGGTACCGCGGCGGCTATAACGTGTGGGTCGGCGGCGCGCGGTATCCGTTCTTCATCGGCGCCGATCGCTGGTCGCGTTTCCCCATCCGCGTCGGCCTCTCCATCCGCCTCGGCGGTTACTGGAACCCGGCCGGCTACTACGACGTTTATGATGTCGGTCCGTACGCGACCGCGGGAAGTCTTCACGGCATGGTCCAAGACATCGACTATCGCCGCGGCACGCTGGTAATGCGCGATGACGTCTCGGGCAGCTTCGTCACGGTGGTCATGCGTGGCAACGATCCGCGTTTCGGCAGCCTGCGTCAGGGCGATTACATCGACCTGACCGGCGCGTGGAACCGCAGCGGTGTGTTCGATGCCTACAACGTCGCGGGCATCCGCGGCGGCTACGATCCTCGCTACGATGGACGAGGCGGTTACTAATTAGGGCTTTCCGTGTGGCCGCGGAGCGTTGTATGTTCCGCGGCCATGCGACGTCTTTTCACGCTCCTCTTCTGTGCAGCATCCGCTTCCGCCGCCGTTGACCCGGCCCTTTTTCAGGATCTGCACTGGCGGTTGATCGGACCGTTTCGCGCCGGCCGCGTTCTCGCGGTCAGCGGCGTTCCCGGCGAACCTGAACATTTCTATTTCGGCAGCGTGAACGGCGGCGTGTGGGAAACGCGCGACGCCGGGCGCACCTGGCAGCCGATTTTCGACTCGCAGCCGATCGGATCGATCGGCGCGCTGGCAGTCGCGCGCTCGAATCGCAACGTCATCTACGTCGGCAGCGGCGAGGCTGACATGCGCTCCGACATCGCGCAGGGCAACGGCATGTACAAGTCCATCGACGCCGGCAAGACGTGGACGCACATCGGCCTCGAAGACTCGCAGCAGATCGGAAAGATTCTCATCCATCCCGACAATCCCGATCTCGTCTACGTCGCTGCGCTCGGGCATCCGTATGCCGCCAGTGCCGAGCGGGGAGCCTTCCGCTCGAACGACGGCGGCAAGAGCTGGCAGAAAATCCTCGGGCCCAACAACGACACCGGCGCGATCGATCTCGATTTCGAGCCGGGAAATCCGAACGTGATCTACGCCGCGCTCTGGCAGACGCGCCGCACGCCGTGGAGCGTCTATCCGCCGTCGAATGGACCGGGCAGCGGACTTTTCAAGTCGACCGACGGCGGCGATCACTGGAACGCCGTTCAGGGATTGCCTTCGAAAGTCGGGCGGATCGGGATCGCGGTCGCGCCATCGATGCCGCAGCGCGTTTACGCGATCGTCGATTCCACCGAAGCCGGCGGGATGTATCGATCCGACGACGCGGGCGCCACCTGGATTCGCGCGAGCAGCGATGCGCGCGTCTGGTCGCGCGGCTGGTATTTCGGCGGCGTCACCGTCGAGCCTAAAAATGCCGACGTCGTTTACTCGGTCAACGTGAACTTGTATCGATCGGAAGATGCCGGCAAGACGTTCATTCCGGTCAAAGGCGCGCCTGGCGGCGACGACTACCACACGCTGTGGATCGATCCGGAACATCCGGAGCGACGGATTCTCGGCGTCGATCAGGGAACGGTCGTATCGGTGAATGGCGGGAAAACGTGGAGCTCCTGGTACAACCAACCGACCGGCCAGTTCTATCACGTGATCACTGACAATCAGTTTCCGTACTGGGTCTACGGATCGCAGCAGGATTCTGGCGCGGCCGGCGTGCCGAGTCACACAACGACAATCGATGGAATCAACCTGACGAATTTTCGCGAGACGACTGCCGGCGGCGAGAGCGACAACCTCGCGCCCGATCCGAAAGACCCGCAGATTCTCTATGGCGGGCGGGTCGACAAGCTCAATTTGCGCACGATGCAGACGCAATCGATCGACCCGACTATCGCGTATCCCGGAAATGATCGCGCGACGTGGACGCTGCCGCTGGTTTTCTCCACGCGAAATCCGAGCGTTCTCTATTTTTCCAATCAGCGTCTGTTTCGAACGGAGGATGGCGGACAGCATTGGACGGTGATCAGTCCGGACCTGACGCGCGAAGATCCGGGAACGCCTGCGAATCTCGATCCGATCACGGCCGCCGATCGCGCGCGCCCCGGCCCGCGACAAGGCGTCATCTACACGATTGCACCGTCGCGAACCGCCGACCGCGACATCTGGGTTGGAACCGATGATGGACAAATCTGGCGCACGCGCGATGAAGGTGCGCACTGGCAGAACATCACGCCGCCCGCGGTGACGTCGTGGTCAAAGGTCGGAATCATCGAAGCTTCGCATTTCGATCCCGAGACCGCGTACGCCGCCGTCGATCGTCATCGCCTCGACGATTTCAGTCCGTACGTTTATCGAACGCACGATGGCGGCAAGAGCTGGCAGTTGATCGCCGACGGTCTTCCGATTTCCGTGAATGCGGTTCGCGAAGATCCGGTCCGCAAGGGTTTGCTCTACGCCGGCACGGAACGCGGAGTGTCGGTGTCGTTCGACGACGGCGATCACTG
>DATBSF010000264.1:0-2077 GCA_036559905.1 Thermoanaerobaculia bacterium | reverse complement strand
CTGCCGGCCTGCGTCTCCGGCGCGATCGACCACGAATCCTGCGTGACGACGCGAACGTCGACGACGCCATCATGCGGCGCGGAGGCGGTCACGGACGCCGATTTCAGAAATCCGAGCGCGCGGAGATTGCGCTCTGTCTCGGCCAGACGCTCCGGTTGGTAGACATCGCCCTCGCGAAAGAGGAGGAACTTCTCGATGACGCGACGCCGCGTCTCGATGTGGAATCGATCGGCGAGCCGGTAGAACGCCCCCGCCTGCTTCTCGCTCGCGGAATAGACATCCAGAGGTTCGACGGAGATCTTTCCGACGCGCAGCGGCTGCGCGTCGATCGACGCCGCGAGCACCAACATTGCGAGGAGCACACACGATGATAACCGTGATTTGTTATCCTGTCTTGACACCACGTCCCGGAGGTCCAATTGGACGGTTACAAAGGCGGCTGGATCGAGATCATCGCCGGCGGCATGTTTTCTGGAAAATCGGAAGAGTTGATTCGCCGGCTGCGCCGTGCGCTCATCGCCCGGCAGCGCGTTCAGGTCTTCAAACCATTCATCGACGATCGCTTCAGCACCGACGACATCGTCTCGCGCGACGACCGGCGTCTGAAAGCGACTCCCGTCGCGACCAGCGCCGAGCTTCTGTCGCGCATCTCGGTCGGCGTGCAGGTCGTGGGCATCGACGAAGTGCAATTCTTCGATGCCGGAATCGTCGAGGTCTGCATGCAGATTGCCGACGCCGGAATCCGCGTGATCGCGGCAGGGCTCGATCAGGACTACATGCGGCAGCCGTTCGGTCCGATGCCGGCACTCCTCGCGGTGGCCGAGGAAGTATCGAAGATGCACGCGGTGTGTGTGCGATGCCGCGGCGCCGCGCATTACTCGCAGCGTGTTTCGGGCGGAAACGCGCAAGTGGAAGTCGGCGACTCCTCGTATGAGGCGCGATGCCGCTCCTGCTACGAGCTTTACAAAGCGGAAGCCGAGGCGCGCGAGGAGCCTGTGGTGCAGCTCACGATGCCGCAGCCGGTGTGAAGACTGCGACGAACATTTCCCGGCTCACGCTGTACCTCATTCTCACCATCTTCATCCCGTTGCGCTGCGAGCGCGCAACCGGCGCTGCGCAGGATCCGATGGATCGCGAAGCGGAAGACGCGCTCGTCTCGTACCTGCAGATCGATACTTCGAATCCGCCCGGCAACGAAACCGCCGGCGCGCAATTTCTGCAGCAGTTGTTCGCGAAGGAAGGAATCGAGGCGCGGCTCGTCGGATCGAACCGGGCGCGCCAATCGATTTACGCGCGGCTCAATTCCGGAACGAGCGAGAAGGCGCTGCTGCTGCTCCATCACGTCGATGTCGTTCCGGTCGCGATGGATGAATGGAGCAAGCCGCCGTTCAGCGGGCTGCGCTCGGGCGGCTACATCTGGGGCCGCGGCGCCCTCGACATCAAATCCCTCGGCATCGCCGAAGCGATGGCGATGATCGATTTGAAACGGCGTCACACTGCGCTGAAGCGCGACATCATCTATCTGGGCGTCGCCGACGAGGAGCTCGGCGGACTGCGTGGATGCAAGGAGCTGCTCGACACGCACCCGGAGCTGTTCGCGAATGTCGGTTTCGTGCTGAACGAGGCGGGATACAACGAGACCATCGTCGACAAAATCACGTTCTGGGGAATCGAGGTGCAGCAGAAGGTGCCGCTGTTTCTGCGCATCGAAGTGAAGGGACAGGCCGGCCACTCGGCATCGCCGCCGGAAGACGGCGGGACGATGATGGAGATGATCCGCACGCTCGATGCGATCGCGAGGATTCCGACGCCCTATCGCGTGACGCCGGCGGTCGGGCGCTATTTCAATTCGCCGGGTGTGACGCGCCAGGATGCGCGAGGGGAGGTGCTGCGCTCGCTCGCGCGCGCGGTCGATCCGAAACGCATCGATGAAGTGTTGCCGCCCGGATATCGCTCGCTGCTGCATGACACGATCGCGATCACGGAGATTCACGGCGGCGTTTGTCCGAATTGTTTGCCGCTCAAGGCCACCGCGAACATCGACATCCGCCTTCTCGATGACGAGCAGCCGGATGCA
>DATBSF010000263.1:0-2932 GCA_036559905.1 Thermoanaerobaculia bacterium | reverse complement strand
TTCGCGATCGCGAGGATCTCGTTTGTCCGCGGGTCGATCGCGACAATCGACCCCTGGTAGTTGCCGAGCGCCTCGAGCGCCGCCTTCTGCACGAATGGATCGAGCGTCGTGTCGATCGTCGCGGTCGTTCCGAGGCGATCGACTTGCGCGCCGATGGCGAGTGCTCCTCCGGTCATCACTGATGCGAAATCGGGATTCGTCGGGACGACCGAGTGGCCTCGAAGCGAGGCGATCGCGCGACCCGCTCGATCGAAGACATACGGCGCCGCTCCGGCCTTTCTCTCTTCGATCGCCGCGCGCAGGACGTTGTACTTCGGCGTCGCCGGGTCGACCATTTTCAGCGTCGCATCCGCCTGTTGAATCTGACCGCTCTCCGCATAAGCGGCTGCGCGAGACAGCAGGCGCCGCGCGACTTCCCTCTTGTGAGCCCGAATGATTGGAATCGACGCCGCGCCGCAAATCACCAGCGCGATGATGACCACTAGAAGTGCGATCCGCCTCACGCGGGCACGACCGTCACGCGATCGCCGCGCTTCAGCATCAACGCAGTCGCTGCGCTCGCGCCGGCGACCGAGATCTCGACGCAGCCGGTCGATCCGATGATGAGAAATGGTCCGTCGCCGGTGTAGGTGGTCGACACTCGGTTGATCGCGGGCGATTGCAGCGCGAATGCCGCAAACGGAATCCGGCCGCGTTCGATGTCAGTGATCAGATTTCCGAAGCGGTCGATCGAGACGATTGTCCCGTCGACGCGGCGGCGGTCGTACGTCGGCGCCGTGTAATCGAGACGGACGAGATCGTCCGCGCGGGGGCCGAGCTGCTCGATCGACAAGCCGTTCGCGAGCGCGGCAGCCACCGGCGCGAATCGATCGCGTCCGTGAAAGGTCGTGCTGCCATCGGGAAGAAACAGCGATTCGTTTTCGACGCTGTGCGCGATCCCGATCACGAACGTGAGCACGCCGTTGTCGGGCGCGAGAAAGATCTGCCCTGCCGAATCGACCGCCACGATGCGCCGCGACGTGCCGACTCCCGGATCGACGACTACCGTGAAAATCGTTCCGTCGGGCCAGTATCGCGCGATCGCGCGGATGTAGAACGCCGCTTCCCAGACGTCGAACGGCGCAATCTCGTGCGTGCAGTCGACGATCGGCGCCTCGGTGCGCGACGCAATCACGCCCTTCATGGCCGCGACATACGGATCGCGCGTCCCGAAGTCGGTGATGAGCCCGACGCGTTTCATAGTTGGTTCCTGGTTCCTGGTTCTTGGTTCCTGGTTCTTGGTCCTGGTTCTTAGTTCTGGTTGCGCATTTCTCATAACCAAGAACCAGGAACCAGGAACCAGGAACGATCAACAGGAAACTATACTTCGCCTGTGTTTGCGACCCTCCCGCCGCCCGCCCAGCGGCTGCTCGTCTTCGCGCGACTTCCGGAGCTCGGACGAGTGAAGACGCGGCTCGCGGAATCGATCGGCGACGAGAAAGCCCTGGCGGTTTACTCGGCGATGCTCCGCGACGTGCTGCATGCGATCGGAGAATCGCGCGAAGAAACGGAAGTCGAGATCGCATGGGCGCCGAGCGAGCGCGCGAACGGCGAGGCTCTGCGGGAAGCATTCGGCCCGCACACGCTCATCATGCAGACCGGATCCAACCTCGGCGATCGACTCTCGATGGCCTTTTCCGAGCGCTTCTTTTTTCATCGCACGCAGAAAGTGATCGCGGTCGGCGTCGATGAGCCGCGGATTTCGCGCGAGCTCGTCGATCACGCATTCGGCCTGCTCGACTCGTGCGAATGGGTCATCGGTCCCGCGATCGACGGCGGCTACTACCTGATCGGCTGCCGCGCCGCGGTGTTCAACCCGATGATTTTTTCGGACATGCCGTGGGGAACATCGTCCGTCATGTCGCAGACGCTGGAGCGTATTCGCGGTTGGGAACAAACCACCGCGCTCCTGCCGGCTAGATATGACATTGATGTCATTGAAGATTTGCAGCGGTTTGCGGCGGAAGCGCGAGATGCTGACGGGGAATTGCCGAGGTTGTTGCGGGAGTGGGGGATGGCCGCATGAAAAAGAATTTCGAATTTCGAATTTCTCTTTGAGCTCATGAAAATCCTGACCGCCGAACAAATGAAAAGCGTCGATCGCCGCGCCACCGAGCGCTTCGCGATTCCTTCGCTCGTCCTCATGGAAAACGCGGCCATGGCGGTCGTCGATTCGATCTTCGAGCACTACGCGAATTGCGAGCGCGTTTCGATTTTCTGCGGCACGGGATCGAACGGCGGCGACGGGCTGGCGGTCGCGCGGCATCTCGAGAATCGCGGCGTGGTGCCGGCGGTGTTCATCGTCGGCGATCGACGGAAGTACAACCGCGACGCCGAAACGAATCTCACGATCTGCGAACGGCTCGCGCTACCGATGTACGAGATCACCGACGTCGATTCACTCAACGCGGCGCTGGTCTACGCCTCGGATGCCGACGTGATCGTCGACGCGGTCTTCGGCACCGGACTCAATCGCGCGCCGGACGGAATCCACGCCGAAGTCATTCACTCGATGAACGAGCTCGGGCTGCCGATCGTGGCAGTCGATGTGCCGAGCGGCGCGAATGCGTCGTCCGCACAGCCATTCGATCCATGCGTGCAGGCGGCGGTGACCGTCACGTTCGCGGCGCCGAAGATCTGTCACGTCTTCGAGCCGGCGGCGATCTTGTGCGGCGAAGTGATCGTCGCCGACATCTCGATTCCCGATGCTGCGATTCAGGATGAAGGCGTCACGCTCGCGCTCACGACCAAGGCGGATGTCCATCCGTTCATCGAGCCGCGCCTCGCCAGTACGCACAAAGGAACTTACGGACACGTCGCGATCATCGCGGGCTCCGCCGGAAAAAGCGGCGCCGCGGTGATGTGCGCGCGCGGTGCGATTCGAACCGGCGCC
>DATBSF010000262.1:0-19025 GCA_036559905.1 Thermoanaerobaculia bacterium | reverse complement strand
ACTCCCGACATGAATCGCGCGAGACGCGCGCCGCCGGCCGGCAATTCGAAATAGCGATTCGCGGCCTCGATCGTGACGACTGGCGCGAATGGGCGGAACTGCTCGCGATACTTGATCTCGCGGTTGAGTCGATCGCGCATCTCGGCGGAATGCGGCGCCGCGAGAATGCTGCGATGACCGAGGGCGCGCGGGCCGAATTCGAGCGCACCTTCCATCCAGCCGATGATGCGGCCGGCGGCCAGATCGTCGGCCGTCCGATCGAGAAGCGCTGCTTCATCGAGCTCATCGACGATCTGACCATCCTCCCGCGCGATGCGCGCGAGCTCCGCTCCATCCACCGATGGTCCCCAGAACGGGTGATCGGGGACTTCGCGATCGCCATTGCGGAAGTGAATGCGATCGGCATACAGAGCCGCCCCGACCGCGCAACCCGCGTCGCCGGGCGCAGGTGGAACGAAGACGCGCTCGAAGCCGGATTCGGCCAGGATGCGCGCGTTCGCGACTCCATTGAGCGCAACGCCTCCGCCGAGACAAAGATCCGTGAGACCAGTCTCCTGGCGGAGCGATCGCGCGAGATCGACCAGAGTGTCCTCCAGAACGCGTTGCACGCTGGCGGCGCAATCGGCGAAACGGCGTCCCTCATCCGTCTCGAGATCGATCGGGTCGTACGGATTTCGCGAAGGTCCGAACAGATCGATGAACCGCGATGAATACGAGCGGTTCGACGTCGTGTGAAACTCGAAGTAATCGAGATCGAGCGCGAATGCGCCGTCCGGCGTCCGCCGAATGACGCGGCGGACCTCGTCGACCATCGTCGGCCGGCCGTAACCGGCGAGTCCCATGACTTTGTATTCGTCTTCATTGACGGCGAACCCGAGATAGGCGGTGAAGGTCGAATAGAGCATGCCGAGCGAATGCGGAAATCGGATTTCGCGCAGCAGCGTGATCGACGTGGTGCCGTCCGGATTCCGCTCGCCGCGTCCAACGGTCAAGGTGGCCCATTCGCCGACGCCATCGCTGGTCAGGATCGCGGCGCGCCGCGTCGGTGCGGTGAGGAATGCGGCCGCGGCGTGCGACTGGTGATGCTCGGTGAAGAGAATCTTGCGCGCCGGTGTGCCGAGGTAGGACGAGATGATGCCGCGCACCCAGACTTTTTCGCCGAGCGAGTTTTTCATCGCCTTCGGAAACGCGCGCCAGGAGCGTGGAAAGGCGCGGAGCGCGCAGGTGAGAATCCTGTCGAACTTCAGCATCGGACGCTCGTAGAAAACGACCGCATCGAGCGATTCCGGCGAGACACCGGAGTGATCGAGACACCACTCGATGGCTGTCAGCGGGAATCCGGCGTCGCTTTTTCGACGCGAGAGCCGTTCCTCCTGGACCGCGCAGACCGGGACTCCGTCGACGACCAGCGCCGCGGCTGCGTCGTGATAGTGCGCCGAGATGCCGAGGATCTTCATGTCAATACTCCGACGCGTTGCGACCGGCGGCGACCGGATGCCATCCCGTTTTCTCGCGCCGCTCGGCGCGCTTCGCGAGGAAAGCAAAGAGTGGCAGCACGACGAAGTATTGAATTGTGAGAATCGCCGTGCCGATCACGCCGGCTAGCGCGGTTGCCAGTCGCAGATACGCTTTCCAAAGGCGAGTCAGCCGCGCACGCCAGAGTTGCCAGCGGTGCCGATCCGGTGAAACGCGCAACAGTTGGCTGAGGGTGTAGTTCATGTGAAACATTTCGTCGTGCAAGATTTCCTCGAATATCGCTTGAGTGGCGGGATCGGAGTGCAGCACGTCGCGGTAGATCGTGAAGCGCGCAGCAGCCGACTTCTCCGCAACGTGAAGGAAGGCGAGCATCGTGTCGTCCGATTCGTTCGCGACGTTCAGCTCGTCGAGACCATGACCGCCCGGCGACAACCAATCGGCGCGAAACGTCGGAGCGCCGGCAGCGAGCGTTCCCTGTAACAGCGCCGAGGCGCGCCGGCGAAACAGTGTTCCGTGCCGGTGCTCATCGACCGCGTGGAGCATGTAGAGCCGCCGCAGAAGTGGATCGGAAGTTACCTCTGCGGCGCGGAGAATGTCGCGTCCTCCGCCGATTTCGGTTTCACTGAATCGGAGCAGCTTTTGCACCCGACGATCGGTATTGCGCCAGACCCAGCGGTGGACAGGACTTAGAACTCGATCGAGCGCCGGGGCTTTACGCCGGGCAGTTGACGATTTTTCCATTGCGATCCCCATGTTTCGCAAGCTCCTCATTGCTGAAATTGCGGTGGGATGCATTGGCTGTGCCTTCCTTCTTTTTGCAGCCATTGCAAACCAGACCTGGTTCGATCGCCACTTCCTGCCGACGTTCTTCATCTCGCGGACCAGTTACGTCGAGATGTTCATGCGTGGGCGCGTAGCCATTGGCCTAGTCGGCGCAATCGTTCTCCTGATTCGCAAACCGCTGGCGCGGGTCATCATCAACAAACCAACCATTGCTCTGAGCGCCTTTCTGGCAGTCGTAGCTGCAGTCGGCACGAGCGAGCTCATCCTTCGCCAAAGACATCTTCGCGCGGCCGAGGAGGTCCACGCATGGATCGAACCGCGGCGTCATCTGGACGAACGTTTCGGCTGGCTCTTTGTCCCGTCGCGCGTCGGCTATCAGAAGAGCGCGAAGCTCGGTGTCACCGAATATGCCTTCGACGGCCATGGCTATCGCGTCAAATCTGTCGATACGCCTGTCGACTTCAGCTCGCCCACGGTGGTCTTCAGCGGCGAATCGATGATGGTGGGTGAGCGGCTCGCGTGGGACGATACGATCCCGGCGCAGACGGCGCGGATGCTCGGTCTGCAGAGCGCGAACATCGCGGTCTCGGGTTTCGCATCCGATCAAGCCTACATGCGGCTGCGGTCGGAGCTTCCCCGATTTCAGAGGCCGGTGGCGGTCGTGACGCTATTCGCTCCCGGAATCTTCGATCGCAACCTCGACGACGATCGCCCGCACCTTGGACCACATCTGCAGTGGCAGCCGCCGGCAGGGCGATGGCGTCTGGCCGCTCTAACTCGAAGAATCGTGCACTATCGAAGTGATGCGACGATCGAGCGCGGGATCGCGGTGACGCGTGAGGTCTTTGCCGCGACCGCGGCGCTCGCGCGCGCGCGCGGCGCGATGCCGCTGATTGTCGTTCCGCAATTCGGCGAGGAACTGCCGAAAGAGAGGGAACTGCGTCGGAGGATTCTCGACGAGACAGGCGTCGAATACATCTGGGTTCAGCTCGATCCGCGCTGGCGCGTTTGGGAGGATGGCCATCCCGACGCGCGCGCCGCTCGCGTGATCGCGTCGGCAATCGCCGCGCGGCTGCGGCCTATCTCGACTCGCCCAGATGCGCGTACATCGACTGGATCGCCACTTTCCCCGGGCCGGTGAAGCGATTCAGAAACAGCATCGCGCCGGCGAAGATCCCGGTCGATAGCCTCTGGACGACGGTCTCCATCCGGACGTGCGTGTCCTTGTAGAGCCAGCCGGCGGGCTCGACGTCGATCTGCTCGTTTGCCGCGAGGACTTTCTCGAAGACATTTCCGTAGCCGTGCAGCCAGAGGATGCCCTCGTGGTGCCGCGCATGGAACTTGTCGATGAAGAATCCGCTTCCACCGAACAGAAGATTGGCGACGCCGCGTACGCGCTCGAATGTGTAGTCGATGTTGTCAGTGGCGGCGAGAAACTGGTGCTCGCGCACATGAATCTCCTGCCCGTGTTGCAGATGGATCGGAAAGATGTGCCCTGGGCCGTCGCGGCTGAATGCGATCTGCCCGCGACCGCGGGCCTCAGTCACGAAGATCTGCATCCCGGCCAGCACGCGCTTGAACGCGCCGCGAATCGGTTTCAGGCCGATCGTGACGCTCGGGGTCTTCCACAAGAGGATGTGATGTTCGAAGTAGATCGGGATGCGCTCGATGTCGACTGTCAACACCGGAACGAGCTCGCCGTCGACGTGATACGTGACATGCGCGAACGTCTCGCCACTCACAGTGGTCGGCATCAGGACGGGCGCGGTCATCGAGCGCCGATGCTACGTCATTTCCATATGGCGAGGATGACGCCGGCGAGGACGAAGGAGATGAGGTTGTAGCCGGAGTTGATCAACCACAACGCTTTCGGTTGCATCGAGAACAGCGCCGTCGCGAAGCTTGTCGCGGCTGCGAATCCCAGCCAGCAGATTGCTCCGACCTCCGCACCGCGCAGCGCTGTCACGGGCGGGAAATGATTCACGACGATCGCCATCACCCACGCGATCAGCAGCCCCGTTACGAACGCCATCGCGTACATCAGCGGCATTTCGCGCTTCGCTTTCGGCGACGCCATGTACGCTTTGAGCTCTTCCTCCGTCTTTCCCATCATCCGAGTCCACGGTTTCGCAAAGAACAGCGGCGAGTACCAAAGCCCGCCCAAAGCAAAAATCACGAATCCGGTGACGAGCACCGCGAGGTAATTTACATGCGGCATTTCTGCAAACCCAGGCATGCATAATTGCTTCCGGCGCGGGGTGCGGCCGTGATCTACGTCACTTTTTTCGCGAATAGGAATGCGACGCCGACGCCAATGAAGTAGAGGGCAATCATCGGGAGAGCGAAAGCCGTCTGGTTCACCATGTCGGCCGAAGGAGTGATGACCGCCGAGATGATGAAAGCGGCAACGATTGCCCACTTCGATTTCTGCAGGAGGAACTGCGGCGTAACGATGCCCAGCCGTGCCAGGAAAAAGATCAGGATCGGCGTCTCGAAAACCAGGCCGGTCATCAGGATCATCGTGCTCGCGAATGAGAAAAACTCATCCGCTTTGATCATCTGCGCAAACTGCTTTCCGGTTTCCACGAAGAAAGCGCACATTCCCGGAAGCAGAACGCGATAGCCGAAGTAGCCGCCGGCTAAGAAAAACAGCGATGCCACGATGATGAACGGGGCGGCATAGCTTCTCTCCCGCTTGTAGAGGCCGGGCGCGATGAAAAGCCACAACTGCCAGAGGATCACCGGCGATGCGAGGAAGATCCCGGCAAAAAAAGCGACCTTCATGTAGAGCATGAACGGCTCGGTCAGGCGCGTATAAACGAGTTTTCCGCCGGGGGGCAGATAACGCGACAGAGGGAGCGCTATCCACGCAAAGATGCGGTCTGCGTAATTCCAGCACGCGAGAAAAGCGACGAGCAGCGCGACGATGGAGACAATCAGACGCTTGCGGAGCTCCTCGAGATGCTCGAGGAACGTCATCTTAGGAAGTTCGGGTTCTTGTTCTTCCGCCGGACTGAATCCGTCAGTGAGCGAATCGGTCATGCAGGATTGACGTAGTCGTGTCGTTCGACGGGAACGGTGTTGACTGGCTCATCTCTTGATACGACCTCGGCGGTGGGAGTAGTGATGTTCGTGGAAAGCTGCTTGAGCTCCTCGACCTGCACTTCGCGTTCGATGGTGTTCTTCAGGTCGTCAGTGGCTTTCTTGAACTCGCCGAGGGCTTTTCCGAGGGTGCGACCGATTTCCGGCAGGCGTTTCGGGCCAAACACCAGCAGGGCGACGATGAAAATTAGGATTAACTCCGGAATGCCGAGTGAACCGAACATGAGTTGCCCTTTCTGTGACAAATCGAACAGGGACTGCCGGGCGAATACTCCGCCCCTATAATGACGTTACGACCTTCAAATCTGTTGCGACGCGAGACTGCATGGTAACCATACAAAAAACAAACAAGTGGACCTTCTCACTCACGCTTCTGGTGGCAGTCGCAGCCGCGACGCTCTTCGGCGGCTTCTACGGTAATCGCCTGTTCGGCTCGCCGGTACAGAACGATGTGCAAAAGCGGCTGAAAGAGTACACGGATCTGCTGGCCGCTGTAACAGCGTGGGCGCCGGAAGATACACCGTCCGACAAGTTCGTCTACTCGTCGATCGACGGCATGCTCCGCACGCTCGACCCGCACACGACCTTTCTCGAGCCGAAAGAATACTCCGACATGCAGGACCGCCAGAAAGGCTCGTTCTACGGCCTCGGCATCCTCGTGACGAAGCGCAACGACCAGGTCACTGTCATCACTCCGCTCGAAGGCACGCCAGCAGCGCGACTCGGCATCCGCGCCGGCGATGTGATCAGCGAAGTGGAAGGCACCGCTACCGATGACCTCTCGCTCGACGACGTCGTCAAGCGACTGAAGGGACCGAAGGGAACCACCGTTCACATCAAGATCATGCGCGTCGGGATCAAGGAACCGATTCCGCTGACGATCGTGCGCGCTGCAATTCCGACCAACTCGATTTCGAACGTGCTGATGCTCCGTCCGGGCGTCGGCTACATCCGCATCAAAGACTTCACTGCGACCACCGTCCGCGAGCTCGATGACGCAATCGAGCGTCTGCGCGGCGAAGGAATGCAGAGACTCGTTCTCGATCTGCGCGGCAATCCGGGCGGATTGCTCGATGCAGCCGTCGGCGTCGCCGATCACTTCCTCGACAAGGGGCAGATGATCGTCTACACGAAAGGCCGCACGACGGACTCGGCGCAGGATTACACCGCGCCTGGCAAACATCAGAAGATCGAGATTCCGCTGGTGATCCTTGTCAATCGCGGAAGCGCATCGGCATCGGAGATCGTCGCGGGCGCGATTCAGGATCACGATCGCGGCCTCGTCGTCGGTGAGACCAGTTGGGGCAAGGGCCTGGTGCAGAGCGTCTACACGCTGCAGTACGGCGCCGGACTCGCGCTCACCACATCCAAGTACTACACGCCGTCCGGACGCAACATCCAGCGCGACTACAGCTCCTTCTACGATTACTACGTCGCCGACGAAAACGATGACGGGCAATCGACGGAAGTCCCACTCAAGGATCGGAAGCAGTTCAAGACCGACACCGGCCGCGTGGTTTACGGCGGTGGCGGAATCACTCCCGACTTCATGGTCAAGCCGGCGCCGCTCACGCGCACGACGCAGCTTCTCGAAGTGAAGAGCGCGATCTTCAACTTCGGCGTCGACTACTTCGCGAAGCATCCCGACATGAACAAGGACCTCGTGATCAGCCCGCAGATCGTCGAGGACTTCATCCGCTTCGCAGCATCCAGGGACATCGCGCCGATTGACGACATCCGTCAGGCGGTCGACAAGCCGAACGACCGCAAGTACATCGAACGCGCGCTCAAGGCCGAGATCGTCGCAGCCAAGTACGGTTTCGACGCGTCGTATCCGTTCCGTCTGCAGGGAGATGATCAGATCGAGAAGGCTCTCGAGCTCTTCCCTGAGGCGCAGAAACTGGCGATGCAGGCGGCCGACATTCGCGCCAAAGGCACTCCCGGATCAAGCGAGGCGGGTTCGCGGGCAGCGCAGGCAATTCCGCGTCAATAAGGCAGAAGGCAGAAGGCAGAAGTCCCACCGCCCTTCTGCCCTCTGCCTTCTGACTTCTGCCTTCTGACTTCTGCCTTCCTACTTTTGTGCTAGTGTGTCGCGCCGCATGGCTGACCTCGGACGAAAGTACACCTGTTACAGTTGCCACACGAAGTTTTACGATCTCGGCAAGCCGACCCCCGTATGTCCAAAATGCGGAGCGGATCAGCGTGATGCCGAAGAAGCTCCTCCCACGACCTCACATCGCGGCCGCGCCGCACGGGCACCAGTAGTCGTCGAAGAGGCACCCGCCGACGAAGAGTTCCCGGCAGAGCCGGAAGCGGCGGCGACGGAGGGCGGGGGCGACGAGGAAGAGGAAGACATCATCCCCGCGCCCGAGCGGGAAGAAGAAACGGAAGAGGAAGAAGAAGAAGAGGAGTACTAATTGCGACTCGGATTGATCGGCTGTATTGGGGCATTGATTCTCGCTCTGCTCATCGGCGGCATATGGTTCGTCGGCGTTCGAAATCATCTCGTCACGCTCGATCAGGCTGTTCAGGCGCAGTGGGCGCAAGTGGAGAACGACTATCAGCGCCGGTACGATCTGATTCCGAACCTCGTTCGCACCGTTCAGGGTGCGGCGAATTTCGAGAAGTCGACTCTCGAAGCGGTCGTGAACGCACGCTCACGCGTTGGCCAGGTCGCAGCACCAGCAGGGGTGGGCGGTGCGCCGGGCACGCAGTCCAACATACCGAACGATCCGCAGGCGCTCGCGCAGTTCGAACAGGCGCAGGCTGGACTGAGCAGCGCGCTGTCGCGATTGCTGGTCGTCGTCGAGCGTTATCCGGAATTGAAATCGAACCAGAATTTTCTCGAGCTGCAATCGCAGCTCGAAGGCACTGAGAATCGCATCGCAGTCGAGCGCCGGCGCTACAACGAGGTGGCGCAGCAGTTCAACGCTTCCGTGCTGAAGTTTCCGGCGAATATCGTTGCGAACATGACCGGCTTCAAACCGAAGGCGTATTTCCGCGGCGTCGCGGGATCGAGTACCCCTCCCGAGGTGAACTTCCAGCCATTTGGGAATCAGCCGGCGCCGGCACCGGCGACTGCCACGACCGGAACGCGGTAGACGCGCGTGCGCGCGCGCCTGTCGGCTTGTCTGCTATTTCTGGTGGCAAGCGCGGCGTTCGCGCTGGAGGTGCCTCCGCCTCCCACGGTCTTCGTCACCGACAAGGCGAGCATCATCAGCGAGAGCGATGCGCGCGCGCTGAACGAAAAGCTCGCGGCCTTCGAGCAGCGATCGGGCGCGCAATTCATCATTTACATCTTCCCCACGCTCGACGGCGAAGTCCTCGAAACCTTCACGATCAAGTGCGCCGAGCGATGGAAAGTCGGCAATAAGAAATTCGACAACGGACTGATCCTCTTCGTCTTCGTCAAAGAGCGGAAGCTTCGGATCGAAGTCGGCTACGGACTGGAGGGGACGATCACCGATGCCTTTTCGCGCCGGGTGATCGAGCAGTACATCGCACCGCATTTCCGTCAGGGTGATTACGCCGGCGGGCTGAATGCCGGCGCCGATGCGCTGATGGCCGAGATTGAGCACAAGGAAGCGCCGGTCGCGCCGTCCAACCCCGCGCGCAGGAGCGGAGGTCAAGGCTCGGCAGGTGCAGCGCCGTGCAGCGCGTTCTTCGGTCTGCTCGTCGTCATCTTCATTATCATCGTCATCGCTTCGATCGTCACCCGATCGCGCCCCGGATGCGGCGGCTGTTTCTGGCCGCTCTTCTTTCTGGGCGGCGGTGGACGCACGTTCGGCGGGGGCGGGTGGGGCGGCGGCGGTGGGGGTGGGGGCGGGTGGGGTGGGTTTTCGGGGGGCGGGGGATCGTTCGGTGGCGGCGGCGCCAGCGGAGGTTGGTAGATGAAACAGAAAGAATTCCTCGAGAAGCTCGATCAGGACCGCATCGTCAAAGCGATTCAAAACGCGGAGGAGCAGACTTCCGGCGAGATCCGCATCCACGTGCAGCCGAAATCGGGATCCGACATCCGCCAATTCGCGGAGCGCACCTTCGAGCGCCTCGGCATGACGAAGACCGCGCTGCGCAGCGGCGTCCTGCTCTTCATTGCCTCGGAAGAAAACCGCTTCGTGATCCTCGGCGATCGCGGCATCGATCAGAAAGTGCCAGCCGGCTTCTGGGACGAGATCGCCGCCAAGCTGACGATCCGATTCAAGAACGGCGAATTCACGGATGGAATCGTGGAGGCGATCAACGCCGCCGGCATGCATCTCAAAGAATATTTTCCGCGCGCGACGGATGACGTCAACGAGCTGCCCGACCAGATCAACGTCAGCGAGGAATAGTTGCCCTCCACCGTGGTCATCGCGCTCGGATCGAACCTCGGCGATCGCCGTTGGTATCTGCGTCGTGCCGTGGACGAACTGCGCCGAGTGATCTCCGTGGTGCGCGTCAGCTCGATCATCGAGACCGATCCGGTCGACGCTCCGCCTCCGAAGTTTCTCAACATGGTCGTCGTCGGTCATACCGGACTTTCGCCCGAGAAACTTCTCGATGCGCTTCAAAGGATCGAGACGCGTCTCGGCAGACGGCGCACCACGCGCAACGCGCCGCGCGTCATCGATCTCGATCTGATCCTGCACAGCGCGAATCGCCGTCGCACCGCGCACCTGACGCTGCCGCATCCGCGTTATCGCGAGCGCGAATTCGTGATGCGGCCGCTACGCGAAGTGTGGCCCGCGACGAGCGGTTTGTCGAAAACGTTCTGAGTCTTCGTGACCACGAAGCCGCGATTCTCGTAGAAGCGGCGCGTGTCCGTGCGAACAACGTTGCTGCGCACGCGGATTTTCGGACACGCGCGCTCGCGCGCCCACGCCTCCGCGGCTTTCACGAGCTCGGTCCCAACTCCGGTTCCCCGCTCCGATTCCGTGACGACGAAGCCGCGGATCTCCGCGAAGACCTCGCTCTCGAGCGACATCACGCGCGAGAGATGGATCCATGCGGCGACTTTGCCGGAGCGCATTGCAACCAGCACACTGTCATTTCCGGATTTCTGCAAGGCGGCCAGACGGCGATGCATTTCCGCCGACGTGGTCGCATATCCCAGTTCGCCTGCGAGAGCGGCAATTGCCGTCGAATCCGACTCAGTCGCTTCGCGGATGGTGGTGTTATCGCGTCCCAAATCCGCCGCCCAGCTCGACGTGCGCGCGGGCGTGCTGGGTTGGCAGGGCGCGGGTGAGGAGGGGAAAGGGATTGACCATCTCGTCGTTCTGATTGATCCCGAAGTGCAGATGCGACGGCGTGTGCTTCGCGTTGCCGGTGTTGCCGACGAATCCAATGAGATCGCCGGACTGGACTTCCATGCCTTCGTAGAGGCCGGGCGCCCAGCGGTCGAGATGCGCGTAGTAGAACGACGTTCCCGACTCCGTTGTCAGCCACAGACAGTGTCCGCCTTTGGGCTGGTCGCCGATGTAGCTGAGGATTCCGTCGGCTACCGCGACGATTTCCCGTCCGCGCGGCGCGAAGATGTCGATGCCTTTGTGCACGCGCACGCCGCCGTCACGCGGGTCGTGCCACGAATCGCTGAGGTCGCGTTGCGTGATGCCGACGACCGGGATCCGCATGGCGGCGAGCGGAGCGAACAGCGCGCGGGCGCGATCGGCGAACTCTTTATCTCGCGCTTTGGCAGTCGTCGCGCTCGGCGCGATGGTCGGCTTGCGGACGATCTCGCGGCTGTTGTAGCGATTCAGATCGGCGCGAAGCTGCGCGTTGAGCTGATCCCAATCGTCATCGTCGGATTGGGTAATCACGGGCGCCTTAGAAGCGGACTCGGCCGTGCGGTCGAATGGTATCGATGCGCAGGCAGACAACAAGACGGCGCTGCCGAGCACGCCAAACGCACGAACCCACCTCTTACGAGCGCGTTGCGAATCCATTGGTGTACTGAAACCTTTTGTTGCAGTTTACGAAGTGTGGCTGAGCTTGTAAAGGAGTAGCCTTCAATTGTGACCGCCGCGCTATTGATTTTCTTCCGGCTGCACACGACTCCTGTCCCGCCGCCCGTCGACTTCAAGACGCAGATTCAACCGATCCTCGCGCGCTGTCAGCCCTGTCACTTCCCCGGCGGGAAGATGTACGCGCGGCTTCCATTCGATCGCCCGGAGACTGTGGTCAAGCTCGGAACGAAGCTGTTCACGCGCATCCGCGACGAAAAGCAGCGCGAGCTGATCCGGCGGTTCCTCGCAGCTTCGAAGTAGTTCACGCCCCCGCTACAATCTCCGCCACGGGACGCTGTACGATCCCTCTTCCGGAGGAGGAAATCATGAGAATTCGCACGGTAGTGTTTGCGATCAGCCTGCTCGTCGCGGTCTCGGCGACCGCGCAGCCAGCCATTCGCATGCCTGACGCGAGCCCGGCCGCGACAGTCGGGCAGACGATCGGTATCACCGACGTCGACATCACGTATCACCGCCCGGCCGTCAACAAGCGCAAGATTTTCGGCGCACTCGTTCCTTATGGCGTGCTGTGGCGCGCGGGAGCGAACCAGAATTCGACGATCGCGTTCTCGACGCCCGTCAAGGTCGAAGGACAGACGCTGCCCGCCGGCACATATGGCCTGTTCCTGATCCCGGGACAGACGCAGTGGACGGTGGTCTTTTCGAAGTTCGCCGACGACTGGGGCACGTACAACTACGATCAATCCGAAGACGCCCTGCGCGTGAACGTCACGCCGCAGACGATGGCCGATAGTCAGGAGCGCATGGCCTTCGTATTCGACGATCTGACAAGCAACAGCGCGACTGCAGCGCTGCGTTGGGAAAAACTGCGCGTGCCGTTCAAGATCGAGGTCGACGTTCCGGCCACCGTGCGCGCAAACATCAAGAAGGAGCTTCGCGGCGGGAAGCATTGGAATGGCGACGCGTGGGCTTCCGCCGCACGTTTCGAGCTGCGCAACGGCGACCTCGACACCGCTCTCAAATACGCCGACACTGCCGTGGCCCTCGGCAACACGACCAACGCGCTGCGCACAAAGGCCGCGGTCCTCGAAAAGAAGGGCGATACAAAAGGTGCAGCAGAACTGCGCGCCCGCGCCGCACAGAATTACAACGAAGGCGAAGCGCTGCAGTTCGGCGCGTTTCCTCTGATCGAGGCGAAGAAATATGACGATGCGATCAAATTCGTGAACAACTTCATCGCCACGCATCCCAACAGCGTCGAGACCTGGCGCGCCTACAGCATCCTCGGCCAGATCTACGCCGAGAAGGGCGATCAGGCCAACGCGAAGGCGAACTTCGACAAGGCGATGGCCAGCGCACGGCAGGAGTCGGAGCGCGTCGAGGTCTATGACACGCTGAATCAGCTGGCGGTCGAGGGCAAGTACTGAGCGTGTTTACACTGACTCTCCGCGATTTCGAACAGGTGCGCTCGCGCATCGCGCAGCACATCAAGCACACGCCGCTGCTGACCTCACGGCAGCTCAGCGAGCGCACCGGCTTCGACGTCCGGCTCAAGGCGGAGATGTTCCAGCGCGTCGGCTCCTACAAAATCCGCGGGCCGCTGAACAAGTTCTCGCAGATGCCCGAAGAGCAGAAGAGACGCGGCGTCGTCTGCTCGTCGGCCGGAAATCACGCGCAGGGCGTCGCGCTGGCGGCGAAGATCCACGGCATCCGCGCCGTCGTCTGCATGGCCGAGAACGCCACGCCGGCGAAGATCGCGGCCACGAAGGGCTACGGGGCGGAAGTCGTCCTGCACGGAACGATCTGGGACGAAGCCAACGAAAAAGCGAAAGAGCTGGTGCGCGATCAGGGACTGACCTACGTGCATCCGTTCGATGACGAACAGTTGATCGCCGGGCAGGGAACACTCGGTCTCGAGATCGTGCAGGACTGGCCGGACGTCGAGGCCGTCATCGTTCCGATCGGCGGCGGCGGTCTGATCTCCGGCGTGTCGATGGCGGTGAAGAGTCACAATCCGAAGATCCGCGTCATCGGCGTCGAGTCTTCCGACGGACCGGCGATGAAGAAGAGCGTCGAGGCGGGCCATCTCGAGACAATCGATTGCAAGACCGTGATCGACGGCCTGCGTGTGCGCCGCGTGGGCAACATCACTTTCGACGTCGTACAGCGCTTCGTCGACGAGATCGTCGCGCTGCCCGACCGCGAGATCTTCGACGCGATGATCTGGATCATGGAACGCTGCAAGCTCGTCGTCGAAGGGGCGGCCGCGGCTCCGGTCGCGGCGTTGCTGCATGGGCTCGTGAAGTTGCCGCCCGGATCGCGCGTCGCGGTCGTGTTATCGGGCGGGAACGTCAACCTCGATCAACTGCGATCGCTGAGCTGGAACTAACCGTTTCGGCGCGTGTCGCGATCAGCGGCAACCAGTGCAGCGTGATCGTGATTAGCGGGAACGCCGCCATGACGATCCCGAGCCACGCCAGCGAATGCGGGAGTGGGAACGGGTTGAGCCAGGTGTAGACGCCGTGAATTGCCCAGAAGAGTCCGACCGCGAAGACCATGCGTCTTGCGAACACGCCGGCCGACGGACCCAGGAACGCGGCGTAGAGAACCAGAGCGCCGGTCAGCAAAAGGAGAAGACTCCAAGAGAAATTCAGCGCATAAAGTGACCACACGATGCTGTCCGGGACTCCGTGAAGTCCTCGCCGCCAACCGAATTGGAACGGGAGAACGAAGTGGTAGCTGGCGATCAGGCAATCGTGGGCACCGGCCAGCAGGAGTGTCACGAACCACAATGGCGAAGATCGCATCAGGACCTCCGGGCTTGTCCATGACGTGTACGTCCGGCGCAGATCGGTGTTTCAGGCCTGGCGTTCAGCGGGCAGAATTTTGAGAAACTCTTCGACGCGCGCGACTCCGCAAACCTCGATGTCGACGTGAATCTCGGCGGCATTCGCGCGCGGGACGATCACGCGGCGGAATCCGAGGGCTGCGGCTTCGCGGGCGCGGGCGTCGGGCTGCGACACGCTGCGGACTTCACCTAACAATCCGACTTCCCCGAAAACGACGGTGTGATGCGGAATCGCGACGCCTTTCTGCGACGACGCCAGCGCCGCAATGATGCCGAGGTCGATGGCAGGCTCGGCGACCTGGAGGCCTCCGGCGAGATTGACGTAGACATCACTCGACACGTAGCTGCCGCCGTTTTTCTTTTCGAGGACCGCCAGCAACAGCGAAACGCGATTCGCATCGATGCCGACTGCCATCCGCCGCGGCGATGGGAAATTCGTGCGCGACACGAGCGCCTGCAACTCGACCAGGATCGGACGCGTTCCTTCGATCGCTGCCACGACCGCCGATCCTGGCGCGCCGCTCCGCTGCGCGATCAGCGCCGCCGATGGATTCGGCACTTCAACGAGGCCGCTGTCGTGCATCTCGAAGAGCGCGACCTCGTTGACGGGACCGAATCGATTCTTGTGCGCGCGAATGACGCGAAAATCCTGCAGCTTCTCGCCCTCGAAATAGAGGACAGTGTCGACGATGTGCTCGAGCGATTTCGGCCCCGCGATCGTTCCTTCCTTCGTGATGTGGCCGATCAGAAAGATCGGAAGCGACAATCGCTTGGCGGCTGTCATCAGGATTCCGGCCGAATCGCGGACCTGCCCGACTGAACCGGGCGTAGAGTCGTTCGTCGACGTGTGAACGGTCTGGATCGAATCGACGATCACCGCGACCGGCTTCGTCTTCTCCGCTTCGGCCACGATTCGCTCGACCGAGGTCTCGGCAAACAGGCGAATGTTCTCGTGCGCGGTGCCGAGGCGGCGGGCGCGGAGGGCGATCTGCCGCGGCGACTCTTCGCCCGAAACGTAGAGAACGGGTCCGCGAGGCGCGAGCTCCTGCGCCACCTGCAGAAGCAGCGTCGATTTTCCGACGCCTGGCTCGCCGCCGACCAGCGTGACCGCGCCGAACACGAGGCCGCCGCCGAGTACGCGATCGAGAGCCGGGATCGAAGTCGACATCCGCGGCGCTTCGTCTTCGTCGATGTCAGTGATGCCGACGGACGTGGTCGATGTCGTCCTCGCCGCCGGCCCCGCGCCCGACTCCTCCTCGGCGTACGAGTTCCAGGCGTTGCATTCGGGACAGCGACCCTTCCACTTCGTCGCCTGATTGCCGCATTCGATGCAGGCGAAGATGGTCGTCGCTTTTTTCGCCACTGAAACGATTGTAGCAGTGCGACTCGAACGTTCTACGATAGGTAGAAATGATCCTCGCAGCGGCGCTTCTGCTGACGCACGTAAACATCATTGACCTGCAGACGGGAAAAGTGCTCCGCGATGCGGCGATCCGAATCGGGCTTGGCGAAGCGCGCGTTTTCGATGGCCGCGGGAAATTCGTCATCCCGGGTTTGTGGGATATGCACACGCACATTCCCGATGACAATGTCGGAAAGAACGCCTACCTGCCGCTCTTCATCGCGAATGGTGTGACCGGAATTCGCGTGATGGAAGGATCGCCGGAGCTCTATCGATGGCGCGACGCCGGAATCGAGCCGCGCATGGTCGTCGCGAGTCCGATCCTCGACGGACCAAAGACGTTCCTGCCCGACGCGGTCGTGGTGCGCAATGCAGACGAAGCGCGCAAAGCGGTGCGCGATGCGAAACGTGCGGGAGCGGACTTCATCAAGGTCTACGACAACCTCTCGCGCGAGTCGTATTTCGCGATCGCTTCCGAAGCGAAGCGGCTGAAGATTCCGGTCGCAGGACATCTGCCGGCCGCAATCACGCCGGAAGAGGCGTCGAAGGCCGGACAGGTCAGCATCGAGCACCTCACGGGTATGACTGCGCAGACAGGAGTGTCTGCGCCACACATCTGGCAATGTCCGACGCTGATCATGCGGCACAACTACGGAGTACTCGACGATCCGAAGCTCGCGAACGATCCGCGATTGAAATACGTTCGCCGTTCGACTCGGGAGCGCTGGCTGCGCATGCTGCGACAATCGGCGGACTACGCGGCTCGAAGGACAACGTTTGCCAGCGAGAAGAAGCTCGTCGGCGCGATGGCGAAGGGCGGCGTCGGAATTCTCGCCGGCACAGACAATGGCAATCCGTTTTGTTTTCCCGGATTCAGTCTGCACGACGAACTGGCGCTGCTGGTCGAGTCGGGACTGACGCCGCTTCAGGCCCTGCAGACCGCGACGGTGAATCCGTTGCGGTTTCTGAATCCGAAACCATCCGCGGACCTCATCATTCTCGACGCGAACCCGCTCGACGACATCCGCAACACGAAGAAGATCAACGCCGTCGTGATCGGCGGGCGATTGCTGGAGCGGAAAGACCTCGACGCGCTGCTCAAGAAAAGCGAGGCGATCGCCAATGAACGTTGAACGTTTGTTTGAATACGACGCCTGGGCAAATCGTGAAGAAGTGCAGCATCTGCGATCCCTCGAGAAGCCGCCCGAGAAAGCGGTGAAAATCCTCGCGCACATCATCGGCACCGAATGGTTATTCCTCGGCCGGCTGCGTCGCGATCCGAAGCCGGCGACCGTGTGGCCGGATCTGACGCTCGATCAATGCGCAGCGCAGATCGAAAAGCTTGCTGCTGCATGGCCCGCTGAGTTCGGGCGCACCGACGACGTCGAGTACGTGAACTCGAAAGGGGAGAAGTGGACGAGCCGCGCCGATGACATCCTGACGCACGTCATCCTTCACGGCGCATATCACCGCGGCCAGATCGCGACGATCGTGCGCGGATCGGGGGAGACACCGGCGTACACCGACTACATCCACTGCGTCCGTCAGGGATTCATCGACTGACGATGGAACAAGCGCGCCGGCAGCGCGAAGAAAACCGCGAGCAGCAAGTCGATGAGCACGCTCGTCAGTGGGCTGACGAGCGCGAAGAGACCCGCCACGATGTAGTAGAGCGGGCCGAATAGATATTGCCGCGAGATGCCGTGCACTGACGCGTGATCGACCTCTTCGTCGAGAAGGTGACTCCGGCGCGCAGCGTAACGCCACAGAAATCCCCACGCGAATGCGATGGCGGTGAACGTTCCGTTGTAGAACATGGCCGCCAACGCCGCGTCGGAGGTGTCGACGCAACGCGCGACCACGAGCGTTGGAAAGGGCAGGAATGACACGCCTAACAGCAGCAGAAGGTTGAGCGCCAGGACTCCCTGGTCGGTGCGGCGGATCAGGTTGAAGACGCGATGGTGATTGACCCACATCACGCCGATCGTCGCGAAGCTCGTGAGAAACGCCAGATACGATCGCCACAAATGCAGCAGCGAGGAACCGAGCGTGCCGGGCGCGATGTGTTCGGGCAGGCGGATCTCGAGGACCAGCAGCGTCATCGCGATCGCGAAGATGCCGTCGCTGAATGCTTCCAGCCGCGATGTCTGTTCCGAAACTTCAGCGGTTACCAACTGTCAACTCTCCCCTCAGATCTCGAACCATTTCCTTCTTCACGCGTTCGGGCGAATATCCGCGTCCAAACAAGTAGTACAGCTTCGTCAGCGCCGCCTCGGCCGTCATGTCGTATCCGCTGATGACGCCCGCCTGCGCGAGCGCAGATCCCGTCGCGTATTCGTCAAGATCGACAGTGCCTTCGAGGCACTGCGTGCAATCGACGATCAACACGCCGCGCTCCGTCGCCTCGGCCAGCGCAGCGATGAATTCGCGATCGCGATCGGGTCCGTTGCCGACGCCGTACGTTTCGAGCACCAGTCCCTGCAGCGGCGGACGGAGGACATTGCGCACCAGATTCGGCGCGATGCCCGGAAAGAGCCGCAGCGCGCTGACCACCACCGGCTCCGCGAATTCATCGACGCGCATCCGTCCTTTTTTCTTTCGAACGAGAGGCCAGTTGATCTCGATGTCGATGCCGACGGTGCCGAGGGGCGGGAGGTTGGGGGAGGCGAAAGCCGCGAAACCGTCGGCGCTTACTTTGACCGCGCGACATCCGCGCAGAAGCTGGCCGCCGAAGTAGAGGCAGACTTCCGGGATTTCGTACCCGGCGGCGATCATCAGCGACGTGATCAGGTTCTCGCGCGCGTCGTTGCGCACCTCACACAGCGGGATTTGCGATCCGGTGAGGATCACCGGCTTACCGAGGCCGGCGAGCATGAACGGGAGGGCGGAGGCGGTGTAGGCCATCGTGTCGGTGCCGTGCAGGACGACGAAACCGTCGTAGCGCCGGTAATTCTTCGCGATGTCGCGCGCGATCTTCACCCACTCGCGCGGCGTCATGTTCGATGAGTCGAGCAGCGGCGCGTATTCGTGGATCGTGAAGGCCGGCATCGACGGATTCCGGAGCTCCGGCATCTCCGCCATCTGTTTTTGGAGATAGCCGGGCTGGGGCCGATATCCGGCTCTCGTGCGCTGCATTCCGATGGTGCCGCCGGTGTAGGCGATGTAAACGCGTTTGCGCATGTTCTAAGCGATAATTCCACCACGGTTCGGGGACCATGCGTCTCTATTTCGGCGAATTCTGTTTTGATGCAGATCGGCGCGAGCTTTCGCGGGCTGGCGCGGTCATCCATCTGACGCCGAAAGCTGTCGACCTTCTTCGCCTGCTCCTCGATGCACGGCCGAAAATCATCCGCAAAGAAGAGATCCAACAGCAAATCTGGCCCGATACGTTCGTCGAAGAGGCCAACCTGTCGGTGCACATCTCGGAGTTGCGATCGGCGCTGCGCGACGACAGCAAGGAGCCGCGCTTCAT
>DATBSF010000261.1:0-1653 GCA_036559905.1 Thermoanaerobaculia bacterium | reverse complement strand
GCCGCCGGACGCGAAGCGGGAGCACGCGTTCACGAGCGCGGCGTCTACGTCTGCATCGAAGGCCCGCAGTTTTCGACGCGCGCGGAATCGAATCTCTATCGCTCATGGGGCGTCGATGTCATCGGAATGACGAACCTGCAGGAAGCAAAGCTCGCGCGCGAGGCAGAGATCTGCTACGCGACGATGGCGCTGGTCACGGATTACGACTGCTGGCACGAGACGGCGGAGTCAGTCAGTGTCGAGCAGATCTTCGGCTATCTGAAAGCGAACGCCGAGATGGCGCAGCGCATCCTGCGCATTGCGGTTCCACGCGCGGCAGCTCGCAAGCGCGATTGCGCGTGCGCGAGCGCGCTCCAGTTCGCGATCGTCACGGATCCAGCGCAGATTCCCGCCGAAACCAAAAGGAGCCTGGCGCCGATCATCGGCAAATACATCCAATGAGTATTCTGGTCGTCGGCAGCGTCGCGTTCGATCGCATCACAACACCGTTCGGAACCGCGGAGCGATGTCTGGGCGGTTCCGCAACTTACTTCTCCGTCGCAGCATCGTTCTTCACGGAAGTCAATCTCGTCGCCGTGGTCGGCGAGGATTTCACCGACCAGGACGCTGCGATTTTCAAGGGGCGAAACATCAACCTCGACGGTCTGCAGCGCGTGAAAGGCGCCAGGACATTCTTCTGGTCCGGCGAGTACGGCTTCGATCTCAATGTCGCGAAGACTCGCGACACGCAGCTCAACGTCTTCGCCGACTTCAAACCGACGCTCGACGCAGCGCAGGCAGCGTCCGACGCCGTCTTTCTCGCGAACATCGATCCCGATCTGCAGATGGACGTGCTGCGCCAGTGCGAAAAGCCGCGCGTCGTGGCACTCGACACGATGAACTACTGGATTGCGTCGAAGAAGGAATCGCTGACGCGCGCATTTCAGAGCGTCGACGTGATCGTCATCAACGAAGCGGAGGTGCGGCAATACACGTCGGAGGCCAACCTCGTCAAAGGCTGCCGGCAGATCCTCGCGTTAGGCGCGAAAACGCTGATCATCAAACGCGGCGAGTATGGAGTCCTGATGATCACGCGCGACGCGGTTTTCGCGGTCCCCGCGTATCCGCTCGAGAATGTCTTCGATCCCACCGGCGCGGGCGACACGTTCGCGGGCGGGCTGCTGGGATATCTCGCGTCGTGTCCGGAGGCGAGCGATCGCGAGCTGCGCCGCGCGATCATCTTCGGCAGCGTGCTGGCGTCATTTACGGTCGAGAAGTTCTCGCTCGATCGCTTGCGCGAGATCACCCTCGCCGACGTGCAGGCGCGCTATGGCGAGTTCCGCAAACTGACGCACTTCGAAGACTTCACAGAATGACCGTCGAGCGGCAGGCTCGGATTCTCTTCGCGATCAATGCCGTAACGAACTGGGGGATCTCCGCTCGCGGAATCGTCGATCCGGCCGGCATGGCGCACGCGTTCGGCGGCGTCGCGCCTAACTATCCATTCATAATCCGTTGTGGATGGCATTTGTCTTCATGTTCGGATGCATGTTCTGGGAGACGAGCCGCGACGTCATCGGCAAGCGTGCGCTGATCAAATACAACTGGATCGAGAAGACCCTGACCGCGACAGCCATCACGATCGGCTACTTCTCGGGCGAGGCGCCGGTCCGG
>DATBSF010000260.1:0-8773 GCA_036559905.1 Thermoanaerobaculia bacterium | reverse complement strand
TTGTCCATGATGGCGCCGAGGTGCTGCTCGTCGATGTCGACGACGAGGGCCTCGTACGGCTCGAGCGTTTTTCCGGCGACCTCTTTGAGGATGACCTGCGGGCGGGAAAGCGCGAACTCGAAGTCTTCGCGCCGCATGTTCTCCGCCAGGATTGAGAGATGCAGCTCGCCGCGGCCGCTGACTTCGAATCGGTCCGCCTGCTCCGTTTCGCGGACGCGAAGCGCGACGTCCTTGCGCGTCTCGCGCTCGAGGCGGTCTTTCAGATTGCGCGAAGTGACGTACTTTCCTTCGGTGCCCGAGAATGGCGAATCGTTGACCATCCACGTCATCGATACAGTCGGCTCGTCGATCGCGATCGGCTGCAACTGCTCGGGGCTGACCGCGTCCGCGAACGTCTCGCCGATTTCCACGTCGGCGAACCCCGCGATCGCGACGATCTCTCCCGCAGCCGCCTCCGCCACTTCCTCGCGCTTCAATCCTTCGAAGATCGTGAGTTTCGAGACGCGGCCTTTCTTGTGCGTGCCATCGCGCAGGATGAGGACGATATCTTCCGACTGCTTGATGCGCCCGCGTTGAATGCGCCCGACGCCGAGGCGGCCGACGTAATCGTTGTAGTCGACGGACGAGACGAGAAGCTGCAGCGGACCGTCGGCGTTGCCGGGTGGCGGCGGAATCTTCTTGAGGATCGCATCGAACAGCGGCTGCACATCCATATTCGAGTCTTCCAGCGATGTGCGCACGAAGCCCGCGCGCCCGCTGGCGTAGAGAATCGGAAAATCGAGCTGCTCGTCCGATGCGCCGAGCTCGATCATCAGATCGAAGACTTCGTTGAGCACCTGCTGCGGACGCGCATCGTGACGGTCGATCTTGTTGATGATGACGATCGGAAGGAGGCCGAGGACGAGAGCCTTGCGAAGGACGAAACGGGTCTGCGGCATCGGACCTTCGGCGGCATCGACCAGGAGGATGACGCCCTCGACCATCGACAGAACGCGCTCGACTTCGCCGCCGAAATCCGCGTGGCCCGGCGTGTCGACGATATTGATCTTGACCTCGCTCGGATGAATGAAGGAGGCCGGCAGATCGTGCCCCGACGCGGTGTGCGTCGCTTCGTGATGCGCGCCGGGCGCATCGACGACGTAGCGAACGGACGTGTTTTTCGCGAGGATCGTGATTCCGCGCTCGCGTTCGAGGTCGTTGGAGTCCATGACGCGTTCGTCGACCTGCTGATTGGCGCGGATCGCTCCCGCCTGCTTCAAAAGCGCGTCGACGAGTGTGGTTTTGCCGTGGTCAACGTGGGCGATGATCGCCACGTTGCGGATGTCATATCGAAACTGCATGCGGGGCCTTCAACACGACCGGCGCCGATAATCATCCCTATGCATGACAGTGAGTTCCGGGGCGAGCTTACGGACCAAATCCGAGCTTCCGGCTCACAGCGCGTTGCCGTTCGTCCAGAGTCAGAAAGTCGATTTCCCGTTCGGGATCGATGAAGAGAGCGACCGCCAGGTGCCACAGATCCGCGCCGCGGACGTAGCCGGCATCGAGAACCGTCGACATTTCCGCGCTCAATGTTCGGTCGGGATGTGCCCATGTGATCGCCGACAGAAGATCGCCGGGGTCCGCAGTGACTCGCTCGCGATGCAGCGCCGATCGCAGCTCCGCTTCCAGAAGATTCGACGCCAGGAGCCGGTCGTACGCCTTGAGTGATTTGGCGAGGCGCGTGCCTCCGCGCTCTCCGAGAGCCAGCGCGACCAGGTATGAGGCGTCGACGTAGGCGGTCTTCATTCCCGCGAATTGAGGAAGCGTTTCAGCGCGCCGGCCTTGCGAGCCAGTGGCTTGAATGCGCTCTTGCCGGCCGGGCCCGTGAGAATTCCACTGCGCTCGAGAGCATCGAGTCGATCACTCAACGATCCCGCCGATTCGTCGACCCGCCGAACCTCGGCCACCGGCTGACCGCGGTGCGTAATTGTGACGACGTCACCCTTGCGAACCCGGTCAAGCAATTCGCTCAAGCGAGCCTTGGCCTCATAGGTGGAATAGCGTTTGCGCATCGGACTAGTCAGTCTAGTCTAATAGTCTACCCGATAAAAGTACTGGAACGGCTTGCGCTCGCCGTGGATCAGGATCGGATAGAACTTCGCACGCTTGAGAGCGGCCATGTTCTTTTCCGCGAGATCCGGCGATCCGGTGGTGTTATCGATGAGCGTCGTGTTCGTGATGTCACCGTCGGTATTCACGTCGGCCTGGATGTAGATCGTTCCATGCGCGCTGGGCGCGGTCACCGGCGAGGGCGCATGCTCGAATCGCGGATTCGGATTTTCTTTGCTCGATGCCGCCTCCTCCGCGCCGACCAGGTCCTTCTGATGCACCCATCCATTTCCCATCGCCGTGCGGACCTCGGCCCAGTCACCCTTGTGCGACAAGACCGAAATGCTTTCACCGTGTTTGTAGTGTGTGATCACCGGCGTGATGTCGCCCGGCTGCGAGTGCACGGGCAGGTCGGCGACGCCGACGTATCGGATCGCGATCGGCTCGCGCGTGTCGGTGGTTTCGACGTCGGGCTTGCTGCAGCCGACGAGAAGAATGAGAAAAACTGCGGCTAACCTCATGTGTCGCCCCTCATCCGGCCTTCGGCCACCTTCTCCCCGCTGGCGCGGGGCGAAGCTCTCACGACCGTGATCCCTCGCCCCGCGAAGCGGGGAGAGGGTGGCGCGTAGCGCCGGGTGAGGGGCGTGCAAATCATCCGAATACATCCCTCCTGACGAAAATTGCGAACGCAAAGATGATCGCGATGACTGCCCACACGCCTAACAGAGCGATGCAGAATGCGATCGACATCCCTTCGTAGGGCGGTGGCGCGCCAGTGTAGTAGTTCGCCATCGGCAAAGCGCAGGTGAAGACGTATTTTCCAGTCGTCCAGTCCGGAGTCAGCTGCGAGAGAATCGTTCCGCCGATGAGGAACGCCAGCATCGTTCCGATCGCTGCGGCGCTCGATCGAAAGAGCACCGACAGCGCAATCGCCATCGCCGCCACCGTCAGCAGCGCGTACCACTCGAGGCCGTACGCGATCAGCGTGTCTTTCCAGAGCGGAAGTTGTCGGACCTCATCCACGCGAAATTCGCCGCGCGCAACCTCGAATCCGGTGAACGTCGGCGCGTCCCATCCGCCGCGTGGAAGCACGGGCGCCGCGATCGTATAGGCGAGTATGGCTCCGCACAAAAGGGTGAGAGTCGCGAAGATCCAGAGTGTGACGAGCTTCGCGGCCAGCACTTTCCATCGCCGCACCGGCCGCGTGAGCAAGAGCTTGTCAGTACCCTCCGAGCTTTCCGCCGAGACAATATCGCTGCCGAGGAGCGCGATCAGCACCGGGAGAAGGAGGAAGCCCGCGACATTCGCGAAGCTGCGAACGAAGAGCGGGGCGGTCGGTGAGTCGGGCTCGATGTCGTGATCGAGATAGAACTGCAGGCGATTGATGTCCGCGCGAATGGAGCGGATCCAGTTCTCGCTTGCCCGCCCGCGACGGATGATGTTCTGGTAATTCGCGATGCGTTGCTGCGTGTCGGCGCGCCAGTTTCGATGTGCGCGGAATTTGAGCTGCCGATATTGCGCGATCGTAACGACCACCAGAATCGCGAAGAGGATTCCCATCACGACCGCGAATCGCTTCCGGCGAAGAATCTTCAGCGTCTCGTTCTGGATCAGCGGGAGGAACATCAGCCGACGGTTTCCCCTCCGGTGGCCTGCAGGAACATCTCTTCCAGCGACTGGACGTGGCGCTGCGCGTGAAAGACCGCGATGCCTTCGGCCGCCAGCGCCGCGACCAGAGGAGGCGCGTCGGCTTCTTCGATTGAGATCCAGATCCGGTCGGTGTCGGAGCGGAAGGGCAGACCCTTCGCCTGGACGATCTGCGACGCGCGCGCGACGTCGCCGACCCGAAACTCCATCTCGCGCTGGCCGGAGATCAATTCGCTGACCGCACCCTCGCGAAGAAGCTGGCCTTTGTGAATGATCGCGACGCGATCGCACATCAGCTCCACTTCGCCGAGTAAGTGACTCGACACGAAGACTGACATCTCGCGATCGCGGGCGAGATTGCGCAACAGCTCGCGAATCTCGCGGATGCCGGCGGGATCGAGTCCGTTCGCCGGTTCGTCGAGAATCAATAGCCGGGGACTTCCGAGCAGCGCCTGCGCGATGCCGAGGCGCTGGCGCATGCCGAGCGAGTAGGTGCCGACGCGGTGATCGAGGCGATGCGAAAGCTGAACGAGCTCGCCGACGCGCTCGATCTCCGAGGATGGGACCGAAAGCATCCGCGCGAAATGCTCGAGGTTCTCGCGACCGGTCATGAATCGATAGAGGTCGGGATTCTCGACGATGCAGCCGACGTTGCGCATCGCTTTTTCGAAATCGCGCCGCACGTCGAAGCCGCAGATCGTCACGTTGCCTTCGGTTGGCGTGATGAGACCAACCAGCATGCGGATGGTCGTAGTCTTGCCGGCGCCGTTGGGGCCGAGGAAGCCGAAGACTTCGCCGGGGTTGAGCGTGAAAGAAACTCCATCGACGATAGTGCGTTTGCCGATGACTTTCGTTAGATTGCTGGCGACGAGAACGGGCGGCATGCGCAGACTCTTGTACTGGTACGTTCCGCTGGGCGCGGCGTTGATCGCGGCGGCGGTGTTCGCGCATGGATTCTACTCATTCGCGCACGGGGATACCGGATCGTCGGTGAATGTGCCCGCGCCGAGCCGCGTCGTGGCGGGTCCAACCGGAACCATCGCACCGCTGATTCTCGGCGATTCCCTCGCGCGCGGCACAGGGGACGAATCGGGCCTCGGCATCGGCGGGCGTCTGGTTGATGAACTGCGGCGCCGAAGAATCGATACGAAGAACGTCGTCAATCTGGCGATCAATGGCGCGCGAACGGCGAATCTGGTGCAGCAGCTCGAGAGTCACAACGTGCAGGTCTTGATCGGGCAGTCGAATGCCATCATCGTTTCGATCGGCGGCAACGACTTGTGGGGCGACAACTTTCGTAACGCTCCGCCGCCCGATCCGCAGGCGGTGATCGGCGGCGTCATCGACCACATCGCGAAGATCGTCGACAAGATTCGCGCGATCAATCCGCGCGCGAGGATCTACATCATCGGCCTTTACAGCCCGTTCGGACGCGAGCTCGCGCCGCTCGTGAATGACTGGAATGCGAGGCTGACGGAGCGATTCGCGAAGGACCCGAACCTGGTGGTGGTGCAGACGGCCGATCTCTTCGTCTGGCGCGACCGTCTATCCATGGATCGCTTTCACCCGGGCGGCGAGGGCTACGCCTTGATCGCCCGCCGGATAGCAGATACGTTCTGATGGGGTCAGGCCTACAGTTGGCTCTTTTTTCTACTCCGTGGAGAAAATACAGCCAACCGTAGGCCTGACCCCATGGAGGAATTATGCAACTTGGGAAAGACTCCTGCGCTTGCGGGCATCCGATTGACAACCATGACGGCGGACGCGGCGGGCCGTGCAATGTGTGCGGGTGTGCGGCCGCGAATCCACCCAGCGCGTTCGAAGTCGGCGTGATCCATTCGCTGCACGACATCACCGTCGCGATTCTTCGCCTTGCGCAGGCCAAGCAGGCTCAGAAGTGATCGCCGCAGCGCTTTTGCTCGCCGCTTCGGCCGAGGTGACCCGCCTGCACGCGCTCTTCGATCGCAATTGGGAGACGCGGCTCAAAGAGAGCCCGACGTTCGCGACATCGGTCGGCCGCCACGAATACGACGATCGGATGCCGTCCGTCACGATGGCCGACCTCGAGCGCCGGCAGGCGCAGCGCAAAGCGACGCTGGCCGCGCTCGCGAAAATCGATCGCGCGAAACTGCCGGCATCCGAACAGGTGAACTACGACATCTTCAAGCGCCAGATCGACGAGTCGATCGAGTCGTTCGACTTCGGCGACTACGAAATGCCGATCAACGCCGACTCCGGATTTCACTCCAGCTTCTCGCGCCTCGCGAAGGACATGCCGCTCGCGACGGTCAAAGACTACGAGAACTACATCAGCAGATTGAAGGCGTGGCCGCGATACGTCCGCGAGCAGATCGCACTGATGCGGCTCGGCTTGAAGAGCGGCATGACCGTTCCGCGTGCGACGCTCGAAGGCTACGACAACTCGATCGCGGCGCACGTGGTCGACGATCCGACCAAGAGCGTTTTCTGGGAACCGTTCGCAAAGTTTCCGACCGCCGTTCCGGCATCGGAACAGGAACGGCTGCGATCCGAAGGCCGCGACGCGATCACAAACGGCGCAGTCGTCGGTTACCGCGAGTTCCTCGATTTCTTCCGCAACGAGTACCTGCCCGGCGCGCGCACGACCATCGGCGCTTCCGAAATGCCGAACGGCCGCGCGTACTACCAGCACAAGATCCGCGAGTTCACATCGCTCGATCTCAAACCGGACGAGATCCACAAGATCGGACTGCGCGAAGTCGATCGCATCTCCGCGGAGATGGACGCCGTCATGAAACAGGTCGGCTTCCAGGGCGATCGCGCCGCGTTTTTCGAATTCCTCCGCACCGATCCGCGCTTCTACGCGAAGACTCCCGAAGAATTGCTGTCGCGCGCCGCGTGGATCGCGAAGCGCATCGACGGAAAACTTCCGTCGCTCTTCAAGACTCTTCCGAGATTGCCATACACCGTCGAGCCGGTCCCGGCGGACATCGCTCCGAAGTACACGAGCGGACGTTACGTCGGCGCGCCGCAGGGGAGCACGCGTCCGGGAATCTATTGGGTCAACACGTACATGCTGCAAAGCCGGCCGCTGTACAACCTCGAATCGCTGACGCTGCACGAGGCCGTGCCGGGACATCACCTTCAGATCTCGCTGAGCCGCGAGCTCACCGGCCTGCCTAACTTCCGCCGCTTCTCGTACATCTCCGCGTTCGGCGAAGGCTGGGGCTTGTATTGCGAATGGCTCGGACTGGAAGCCGGCTTCTACACCGATCCGTATTCGAACTTCGGCCGTTTGACATACGAAATGTGGCGCGCATGCCGCCTGGTCGTCGATACCGGAATCCACTCGATGGGCTGGACGCGGCAGCAGTCGATCGACTACATGGCGACGCGCACCGCGTTGCCGTTGCACGAAGTCGAGACCGAAGTCGATCGCTACATCTCGTGGCCCGGTCAGGCGCTGGCGTACAAACTCGGCGAGCTGAAAATCAAGGAGCTGCGAAAACGCGCCGAGCAGGCGCTGGGTCCGCGCTTCGACCTCCGCGAATTCCACGACGAGATCCTAGGCAGCGGCGCCGTTCCGCTCAGCGTGCTGGATTCGAATATCGATCGATGGATCGCGAAGAAGAAGCAATCACGAACGTGATCCTCTCCTGCGCCTCATCGTCATGAACACCGCGGCATCCCACGCGTTGTGGATGCCGACGAACAGCAGCATCAGAGCCGCGCCCGCGACGCAATAGAGCGCCGCGGCAGGATCGCGTGGGACAAAGACGCCGCCCGCGAACAGCCAGACATACGCGACGATCGGCAGGATCGAGTGAAAGAGCCAGTCCTCGAACACCGGCTTGTAGGACCGCTGGTTTCGCGCTTTGATCGTCACGTACGTCGCGTAGACGACGCCCGCAAGCCCGACCGTGAGCAGGCATGCCGTCAACGTTACGATCGTGTGTTCCGGCGTCGTGATGATTGCCGCCAGCAGCAGGACCGAGCAGAAGTGCACAATCGTCGGAGTCGCGAACGCTTCGAGAGCGGTCGTGCTGGTTGTGGTTCGCGCTTCGCTCGTCAGCGCGATCACGACGAACTGCAGTCCGGTCAGCGCAGCCGCTGACGAGCCGATGATCACGTAGAAGTTGTCCCAACCCGCGAGTGCTTCGTTCAACGCTGCACCTGACCCGTGATCGCTGTGTTCTGCAGCCGAGTGCTCCACGCTGAGATCGAAATCACATTCACGACTAGTCCGATCACGCAGAGAACTGTCACGAACGTGAGGAAGATGCCGAAGCTCTGACTCGGCTGCGCTTTGGGATCCATGACGGCCGTGATGACGACTGCGGCGATCAGCAGAAGTAAGGAGCCGGCCGCCACGAAAGCCGCGCGCGTGAGCTCGTTCGCGAGTTTTTGCGATACGGAAGCGATGCCTTCGCCCATCGGCGGGGCGTGCGGATCAATCACATCCGTAATGAAGCCGACGAGGTGCTGGAAGAGATTGGCGCAGGCCGCGACGGCGAGCACTGCGACGATGAGGATCACGACAGAGATGATCGTCGACGTCGCCGACCCAGTCGTCGGAGTGTCAGTGTCAGCATTGATCATCGAGCGGATCGCGATGATCACCGTGAAAAGCGCGAGCGCGCCGGCCACATATCCCGCGAAGAGACTCGGCTGCATCGCTTCCCACATTCCGGCGGAGACTGCCCCGATTCCTCCGCCCGACGTGGCCATCGCACTGAAGGTCGAGATGAGCAGCCGAACGCCGAAGAATGTCGCGAGGACGGGACCGATCGCGGCAGCCGCCAGCCATCCCGGCACGAGCCATAGATTTGTCGCGCGCCCACGCGAGACGACGATGAGAATCACGAACGCGATGATCGCGGGAAGAATCGACGAGACGATGTAGACGATGACGCTCGCCGGCAGCTGACTCAATGCCATGAGTCAAGATTATGCCTCTGGAGTGCGGTGCCTTGGCACCGCTTTCATGGCCGGCGGCAAGCCGCCGGGGCTAAAGCGGCGGCAGAGCCGCCGCACTCCAGAAGGCCTACTTCGCTGC
>DATBSF010000259.1:0-4813 GCA_036559905.1 Thermoanaerobaculia bacterium | reverse complement strand
GAAGTGATCTGCACGACGGTGATGGGGATGCCGCCCGGAAGCGAGATGGACCACTTGCGCGAAGACTACGGCATCGTCACCAGCGGCTTCGCCACGCTGCCGATCAATCTTCCCGGCACGCGCTACCGAAAGGCATTGCAGGCGCGCGATCGGATTCTCGAAGTTCTCCGCCGACTCGTGCGCGAGCGGCGTAAGACACCGTCGGCGGATGGACTTTCCCGCATGCTCACGGACGCCGCGCTGGCGGATGAAGATGCAGCATTGGAGCTGCATCACATCGTCATCGCGGGATACATCGTCTTCGCGGAGCTCGGCTCGATCGTGCAGCAGTTGACCGCGCATCCGGACGTGCGAGCGAAACTCGCGGCTGAAATCGAAAGCAAAGCGCCGAGCGGCCCCTTGTCGCTGGAGACGCTGATGGGCATGCCGTACCTGCTGCAGGTCATGAATGAGGTCAAGCGTTTGCGCCCGATGATTCCGGCAGTCTTCGGAAAAACGAAGAGACCGCTCGAGTTTGACGGCGTCTCGATTCCGGCCGGATGGATGGTGATGTGGGCAGTGACGCCGAGCCACGTCGCGCAAGGCGTGTACACGAACCCAGAAACGTTCGATCCAGATCGATTCTCGCCGGAGCGCGCTGAGGACAGGCGGCATGAACATGCGTTCGCGCCTCAGGGAGCCGGACCGGCGACCGGACATCGCTGTCCGGGACTCGACTTCGCAACGTACTTCATGGAGATTTTCGCGATTGTTCTTCTTCGCGGATACGCGTGGCAATTGCCGCCGCAGAATTTCGAAATGGACTTCAGCAAAGTCCCGCCGGAAGCGAAGGACGCGTTGCGCGCGACCGTGACGACGCGCGTCGATTCAAGCCGCGGCGAGTGAGGGGAGGTCCGGACGCGCCAGGCAGGAGGTCACGGCCTCGAGGAGAATCTCGAGATCGAACGGTTTGGAGATCACGGCGAAAACGTGTTGGTCGAGGAGACGGGCGGCGGCCTGGGCCGTGTTACTGGCGCTCACGACGATGACCGGAATCCGCAGAAGCGCGGGTTCGGCGATTCGCTCCTCCAGCACCTGCCAGCCGGATACTTCGGGCATTACTAGATCCATGATCACGAGATCGGTGCAGCCAGCCCGCATTTCCACGAGCGCTTCCCGTCCGTTGCGCGCTTGCACCATTCGATAGCCTTCGCGTCGTAGAACTGCGACGAGCAGTTTTCGAATGCTCGCATCGTCGTCGACGACGAGTACACACACGCTGCGGGAACCGTCCATGTCTGATCCTCTCTCAGGGGGCGACTATGGACACGCCGGTCCCGTGCCAACGACCGAAAGGATGATCTCAGTCCTGATTTGGCCTGCGGGAGCGCCGGCCGGACCTCACCGTCGTGCCGCTCGCGACCTGCTTCGCTTCCGGAAGAACGAGGGGCAATGTCAAGGTGAACGTCGATCCGCGGCCGAGTCCCGGACTCTCCGCGCGCACTGTTCCGCCGTGGAGATTTGCGATCTGCGCGACGATCGCCAGCCCGATTCCCAGGCCCGGCGAATGCTGACCTTCGGCATCGCCTTGACGAAAAAGTTCGAAGACGTGCGGAACGAAATCGCTGCTGATTCCCGCTCCCGTATCCTGCACCTGGAGGCAAGCTTCGTTTTCCTGGCGCAACAGGCGAATCTGGATGGAACCATCCGCCGGCGTGAACTTGATCGCGTTGGTCAGGAGATTCCACACGATCTGCAGCAGCCGCACGGAGTCTCCAACCACGATGGCCGGCGACAGTAGAGTGCTGGCAGTCACGTGAACGCCTTTCATCAAGGCGCTCAGGCGTGTGAGGTCGATCGCCGAGCGAATCATGTTGGCGAGGTCGACCTCGCCCATGTCCATTCGCAGCTTCTGCTCTCGAATGCGCGTAACGTCGAGAAGATCCTCGATGAAGACCCGCATGAGATTCGCACTTTCCTCGATCTGCTTGAAGGCTTCGGCGTTCAATTGCGGAGCCTGTTTTAGCAACTGCACCCAACCGATGATCGCCGTCAGAGGTGTTCGCAGCTCGTGGGCAACCGTTCCGAGGAATGCATCTTTGTAGTGGATGGCGCCTTCCGCTTCGCGAAACAGCATTGCAGTGTCGATGGCGGTCGCTGCGCGAATTGCCAGCTCCTCCGCGACCTGCAGATCGGCGGGCTCGTAACGCCGGCGCGAAGAAGCGAACGTCGTCGTGCCGAGAATTTTTTCTCGGACGATGAGAGGGACGCTGATCAGCGATTTGACACCGAGTGCGCCGATGAGCTGTGTGATCCTGGCATCCGGTCGAAACGCGGTCAGCTTCGATTCCGCGATGTCGGACAAGAGCACGGAGCTGCGCCGGCGCAGTGCTTCGGGCGCGCCCGGCGCGATCTCCGGCTCGCTGAATGCCACTTCCTGAAACTGCAGCGCAAGCTCGCGCAACACCGGATTCGCGTGCGAGACCGTCAGATGACGAATCGTTCCATCTTCGTTGAGCAGATCGACTGCACACCAATCGGAGAACTCCGCAGTCGAAAGGCGGGTCAGCGATTCGAGAGTGGTCTCGTAGTCGAGTGACGACGCCAACAGTGCGCTGGCCTCAGCCAGCATCTTGGCATTTCTGGTCGCTCTCTCCGCCGTCAGCACGCTCCGCTTGAACGTGTCGATGTCGACCAGAGCGACGATCGCGCCGTCGATGGTCCCGTCGCTGGTCCGATAGGGACGAATGCGCGCGAGGCGCCATCGTCCGCCGGCCTCTTCGATCTCGACGTCGACTTCGGTTCGGGATTGGATGACATCCGCGACCAGCCGTTCGAGAATCGCGACGTCGATCCGCGACGATCGTGTCTCGATCAGCGCGCGCCCGGCCGAGTCGTTGTCGAGATCAAACAACGTCCGGGCGGTGGTGTTGAAGCGGCGAATGCGCAAGTCGACGCCGAGGAACAGAATGGGGATCTCCACCGCGGTGAGGAGATTCTCCAGATCGTCGTTCATCGTTGTCAGGCTCGTATTCCGAGTGCGCAACTCGTCGTTGAGCGTGCTCAACTCTTCGTTCGCCGACTGCAGTTCTTCCTTCGCGGTCTCGAGCTCTTCGTTCGTGCTGCGCAGCTCCTCATCGCTCGACTGCGCTTCTTCGGCCGCGGCACTGGCCTCGTCGGCGAGCCGTTCGCGATCCTCGACCACCGCCGCCAACGCCTGACGAAGCGCAGGAGCTTCGCTTTGTTCATCGGCCTGCGCGGCGCGCTGGCGTCCTTTGGACTTGCGCGCCGAGGAGGCACGCCGATCGTGAAAGAGCACCCAGTACAAATCGGGCTCTGACTGGCCGGTCATGTACGGAACGACGTCGAACGCGATGTGACGCTTCTGCGTGCCCTCGACGACGTGGATCTCGCCAACGCGCACCGGCGTACTGTCGCGCACTGCGGCGCGCATTGCGGGCCGCAGCGCGGCGAGCACTTCGCGATGCCGGACGAGGCGGAACAGGTTGAAAGTCGCCGCTCCGGGATTGAGAGTGAGATAGGGATTCACGTCTCCACGGAATCGAATGACTTCCATCTGATCGTTGACCAATACGCCGCATGGAACGAGATGCGTGATCAGGAAGCTGTCTGCGCGGTCGTGGATGTCAGCAGCGGCGGAGGGTTTTGCTTCGGAATGTGGGTTGTCGCGCGATATCGGCGTCGACGCCGCGAAAGCGACATCCGCGTGCCTGCTGAATGACACCTGTTTCCGATAGATCAGCGGCGTCGTTCCGATGGGCCGGAACAAAGTCGCGTTGCGGATGTTCTCGGAAGTGCCGAGCATCAGGAATCCGTCGGGCACGAGCGAGTAGTGGAGCATCGCCATCGCTTTCTTCTGCATAGCGGGGCCGAAATAAATCAGCACGTTGCAGCAAGTCAGCAGATCGATCCTCGAGTACGGCGGATCGCGCGTGACGTCCTGTCTGGCGAACACACACAGCTCCCGCACCTTCTTCGAGATCTTGTATGCGCCGTTTTTCTCGGTAAAGAATCGCTTCAATTGTGCGGGGGAGACATTCGCAATGCTTCTCGGGCCATAGACACCAACACGCGCTTTCCCGAGCGCTTTTTCGTTGATGTCGGTCCCGTAGATGAGAATCTTTGGTGCATCGGGAACGCTCTCCAGATACTCGACGAGACTCATCGCGAGCGAGTAGACCTCTTCGCCAGTCGAGCAGCCGGCTACCCAGACGCGGATCGTGTCGTTCGATGATTTGTTTTTCACGAGCTCGGGATAGACGCTCGCGCTCAAAACCTTGTATTGCTCCGCCTCGCGAAAAAACGAGGTCACGCCGATCAGCAGATCCTGGTACAAAGCCTCGAGGTCCACGGCGTTGTTCTGCAGAGACGCGGCATATGCGATGAGATCGGGAAATCCTCCCAGCAGAACGCGCCGCAGCACGCGTCGCTGGACGCTGGACTGTTTGTGCTGGCGGAAATCGATCTGGTACTGCTGCCGCAGCAGCTGCAGTATGCGTTCAAATGCCTCGGCATCCTCGCCAGCCTTCGAAATCAGATCCCCGCTCTGGCTGGCCGCGACCGACTGCTTCGCGATACGCGCGAGGTGCACCGCGATGCCGCGCGGCGGCATCACAAGATCCGCAGCGGACGCCGCTGCCCGAGGCATGACATCAAATCTCGCGCTTTCGGTGTCCTGAGCGAACGTGATCCCGCCGGCATCGCGAATTGCCTGAAGGCCGGCCGAACCGTCCGCGTCATTCCCGGAGAGCACGACGCCGATCGCACAGTCCTGCTGATCTTCAGCCAGTGAGCGGAAGAAGTTGTCGAGCGG
>DATBSF010000258.1:0-2984 GCA_036559905.1 Thermoanaerobaculia bacterium | reverse complement strand
AGGAAGTTTTGACCCCATTTTTTCTTTGGTATCACCGGCTGCAGTTTAGACTTAAGGGCAATGGACCAGGCCACCGTCACCCATCAAATCGCCTCGGCGCACGAAACGATCGCGCGGCTCCGCGCCGAAGTCGGGCGGGTTGTCGTCGGACAGCAGACGATCGTCGACCGTCTCATCATCGCGCTCCTCATTCGCGGTCACGTCCTCGTCGAAGGCCTTCCGGGCCTCGCGAAGACGCTGCTTGTGAAGACGCTCGCCTCCGCGATCGAGGGCTCATTCAAGCGCATCCAGTTCACGCCCGATCTTCTTCCGGCCGACATCACCGGCACGATGATCTTCGATCCTGCCGGCCGCACCTTCAACGCGCGCCTCGGTCCCATCTTCGCGAACCTGATCCTCGGCGACGAGATCAACCGCGCTCCCGCAAAAGTGCAGAGCGCGCTGCTCGAAGCGATGCAGGAGCGGCAGGTGACGATCGGCGATACGACGTATTCGCTTCCCGATCCGTTCGTCGTGATCGCGACGCAGAATCCGATCGAGCACGAAGGCACATACGCGCTGCCGGAGGCGCAGGTCGATCGTTTCGTGATGAAGCTGCGCGTCGATTATCCGAGCACCGAAGAGGAGATGCGGATCCTGGCGCTGTATCTCGATCCGACTGCCGACCTGCCGTTAGCGCGGCGGGTGCTGCATCTCAGCGACGTGCGCGAGATCGCGCATCTCGCCGCGTCAGTGCACGTCGACGACAAGATCAGCCGCTATATCGTTCAAGTCGTCAACGCCACGCGCCATCCGGCGGACTTCCGTCTGCCATCGCTCGCGCAGCACGTCGCGTTTGGCGCATCGCCGCGCGCGACGCTCGCCCTCGCGCATGTTGCGAAAGGCCACGCGTTCATCCTGGGCCGCGCGTACGTCGTGCCGGAGGACGTCAAGGCGGTGGCGCACGACGTCCTGCGGCATCGTCTCGTGCTCAGCTACGAAGCGGCCGCCGAGCAGATGACATCCGATCGCATCATCGATCAAATCCTCGCCGCCGTTCCTGTCCCGTGAGACTTCTTCGCCGCCAGCAGCCGCAATTCCAGGTCCCGGTCGCCCGACGCGTTCGCGACCTCGAGATTTTTTCGTCGCGACTCATCCGCGCTGGTTTCGCGGGCGACTATCACTCCGCGTTTCACGGGCGAGGCATCGAGTTCTCGCAGGTGCGCGAGTATCAGCCGGGCGACGACATCCGCACGATCGATTGGAACGTCACCGCCCGCACCGGCGTACCGCACGTGAAGGAGTTCATCGAAGAACGCGATCTCACCGTGATCATCGCAGTCGATGTCTCGGCCTCGATGGCGTTCGGCTCGGTCGATTGGCGCAAGTGCGATATCGCAGCGGAACTGACCGCCGTGTTTGCATTCGCAGCGGTCGAGAACATGGACCGCGTCGGTCTGCTGCTTTTTTCGGAGAACGTCCGCCGGTTCATTCCGGCGAGGCGCGGCCGGCCGCATGCGCAGACGATCGTGCACTCTGCCGTCAACGCAGCCACGCGCAGTTGCAGCGGCACGGCGGACTTCGATCGCGCGGCGCTCTATCTCGAGCGCGTCAGCGCGAAGCGCGCGGTCATCCTCGTAATCTCCGATTATCTGAATCTGAATTACGAGCGGACGATGAAGCGGCTGAATCGGCGGCACGATGTCATCGCGGTTTCGGTCAGCGATCCGCGCGAAGAGCGATTTCCGCGCGGAGCGCTGGCGCGCGTGGTCGATGCCGAGAGCGGGAAGATGCGGCTCATCGATTTGAATACATCCGACGTCACTCGGCGCGCTTCGCAGCGCCAACAGCAGAATGTGCGACGGTGGCGGACCGCCGGCGTCGACGCGCTTACCATCTCGACGGCGATGCCGTACGATCGCGAGCTTCTGCGTTTCTTCCGGGAGCGCGTCAGGCGGGTCGCAAGGCGATGATTCCGATTCTTCTTCTCGTCACCGCGACCTTCCGCCCGCCCGCGCCGACGGTCGGCGATCGCATCACGATCGACTTCAAGGCGCCGGTCGTGCTCGAAACATCGACGCAGTACGAGATCGTTTCGCAGCACGGATCGCGCGTCGTCGTGCGCACATTCGAACCAAGGCCGTTTGCGATCAGCGGCCGCACGGGTGACGTCCTGTTTCGCAACATGTACGTTCCGGTGCGGTCAGTGCTGGCGCCGAAGGACAACCTCACGCCCGCACCGCTCAAGCCGCCGCTCACCGAGCCGTATCCAATGCTGCCGTTTGTGTTGATGGGAATTGTGGCGCTGATGGCGATTGGCGCGTGGATCGCGGTCGTGAAACTCGATCGGCGCGAAGAGATCGCGGAGCCGGTCGTTCCGCCGGCGGAGCGATTCCGCGCATCGGTGGCCGCCGCGCGCAACTGGTCGCAGCTCGCCGATGCGGTTCGCGAGTATCTGGCCGCGATGACACTGACGACGACGGAGATTCTCAGCCGCAACGATTCCAAGACAGTCGCGGAGATCTTGCGGCAAGGCGATTTAGAAAAATTCTCGCCATGGGGGGCGAAGCCCGCGGATCTTTTGGCGTTGAAGCGGCGCGCGCTGGAGCTGATTCGCGAGGAAGAGCAGGTGGCGGCGTGAAAAGGCAGAGGGCAGAGGGCAGAAGGCAGAAGGGCGTCATCGCCCACCTCTGCCTTCTGCTTTCTGCCTTCTGCCTTCGAGGGTGGGTATGACCCGCTTCGCGTCCCCATTCTGGCTCCTCGCGGCCATCCTGATCCTCGCGAGAATCGCGCTACTCGTCCGCGATCGCCACGCGCGTTTCGGCGCGTTCAAGATCTCCTCGCTCTCGCTCATCACTCCGCGCCTTCCGCTGCGCGCGCGCTTCGCAGGGCTGCCCTTCGTCCTCGAATGCGCGGCGGCGCTGATGATGATCATTGCGCTCGCGCGTCCGCAGCGTGTGGTGCGACTCGCGTCGAACGATCGCTACGGAATCGACATCGTGGTC
>DATBSF010000257.1:0-7725 GCA_036559905.1 Thermoanaerobaculia bacterium | reverse complement strand
CACTGTGATCGTGACGAGAGTCGGATAGACGCTGAGGATTCCGAGGATGAAGGCGAGCGCGTAGAGCCGGCGGCGGCCGGGAACGCCGTCCTGCACGCGGCCGAGTCGCACCGCGATCACGAGCCAGAGCGCGGCGGCCAGGACCGCCAGGACGATCGGCCAGGCGTTCCAATGCACGAAGCCCGCGGGCCAGATCCACAAGAGGATGCGCAGCCAGTCGCGCTCATGGGTGGCGATGTCGAGTCGCAGGCTTGCATCGAGCGCGCGGTCATAGCGCGGATCGCGAACCCGCTTCAGCACTTCGCCCCATTCGCTGTGATTGATCCAGATCGCGAGGGCTCGGCGAAGATTGCGTTGCCTTTCCGTGGGAGATCCGAGTCCTTCGCGCTCGAAACGGTTTGCGGCCGCGCGCCAGTCCTTTTGATACACGGCAACCCGCGCCAGGACGTAATTCGCGAACTTCGGCGGAGGATTTGAATCCGCGAGCCTGGTCACGGCCGCAGGGTCCGGCGCAGTCGTCGCGGTGCGCGCGTCGTACCAGTACGACGCGATCGTCCTCGCGCGAGCATCGCGCATTCGCGCGATCAGTTGGTGAACCGATCTCTGGCTGACTGTCGGGTTCGGAGAATCGTCCTCCTCCTCACCGGTCATCAAGGCGTGAACGTCGACGAAGCGAATCCATCGCGCGAGATCGTCCGGGTTTTTCTGAAGAATCTGCCACGAGATTTGTTCGGCGCTTTCGAGGTCGTCGTTTTGGACCGCTCGCATGACGCGTTCGTCCGGCGTCGCGTTGCGCGTGATGTACGACCACACCATGAGCGCCGTCGCGAACGAGAGGAACGAGATCAGGACGAGGGGCCCCCACAGCAACAGCGTGTGCCGGCGTCGATATCGGAACCACGTCACGACCCCAAATTATGAGCGAAGCGCTTCCACCGGCTCGAGCCGCGAGGCGCTGATCGACGGGTAGAGCCCGGCCAGCAGGCCGATCGAGATCGCGAAACCGGCGGCCACTGACAATCCGAACATCGAGACTGGGAGGCCGGCCGGGAAGAATCCGGAGATCACTTTCACGAGCGCGATTCCGCCGCCGAGGCCGATCGCAGCACCGACAACCGAGAGCGTCACCGCCTCGATCAGGAACTGTCCGAAGATCTCGGCGTTGGTCGCGCCCATCGACTTGCGCAACCCGATTTCGAACAGGCGCTCGCCCACCGAAATCTTGAGCACCGAGAAGATTCCAACGCCGCCGATCAGCAGCGACACGCCGGCGATCGAGAAGAAGACGATGCGCCAATTGCGCAGAATGCGGATGATGTTGCCGCGCTCCTTGAGGATTTCTTTGCCGACGTTCTCGACGTGCACGTCATGGATGCCGCTGTGCGCCTGCGCATACAACCGCGACGTTTCGTCCTCGGCGTCCACGCTCTTCTCCGGTTCGACCGCCTTCGCGAGCATGTACGAGATCGCATTGGCGCGGCCGAACATGTCCTGATAGATCGAGAACGGGATGTAGATTCCTTCGGTCTCCTTGCGCATGTCGTCGTCGTTGACGAATTCCATGTTGAACTTCGTGCCGACGCCGACGACGGTCAGACGCCGTCCGCCAAGGTTGATCTGCTCGCCGATCGCCTTCTCGCCGCCGAAGATCTGCTGCTTCAGTTTGAATCCGAGGACGCAGACAGGAGCTGAGCCGCGATAATCGCGCTCGCTGATGAATCGGCCTTCGGTCGTCTTGCGACCCTTGATGCTCGCGAACGATGGCGTGACGCCGTACACGTTGATGCGGCGCGTGATCCTGCCGCCAGTGATGACGGCACGCGTTTCACCCACAGGGCCGATCGACGTTACGAGCTCGTTGTCTTCAAAGTAACGCTGATCTTCGGTACGCATCCCGCGCGAGAGATGCGCCTTGGCGGCTTCGATGCGATCGGTCGGCTTCCGCGCGTTGATCACGAGCACGCCGTCGAGACCGAGGTCTTCAACGCCCTGCCAAACCGCGTTTTCGACGCCGTCCATCACCGACAACACCACGACCAGCGCGAGCGAGCCGAGGATGACGCCGATGAGCGTGAAGAACGAGCGCAGCGGATGCGCTCTGACCTCTTCGAGACTGGTGCGGACCGATTCGCCGATGACCATTACTCAGTCCTCAACGCTTCGATCGGACTCAATCGCGACGCGCGGATCGCCGGATACATTCCGAAGATCAATCCCGTTCCGGCCGCGAAAATGAGCGCTTTGACGATCGTGTCCGGTGTGATCATCGCGGGATCGCGCGTGAGCGCAGCAATGCCGTCGGTAAACAGCTTCCCGACGAAGATCCCGAGAAATCCGCCGAGAACGGAGACGAGAATCGACTCCGACAGAAACTGACTGAAGATCTGCGCCGGAGATGCGCCGACCGCCTTGCGCGTGCCGACTTCGCGCACGCGTTCGTTGAACGACGCGAGCTGAATGTTCATGACGACGATGCCGCCAACGATCAGCGAGATGATCCCGCAGATCATGAAGGTCATGTCGTACATCCGGTTGTTGGACTCGTTGCGCTTGAGGTTCGCGACGCGCGACATCACTTCGTAGTCTTTCGTTCCGTGCGCGCGGTGCAGGACCTTGCGGATCTGATCGACGGCTTCCTCGTGGTTCTTGACGTCCATCATCCGCGCGTTCATGTAGTTGACCTTGCCGGTTTCGAGCGATTGGCCTTTGCGCGTGAAGTACGTCGTGATCGGAATGTAGACTTGGCGATTCATCCAGCGAAGCACGTTGCGCTTGTGATCGAAGCTGAAGTACTTCTCTTTCATCACGCCGACGACCTGATACCCCGTGCCGTTGATCGTGACGGTTTTTCCGATCGGATTGTCGGTCGAGAAAAACTCAGCGGCGCGCTCGGCTCCGAACACCACGACTTTCGCAGCCGTCTGCACATCGCCGTCGGTGATGAAGCGTCCCTGCGCGGCGTGCACGTCATTCATCGGCGAGTACGCCGGCACGACGCCCATGATGTCGTGCGGCTTCTCGATCTCGCGATAGCGGATCGTCATCGTCTCCTGCGCAACCGGCGAGACGAGATCGATCTCCTTCGCGTCCCGCTTGATCGCCTGGGCATCGCGAAACGTCAGACCTTTCGACGCCAGAGCTTTCGCGTCCAGCGTGACTTTTCCGGTCGGCTTGTCCCAGATCCAGATTTTCTGAATGCCGCCGCTGACGCGGTAGTACTCCATCGACGCAGCTTTGCCGGCGACCGACAGCGAGAATGTCGCGACGATCGAGCCCGCGCCAAGGATGATCCCAACGAGCTGCAGCATCGTGCGCCCGAAGTGATCCTTGATGTCGCGGATGCCGTCGAGGATGGATTCGAAGAGGATCATCAGTCGAGCTCGCCGCTCACGATCACGCCGTCGACGATCTTGATCCGTCGCCCGGTGCGCGACGCGATCGTCGGATCGTGCGTCACGAGGACGATGGTTTCCTGGCCCGCCAGCGCTTCGAAGATGTCGATGATTTCAGAGCCCGTTTTCTGATCGAGATTGCCGGTCGGCTCATCGGCGAGCACGAGCGACGGATTGTTGACCAGCGCACGCGCGATCGCGACGCGCTGCCGCTGACCGCCGGAGAGCTCGTTAGGCCGATGTTTGGAGCGATTGCCGAGGCCGACGCGCTCGAGAGACGCCATCGCGCGCTCTTTCCGCTCGCCACGAGACAGGCCGGCGTAGAGCAACGGCAACTCGACGTTCTTCAGCACCGTCGCGCGCGGAAGAAGATTGAATGTCTGAAACACGAATCCGATCTTTTGATTGCGGATCCGCGCCAGTTCTCGGGAGGTGTGTTCCGCGACGTCCTGGCCATCGAGCCAGTACTTTCCGGTGGTGGGCGAGTCGAGGCATCCGAGGATGTGCATGAGCGTCGACTTGCCGGAGCCGGACGGACCGATGATCGCGACGAACTCCCCTTCCTGAATCGCGACATCGACGCCCCGCAGCGCCTGCACGGCGTTCTCGCCGGCGTCGTATGTCTTAGTGACTTCCTCGATCTGGATCAGAGCCTTTTCCGCCACTGACTCCTCGATGTATTCAGGTAGTGCGCTCATTGTTTGTTCTCGGTTCTTGGTTCCTGGTTCCTGGTTCTTGGTGGTCCGGCTCTCCTCGAAGAACCAGGAACCAAGAACCAAGAACTATTCGCTAATCGTCGTTGTCTTTCTTCTTGTCGTTCGGCAGCGTCGGATCTTCGAGCGCGATCTCCTCGCCCGCTTTCAAGCCTTTGAGGATCTCGACGTGAGCGTTGTCCGAAAGTCCGGTGACGACCACGCGTTTCTCGAAGAATTTTTTCCAGGCGTCCTTGTCGATCTTTCCTTCATCCTTCGGCTTCTTGCTCGCCTCGGCCATCGCCTTTGCGTCGAGCGTCTTCTTCACGTAGACGATCTCGCCCTCATCGCGCTGGAACACCGACTCCACCGGCACAGTGAGGACTTTGTCCTTCTTCTCGCCGGTCATCTCGATGTTGGCAGTCATGCCGGAGCGCAGCTCGCGCCCCTGCGCATCGAGACGGATCTCGACGTCGAACAGGCGGACTTTGTCCTCGAGGCGTACCGCCGGTGCGATGCGATCGATGCGGCCGGCAAACGAGATCTTGGGATACGCGTCGAGCGTCACCTTGACCGGCATGCCGACGCGGATCTTTCCGATGTCGACCTCATTCACGCCCGCCTTCACGATCATCTTCGTGACGTCGGCGATGCTGAAGAGCACCGTGCCGGCATTGAACGACGAGACGCCAGACGTGATCGACTCGCCGATCTCGACGTTCTTCGTCAGGACGGTACCGTCCATCGGCGCAATAATGTTGGAGCCCTGGAACTTCTCGGGCGATTGATTGATCGGGATGCCGCTCTTCTCGACGATGTTGTACTTCTCGTTCGAGCGCTCGTACTCCTGCCTGGCCGACAGATACTCGGTCTCGGTGTCGCGATGCTGCTTCGTCGCGAGCAATCCCTGCAGGAAGAGGCTGTGATCGCTCTCGTAGTTCTTCTTCGCCTGCTCGTAGCGGATTTTCGCGGAGGTCAGCGCATTCTTGGTGTCGGCTAGCGACTGCGCCTGATTGAGGTCGGGCTCGACGCGCGCGAGCACGTCGCCGCGCTTCACGACGTCGCCGTCGCGATGGAAAATCGAAATCACTTTTCCGGAAACGGCGCTCTTCACGTCCACCTTGACCTCGGGCTGGACGTTGCCGACCTCGGTCACCTTCACCTGAATGTCAGCGACCTCGGCCTTTCCGACTTTGACGGGCAGTTTGGGCGCCTGATTGCCGTTCGCACGGGCCTTCATGGCCACAAACGCCACGACGATGACGATCGCCAGGCCGATGCCCGAGAAAATCGCTATTTTCTTTTTGCGCTTGGATGGACTCATTGCCGCTCCTGACGTTACGGGTTTTTCTGCACCCTATAACGCTTCAGAGGGCGAAAGGTTTCAGGACATGGCGGTTACTGATCGCCGGCAAAAGAAAAATGGCCCCAGGAGCCCTTGCCTCCTGGAGCCGGTCTCAGCGCGTTAGCAGCCGCAAAGGGGCATCCGCACCAAATTTTTGTCCCGGTGAACCATCGCGTCACCGTTACCGTCATCTGCGCGTTGACATCTGCGATTGAGCATTCGCGCAAATTCCGTCGCCTCAGTGATTCATCGCCTCACTTTGGCTCACCTGCTCAGCGCGTTGATATCCGCGATATGGCATTCGCGCTGAACCTGTTGCCTCAACGACTAATCGCGTCGCCTTGGCCCGGCATCAACGCGTTGACATCTGCGATCAAGCATTCGCGCTGACTCCGTTGCCTCGTGATCCATCGCATCACTTCAGCCCGGCCTAGACACGTTGACATCCGCGATAGGGCATTCGTGTCCAAACCGGCGTCTCGGTGATTCGTCGCCTCATCCAAGACCACTCCGACCCGTTAGCATCTGCGACATAGCGTCCGAACCGAAGTGGCCACAAGATGGTTCCTTCTTCGCGATTGTGCAAGGGTTTTCGGTGTTACATTTTCAGCGGTTTTCCACAGTCTTCCACAACCGCTATGCACAGCCGTATGTGCAAGTTACACGAAAACGTAACATGGACGCCGATGATCGCATTTTCGCGGCTGCGGAACGTTGTTACAGCGACGCCAGCTGTTCCTTCGGATAAGCGCGCGCATCGACTTTCGGATGCACCTGGGCGATGCGTCCTTTCTCGTCGATCAGGTACGCGATGCGTCGTGCGTACTCATCTTTTGGGGACTCGGCCGCACCGTACGCCAGACCGATCTTGTGGTCGGTATCGCACAGCAGCGGGAAATTGAACTTCTGCTTCTCCGCGAATTTCTTATTCGCTTCGACGCTGTCGAAGCTGGCGCCGAGGATCTGGGTGTTTTTGCTGGCGTAATCGGCGGAGAGGTCTCGGAACCCGAGGCCTTCAGCGGTTCAGCCGGGTGTGTCGGCCTTCGGAAAGAACCACAGCACGACTTTCTTTCCGCGATAGTCGCTGAGCTTCACACGGCGGCCGGTGTGATCGGTAGCCTCGAACTCAGGAGCAGGGTCACCGACTTTCAACATCGCAGAGCCTCCTCGCACGCTTTTGACCACATGACGGACCATTCCCGTGAATGACACGCGCGTATTGTATTGCGATGGAGCGCTCGCAGATCGTCGCCGATGCTGTGCAGCTCTCGAAGCCCGGCCGCGCTCTCGATCTGGCTTGCGGACGCGGGCGCAATGCGATTTTCCTGAAAGGGCACGGATGGTCGGTCATCGGCATCGACATCGCGCCGCCAGCGATCGACGGCATCGAGACGCGCGCACTCGATCTCGAGCAGAACCGCCCTCTTCCCTTTGACGACGATGCGTTCGACATGGTCTGCATCATTCATTTTCTGCATCGGCCGCTGTTCGCCGAGGCGCGGCGCGTGACGCGGCCAGGCGGCCTGGTGGTCAGCGCGATTCACACGGTCCGTTCCACGATGAACCCGAAGTACACCGTCGCGATCGGCGAGCTGCGCTCGCTCTTTGCCGACTGGCAGATCCTCGTCGATCGCGAGGATGAAATTGCGGAGATCGTCGCGCGAAAGCCTCTTACTGCTTCGTGAAATGCAAACGGGCGACGCGTCCCGTCCCCTCGCTCATCGAGAAATCGGCCGCGATGTCGAATCCGTTGATCTTTCCGTTCGCGTCGCGGGTGAAGTGCGCGAGGTCGAAGGCGTCATCGCGAAAAGCGTCGGCGTAAGTCGGCATCAGTGGGACGTCCTGTCCCGGTAGAATGTGTACGCTCAATTTCCCGCCGACGACGGAGAGTCGAAGACTCGATCCGACTTCGTCGCTGAAGTAGGTTCCGGCGTACTCCTCGAGCGCTGTCGCCGATGGCGTCGCGGCATCCACACGTACGTATCGCGCCGGAGGTTTGTGCCCGGTGGCGAGGACGAAACCGTCCTTGTCGAATTGGATCTGGGGGCGAATTCCGTAGCGGCCGTTTCCAAGCGGCCGCAGCTCGGAACCGCGGCCGAATCCGACGATCAGCTTCTTGTCGGTCACCTGAACCGGAACGATGGCATCCGTGAGCGGATCGCGATACAGGCCGGCGAGAGAAGCGTCGGCGTCCGGCGTGCCGGCGGGAGTCGAGTCCTTGAAGGGAGGCAGGAAAATGTCCGCGACTTTGTGCGCCAGCGATCCGACATTCACGTCGCCGCGATTGCAGAGAAGC
>DATBSF010000256.1:0-14691 GCA_036559905.1 Thermoanaerobaculia bacterium | reverse complement strand
CGAAAGCCCGAGCGGTTTGATGTAGTAGCCGCGATGATGCCGATGGTGCGACGCAGTCAACTCGGCACTCGGCACTCGGCACCCGGCACTGTTTTGCTCCTCGACTCCGTCGGCGAGCTGACCCGCATCTATCCCTTCGCGACCGTCGCTTTCGTCGGCGGCAGTCTCGTTCCGACCGGCGGACACAATCCGATCGAGCCGGCGGCGGCCGGCGTTCCGGTTTGCTTCGGCCCGCACATGACGAACTTTCGCGAGATCGCCTCGACTTTTCTGGAGAACGACGCGGCGGTCGAAGTGCGCTCCCCGGCGGAGCTGATCGCGTTCGCGACCCGCATGTTCGACGACCCGACCGCGCGGGCGGCGTACGGGGAACGCGCGCGCAAGACCGTCGAACAGAATCGCGGCGCCGCGGCGCGCACGGCGCAACACATCGTCGAGTTGCTGGCGTGATCAAGATCGCGGAGCTGCTCTATCGCGCGATCAATCGCGCGCGCCGCGCGCTCTATCGCGCCGGAATCGTGAAGGCGAAACGATTGCCCGTCCCGGTGATCTCGGTGGGCGGAATCGCGGCCGGCGGGAGCGGGAAGACTCCGGCGGTGATCGCGATTGCGCGCGCGCTGTCCGATCGCGGCTTGCGAGTCGCAGTTCTGACGCGCGGGTACGGGCGGGCGGGATCGGGCGGGGTGGTCACCTCGCTGGATCCGGATCGGTTTGGCGACGAGCCTGTGCTCATCAAGAAGAGTGTCCCCAACGTCAACGTAATCGTCGGTAAAAATCGATACGAGAATGCTATGCAAATTGAGGCCGACGTCTTCGTGCTCGACGACGGCTTTCAACACCTGCAGCTCCATCGCGACTTCGACGTCGTGATCGATCACGACTCCGGCTTCCTTCGCGAAGGGCGCGGTGCGCTGCGATACGCCGATCTGGCTTTGCCGCGAAAGCTGCAGGCGCGCATTCCGGACGCATTGCGCGGAAGGAAGGTCTTCGCATTTGCAGGTCTCGCGGACAACGCCCAGTTCTTTCGGCTCTTCGACCTCGCCGGCTCGAAAGGATTTCCCGATCACCACCGATACACGAAGTCGGACATCGACGCCATCAAACGCGAAGCGGCCGGCAATGCGATAGTCACCACCGAGAAAGACGCCGTGAAGATCGACGATCCCGACGTCATCGCGATTCCCGCGGAGTTCGTGATCGACGCCGGCGATCTCGAACGCATCGTCGCGGCGGTCCGACGATGAGCCGCCGCCGGAAGAGCCCCTTCGTTCAATGGAGTGAGTACGCGCTCTATCGCGTCGTGGCAGCCGTCGCACGCCGCCTCTCCGATCGCGGCGTCCAGCGCTGGGGCGCTCGTCTCGGTGGCCTCGCGCGCCGTGTCCTGCGGTCGCGCGATCGACTGGCGATGCGCAATCTGCGCGATTCGTTTCCGTCGAAAAGCGACAAGGAGCTGCGCGAGATCCTCAACGCCTGCTGGCGCCACTTCGGCCGCTCGGCGCTCCATTCGATTCGCATGCAGAACATGTCGCTCGAGGAGATCGCCGCGCGATGTCCCTTCGTCAACGCGCACTTCGTCGAAGAGGCGATTGCGCGCGGAAAGGGCGTGGTGCTGATCAGCGCCCATTACGGGGCGTGGGAGGTCGGCGGCCTGGCGCTGATGTCGCTCGTGAAAAACGTCCGAACCGTGGCGCGCCCTCTCGACAATCAGTTCCTGGAACGCGATCTGGCCCGCCTGCGCGCCCGCACCGGCGCCGAAGTTCTCGACCGAAAACGCGCCGCTCGGGAGATGATGCAGGCGCTGTCGAACAACGCTGTCGTCGTCCTCCTGCCCGATCAGGCCGTGCAACCCCGCGAAGGTGTGCTCGTTCCCTTCCTTGGACGCCGTGCCTGGACCACGCCGATACCGGCAAAAATGGCTTTGCGCAGAGAGTCAGAGATTGTGTTCGCTTTTTGCATACCGCACGAAACCGGGCATCGGCTCGAGTTCGAGAACCCGATCCGTGTCGAGCAACTGAGTGCGGCGGAGAGTGATCCCGTGGTGTTGACGGAGCGAATCAATGATGTGATTTCGCGACGCATCGCGGATCGTCCGGAGCTTTGGTTGTGGATGCACGATCGCTGGAAGGGGACGGCGGTTGGGGAAAGCGAAGGAGTGAATGGCGAGTGACACGGTCGTAATCGGGCTCAATTGGGTCGGCGATAACGTTCTCGCCCTTCCAACCTATCGCGCGCTGCATCATCGCTTCCGCAGCGAGGGCGGCATCTCCATCGCCGCGCCGCAGCACATCGCGTCGCTTCTCGCGTCGCTGGGACTTTTTCGCAAAGTGATTCCGTGGAACGGCCGCACGCGCGATCGCATCCGCGTTCTCAAAGCGGGACGCTTCCGTCGCGCTGTAATCCTTCCGAATTCCTTCCGCGCCGCGATGATCCCGTTCGCGGCCGGCATCGGTGAGCGTTGGGGATATTCGACCGATGCGCGTGGCCTCCTTCTGACGCACAGCATCGGCCGCAATCGCGAGCGTGGCCATCAGCTCGATGACTACACCGCGCTGCTGGCGGCGATGAACGCGCCGCGCGTCGTCGACGAGATTCCGAGCATTCGGCTGCCAGTCCACACTCGCGAGCGCGCGCGCAAGCGCCTCCGCGCCCTCGGCGTCCGTCTCGATCGGCCGCTCTTCGGACTCCACGCCGGCGGACTCTACGGCCGCGCGAAACATTGGGGAGATGAACCCTACGGACAACTCGCCGAGCGTCTGACCGAAAGCGGATATTCCGTCGTTCTGCTCACGAGCCCCGGCGAGCGGCAACAGGCCGAGGCGATTTCGGAGAAGTACGGACAGCTTCCGATCGATGGCGACAACGGCGATGTCCTGCAACTGGCAGCCGCCATCTCGCATTGCTCGGTGGTCGTGACGAACGACAGCGGACCCCTGCACCTTGCTACGGCGCTGGCGGTGCCGTCGGTGTCGATCTTTGGCCCAACCGATCCGGGGCGCACGGTCATCCCGGGTGCGACGCGTGTCGTGCAGAAACCGGTGACATGCGGACCGTGCTACGAGCGCGAATGCCCGCTGCGCGATCACCGCTGCATGACCGAGATCTCGGTGGAGGAGGTCTTCTCCGCCGCGGTCGGCCTGCTGCAGGAAGTCGCGGCCAGCGAAGTCCGAGTCCTATAATCGGGCCGGATGCCTGCCGACGAAGGCCGTCACTACAAGATCGGCGAAGTCTGCAAACTCGCGGACGTGCAGCCGTACGTGCTGCGCTACTGGGAAACCGAATTTCCTCCGCTCGCGCCTAACAAGAGCGGCGGCGGCCAGCGGCTCTACACGCAGCGCGATCTCGACATCATCCTGCGCATCAAACAGCTTCTCTACTCCGAGGGCTTCACGATCGCAGGGGCGAAGAAGAAGCTGGAGGGCGAGGCGTCGTCAGACTCCGAATTCCCCACCCCACCCGCACCCACTCCCGCGGCGAAGGATTTGACGAAAGCCCTTCTGCGAGTCAAGAAAGAGCTGACTGCGATCCTGCAGATGTTGGAGGAGTAACAGCGTGTCATTCCGAGCGTAGCGAGGAACCGGTGTGGGCGGGTGGTACGAATCTGCAGTTACGCACCGCCCAACCACACCGTTCCCACGCTACGCTCGGGATGACACCCATGCCGAAGATCGAATTCGCAACCGACGCGAATGCCTATCGCATCACGCTCAACGATCCGCCGCTGCACATCCTCGACATCGCGATGCTCGAGGAGCTGCGCAGTGCGTTAGGCCGCGTCGCGAATGATCGTCACTGTCTGATCATTTCGGCTTCCGGCGAAAAGGCCTTCTCTGCCGGCGCGAGTGTCCAGGATCACCTCGGCGACCGCGTCGTCACGATGCTGCAGCGATTCCACGAAACGTTCCGGATTCTCGCGAAGCTCGATCTCGTCACGGTCGCGCTGGTGAAGGGCGCGGCACTCGGCGGCGGATGCGAGCTTGCGCTGGCGTGCGATTTCATCCTGGCGTCAGACCGCGCCCGCTTCGGCCAGCCGGAAATCAACCTCGGCGTTTTTCCGCCCGTGGCCGCGTATCAACTTTCGCGTCAGATGACGCCGCGAAAAGGCCTGGAGCTTTTGCTGACAGGCGAAACCGTCGATGGAAAAGAAATCGCTAACGCTGTTTTCCCCGCGGCAGAATTTGATCGCCGCGCCGAGGAGTGGTTGTCGCGCTTGTACAAGCAGAGCGCGTCGTCGCTGCGTTTCGCGAAGCGAGCATTCCGCATCGCGCAGAGCGCCGATTTCGATCAGCGCCTCGCCGAGGTCGAGCGCCTCTATCTCGAAGAGCTGATGAAGACGCAGGACGCGAACGAAGGGCTGAACGCGTTCATCGAGAAACGTAAACCGGTGTGGAGCGGTCGGTAGCGCTACTTCACTCCGCCCATCATCCGTTTGATCACCGGAATCAAGACCGCGAGGACGAGGGTCGCGATCGCCGCCGTCACGAAGGCGATCATGAAGACCTCACTGAAGCTGCGGTTCCCGACGAGGCCGGCCACCCAACCCGCAACGTAATTGCCCATCGCGGTCGCGAAGAACCAGACGCCCATCATGAAACCGACGATGCGCGCGGGCGACAGCTTGGTGACCATGCTCAACCCGACCGGGCTGAGACAGAGCTCGCCGCACATCTGGAGGAAGTAGAGCCCGATGAGCCAGAACGGGCTGACGCGCTGGCCGTGCAGCTGGAAATACCGCGCGGCCGGAACGATCAGCAGGAACGAGAGGCTGAGGAAGAACAGGCCGAGCGTGAATTTCGCAGGACTGGACGGCTCGCGGCGCCCGAGGCGAATCCACAACCAGGCGAAAACCGGCGAAAAGGTGATCACGAACAGCGGCTCGACCGACTGGAACCAGCTTGATGGATAGGTAAACCCGAGAACGACCAGCCGGGTGGCGCGATCGGCAAACAGAGTGAGGCTCGAGCCGGCCTGTTCGAATCCCGCCCAGAAAATCAACGCGAACAGCGTGAGGATCGATGCTGCTGCAATGCGGCCCCATTCCTCTCGTGTGAACGCCGCCTTCGATACGGCCGGCGTGCTTTCGATCGCAACGGTCTGCGCCGTCTTCGCGTCGCTCACCGGGATCAGATACTTTCTGCCGAGAACGTATTGAATCAGGCCGAAAACCATGCCGACGCCGGCGGCCGCGAATCCGATGTGCCAGTTGATTTTCTGTCCGAGCCAGCCGGTGACAAGCGGCGCGAAGAACGCGCCGGTGTTGATGCCCATGTAGAAGAGGGAGAAGCCGGCATCGCGGCGTGGATCATCGCGCGTGTACAGCGTTCCGACGAGCGTACTTACGTTCGGTTTCAGAAGTCCGGTACCGATGATGATCAGCAGGAGTCCGATGAAGAAAAAAGGCAGTCCGGGAACAGCCATCGTGAAATGGCCGCACGCGATGACGATTCCGCCGACGAGCACCGCGCGGTAGTGGCCGATGAAGCGGTCGGCGATGAAGCCCCCGGGCACGCCCATCAGATAAACCAACATTGTGTAAAGGCCGTAAATCTGTGTCGCCCTCTTGTCCGGAAAGCCGAGGCCCGGCTGCATGACGGAGCCGGTCATGTAGAGAACGAGCAGCGCGCGCATGCCGTAGTAGCTCGCGCGCTCCCACATCTCGGTGAAGAACAGTGTGGCCAGGCCGCGCGGATGTCCGAACCATTGTTTCCCGGCGACTGCAGTCATTTCCGACATCGGCTGAGTCTATCGCGATCACGGGCCGCGGCGGCGCTGTCGCCGAGACGCAACGCGACGATCATGCGGTTATTGAGAGCCATCGCGTAGCAGGGATCGATCGCGATCGATGCGTTCAGATCGCGCAGCGCGCCAGCGTTGTCGCCCTGTTCCACGAAAGCCACCGCACGGTTGTTGTACGGCAGCGCGAGCGTCGAGTCGTATTCGATCACGCTCGTCCACAACGCAACGCTGTCGTGCCACACGCGCGAACGATTGAAGCTCGCGGCGCCGAGGAGCGCGGCGACGATCGCGATGAGCGGGACGAGACGCGGCCTCGCGGCCAACGCGATCAGATACGCGAGCGCGATCGAGGGAATATACGTGAAGCGATCGGCTGCGATCGTTCGTCCGACGAGGAAAATCGGAAACGCGACCGCAATCGTCACGAGGAAGAAGAAAAACGCGAATGCGACAATCCGCACCCGAATCGCGAACACCGCAAGGATGATGATCAGCAGCGGCGCGATCCAATCCGCAAATGTGACTGATTTCGGATATGGATAAAACGCGGAAAGCTTGACCGGCAGCAGCAGCTTGCCGATGTAGAAGAAAAAGGCGCGGCAGGAAAACGCGAACTTCTCCATCAGCGACAGCGACGGCTGCCCTTCCGCAAACGGTCCCGGTATGCGCTGCGCGAAAAAGCCGATCACGCCGAAGAGAATGCTCAGCGCGAAAAAGGGCGTCTTCTCTACGATCTTCAATCGCCTTCGCTGGAGGAAATCGATCGCCAGCAGCGCCAGCGGAAGCGAGACCGCCGTCCCTTTCGACAGCAACGCGCAAACGAATAATGCGAATGTCAGCCAACTGCGGTTTTTGACGTACGCGATCAATGCCGCTACGTAAAAGATCCCGCACAAAACATCTTTGCGTCCCGCGATCCAGACGACCGACTCGACCTTCATCGGATGGATCGCCCAGATCAGCGCGCCCGCAAACGCCGGAAATCCCGCTCCCACCAATTGCTGGAGAAAAACGAAGACGAGGATGGCAGCGATCGCGTGCAAAACAACGTTGGTGACGTGCAATACGGTCGGGTTGCGCCCGGAAATCGCGAAGCTGAGAACCGTCAGCGGATGGTAACTGCCCATCACAAATGTCGTGAAAATGGGTGACGGACGCAGGTAGAAGTCGTCATCCCAGTTCGTGACTCCGGCGGTGTACGCGGGCGCAAAGACCAGCAGGCATGTCGCCGCCAGCAGCGCCGCGTAGATCGAGTTTCGACCCAATACGGCAACGATACTGCAGTATTTTGTGCCTCCAATGCTGGCGCGCATGCAGCGCAACGTCGCTCTGGGACCGCTCACCACCCTCGGCATCGGCGGGCCGGCGAAGCTCTTTCTGAAGGCGCGCAGCGTCGACGAAGTCCGCGAAGCGATCGACTGGGCAAAGTCCAACGACGAGCAGTTGCTGGTCCTCGGCGGCGGCAGCAATGTGCTCATCGCGGACGAAGGCTTCGACGGACTCGTTCTGCATCTCGACCTGCGCGGAATCAGCGCCGTCGACGACGGAACCCTGCAGGCTTCCGCGAGCGAGCCGTGGGACCAGCTGGTGGCGATGGCGGTCGCCCGGGATTGGGCGGGCCTGGAATGCCTCTCGGGAATCCCGGGATCGACCGGCGCTACACCGATTCAGAATGTCGGCGCGTACGGTCAGGACGTCAGCGAGACGATTACCGCCGTCGAGGTCTTCGATCGATCGAACGGACGGTTCTCGTCGCTGACCAACGCCGATTGCCAGTTCGAATATCGCAACAGCATCTTCAAGAAATCGGCGAAGGATCGCTACGTCGTTCTGTCGGTGACTTTTCAACTGCGGCCGGGCGGCGCACCATCGATCCGCTACCCCGAGCTGCAGAAAGCGATTGCTGAAGGATCGACTCTGCAGCAAGTCCGCGATGCAGTGATCGCGATTCGCCGCCGCAAGGGCATGGTCATCGATCCCGCCGATCCCGACACCCGAAGCGACGGCTCGTTCTTCATGAACCCCATCGTCTCGAAGGAGAAACTGGCGTCGCTGGGCGAGCTGCCGCATTTCCCGGCCGGCGAGAGCATCAAGCTGTCAGCGGCCTGGCTGATCGAACACGCCGGATTTCAAAAGGGACTCGCGCACGGAAAGGTCGGCATCTCGTCGAAGCACACTCTCGCGATCATCAATCGCGGCGGGGGCACGGCGCGCGAAGTCGTCGAGCTGGTGCGGAAGATTCAGGATGGCGTGCGCGAGAAGTTCGGAGTCGAGCTGCAGCCCGAACCGAACTTCATTGGTTTCGATCGCCATGCCGCTGATCGAAAACGCGCTTGATCGTCGAGAGCGGCACGCTGCGCTCGAGGTATTCCCAGACAGCCAGCACGTCTTCCGGATAGCGCATCAACTCGGCGGCATTGCCGAGGCGGCTGTCACGCAGAGCAAAGTAGGCGCGGCTGTACCACTTCTGCGCTTCGTCGAAGTTTTCCTTGAGCTTTTCGCGCGCGTGCTGAATGAGAAGGACCTGATCGGGCGAAATCTCTTCGGTACCGACCATGCGCACGATCGGTTTGCCCAATCTGTCCTGCTTGATCTCCTCGGCGCGTTTCTTTTTTCGGTTGAGCGATTCGTCGTCGCGCTCGATGACACCTTGATCGGCCAGCATCTGCATCGCCTGCAGGAAACTTGCCGCGCCTTCATCGAAGCGCAATCCGGAGCGATAGAGATATTTCCCAACCTCATTGGGTGTTTTCGACAAACGGCTCCAGACGACGAACGCGTGCAGGCTAGCCGAAACGTCGGCGCGCTTGAACCACAGACGTCCTTTGCTCGCCAGACGCAGCGGCTGCGCGTGCTCGATCTGCGCACCCTCCTCGGCCACATCGACAAGCGTGACTTCGCCCGCGCCGAAGCTGCCGACGAGCCGCTGCTTGACTCGATATCGCTCTCTACCGCGAAGATCTCTGACGTCTGGTTCCATTGCTTTTCTCTTCGACGTACGGCTGCAGTTTTCGGCGAAGCACATCGGGCACCGGCGTCGGCGCGAGCTGTCCTTTTTTTACTGTGACCAGCACATATTTTCCAGTTGCGACTATCACGCCCGGTTTTTCTTTACGATGCACTTCGAAATTCAAATGGATCGAACTGTTCCCGATCTTTCCAAAGAACGCTTCGACGATCAGCAATTCATCGAGCGTGACGGGATGGAAGAAATCGCATTCGACGTGGACGCGCGGCAGCCAGACGCCGACTTCCTCGAAGAGCGTCTTGTACGTGAGGCCGCACGATCGAAACAACTCGACTTCCGCCAACCCGAAAAAGCGGAGGTAGGCCTGGTAGTTGATGATCCCGGCGGCGTCGATGTCTTCCCAACGCACGTATTCCTGAACTGCGAACCGCATAGAATTCGCCTCATGAAACGCACGCTGATCGCCCTTCTATTCGCCACGCCACTTTTTGCCGCAGATAAACCCATTGCGATTCGCGCGGCGAGGCTCATCGACGGGCGCGGCGGGAGTGTGGCGGCGCCGGCGGTGATCGTCGTGCGCGGCAATCGCATCGAGTCGATCGGCGGCGCCATCCCATCCGACGCCGACACCATCGACCTCGGCGACATGACCCTTCTTCCCGGCTTGATCGATGCGCACACGCACGTGCTGCTGCAGGGTGACATCACCGCGGCCGACTACGACGCGCAGCTCTTTCGCGAGTCGCTCCCCTATCGAGCACTGCGCGCGAGCCGCGCCGCGAAGATCGCGCTGGAGCACGGATTCACAGCGATGCGCGACCTCGAGACTGAAGGCGCGATGTACACCGATGTCGACGTCAAGCGTGCGATCAACGAAGGTGTGATTCCGGGCCCGCGCATGTTCGTCTCGACGCGGGCGATGTCGGTGACCGGCGGTTATGGCCCGAGCGGATATTCGCCGGAGATCACGTACCCGATGGGCGTGCAGATCGTCGACGGCGCGGAGAACGGGCGCAAAGCAGTCCGCGAACAAATCGCGCACGGCGCCGACTGGATCAAGGTCTACGCCGATCGCTCGTACTTCGTGCAGAAGGACGGAACTCTCTCGAGCACCCCGACTTTCACGCTCGATGAGATGAAGGCGATCGTGGACGAGGCGCATCGGCTGCGGCACAAGGTTGCGGCCCACGCCATGGCACGGCCTGGAATCGAGAACGCGTTGACCGCGGGCGTCGACACGATCGAGCACGGCATCGCGATCCCGGACGATCTGCTCGACATGATGGTCGCGAAAGGCGTCTATCTCTGCCCGACGCTGACCGTGACGGAGTACGTCGCGCCCGGGCGAGGCGGCGTATGGACGAAGATCCCGCAGTTTCATCGCGACAGCTTCCAGCGCGCGCTGCGCAAGGGCGTGAAGATCGCGTTCGGCACGGACGCCGGCGGCTTCTCGTGGGACGCGATCAACCAGGCGAAGGAATTTGAATACGAGACAAAGTTCGGAATGACGCCGATGCAGGCGATCCAATCGGCCACCAAAGTCGCTTCGGAGCTCCTCGGCATGGCCGATCAGATCGGAACCATCGAGACGGGAAAGCTGGCGGATATCGTGGCGGTTCCCGGAAATCCGCTCGACGACATCACGGCGATGCAGCGGGTGACCTTCGTGCTGAAGGATGGCCGAATCTATAAGCGGCCATAAAAGCCTTCACCACAGAGAGCACAGAGGACACAGAGCTCTGTGATCTCTGTGTCCTCTGTGGTGAGGCCCCGTTAACCAAAGTGTCCACCAGCCGTATTAGCGTCCGGTAACACAGTTCGGAGGCCTTGATGGACCCTGTATTGGTTTGGATTCCCGTTCTATCGATCATCTTCTCGTTCACGACAGTAGTCGCGATCGTATGGCTAGTGACCCGGGCGAGACAGCGCCGCGCGGAATTGCGATCCGAGGTTCAAATGAAGCTGATCGACAAGTTCGGCTCGTCGGCGGAGTTCGTGAAGTTTCTCGAATCTTCGTCCGGACAGCAGTTTCTCGAGCAGCCGCGGCGCATGTCGCGAGAACGTACCCTCGGTGCGATCACTGCGGCGCTCGTTTGCACGTTCATCGGGCTTGCGTTTCTAGGCTGCGGACTCGTTTTTCGTGATCCCGGTTTCTATGTGCCGGCGTTCATCCTCATGGGAATCGGCCTGGCGTTTTTTATCTCTTCGGCGATTTCCTGGAAATTGACCAAGCAGTGGACGGATACGACCGCTCCGATTTCCAACCCGTAATTTCATGTCCGCCGATGCTATGACTCTGCAGACGCCGTTCGCCTTCACCGCGACGGCGTTTCAGCGAACGCCGAAGAGGCCAATGGACGAGGCGAAATTCGAAGCCTTCTACCGAAAGACAGCCGGGCGGCTGTGGTCCTACATCTTTCGGATGACGGGCAACGCCGCGACCGCCGACGACCTCATGCAGAAAACGTTTTTCCGCTTCCTGCGCAGCAATCCGACGATCGCGGATGAAGATCATCTCCGCCACTACGTTTTCAAGACCGCGACGAATCTCGTGTTCGATCACTTCCGCGAAGTCAAACGGCATCGCGAGCTCGCGCCCGACGTCGAGCCAAACGCGCCGGCCACCATGGAGATGCGCCACGACATGATGCGCGTCTTCGCGGAGCTGAAGCCGCAGGAGCGCGCGCTCTTGTGGCTGGCGCACGTCGAAGGTTCCTCGCACGAGGAGATCGCCGATGCGATTGGCGTGAAAGCGCGAAGCGTTCGCGTGATGCTCTTTCGCGCGCGCAAGCGACTCGCCGGACTCATGACCAGGCGCGGACTCGCGCCGGAGACTCGCCATGTCTGACTTCGATCCGATGGAAGCCGAAGTCGACGCCTGGATGCAGCAGTTCGCGAGAATCGAGGTTCGCCACCGCCCGCTTCCCGACGCCAACACGCTCTGGATCAAAGCGAAGCTGATGCAATCGACGGCCGCGATGGAGCGCGCGTCCCTGCCGATCACGCGCGTTCAGATCGCCGCGTACGTGGTGGTCGCCGGAAGCTGGGCCGCGCTGCTGACGTGGAAGTGGAACGCGCTCAGCGCGTGGTTCAACAGTTTCAGCCCTGCCCGGATCGTTCTCGCCGGCGCGGGCGCGTCCGCGTCCGCCGCAACGTCCTTGTCGCTCACCTTCTTCATGATGCTGATCGCGCTGGCCTCGGTGACCGTAATGCTGGCGTTCCACACGATCCTAGCCGAGGAGTGATGACCATATAAGAATACGCTTATACGTGTAGAAATATGGTTTATGAATTCCCAGCCGCGCCAGCAGCAGCTCGCGATACATCGGCATGAAGCGCGGATCGCGCCCTTCGTAAAACGTCAGCAGCGTCCCCTTCACCCACTCGATCACGTCCTCGCTGGAGGCCAGCGTGTGTCCGTAGATCTGCACGCGGACGTGCTGGCGCCGGAAGCCGAGCTCGAACAGCAACTCGGCGTACCTCTCCGGCGATAGCAGCGACACGGGCCTCACTTCGATGCCGAGCTTCCTCGCGACATCGGCAGCCGTCGTGTGCGACGGATGATCGTCATTGGCCGGCATCTGCACCGCCAGCTGTCCATCGCGTGTGAGCATGCCGGCGAGCATCGGAAAAACGCGCTCGTGATTGGAGACCCAATGCAGCGCGGCGTTTGAAAAAATCAGATCGAAGCCTTTTTGACCGAACGTTTCGATCGATGCCTTTTGAAAATGCAGCCCGGGAGTCGTCGGCGCCTTCGCGAGCATTTCCGCCGAGCTGTCGATCCCCAGCGTCTCTCGGGCCCCTAACTGCTTGTGGAGTGAGCGAGTTAGCTCGCCTGTCCCGCATCCAAGGTCGAGAATCCGCATGTGCTGGCGCGGGTCGATGAGCGCGACGAGATCCCAGAACGGTTGCGCGCGCTCAGCCTTGAACTTCTCGTACTGCTCGGGCGACCAGGTACTCAACGCAAGTGGTCCCAGTTCATGACGGCATTCATCACCAGCGCGTAGCTTCCCTGCGTGTTCTGACGCCACATCGGGTTGCACGCGAAGAGAATCACGTGACCGCGTCCGCGCGGTGCGTCGATGACGGCAGGCTTGCCGGCCAGCTCGTCGGCGCCGTCGAGCATGCCCGACAGCAGCAGCTGATCCGCTTTCTTCGCGAACGACACGATCACGCGCGGGCGGTCCTCGGGCTTCGGCATCGCGTAGTCCGAGTTCGACGGCAAGTCTTCGGGCGGCTGAAATCCTTCTTCGCCGGGCGCGGGCTTCGGACGCTCGGGCAGCGGAACATACGGGCGCCCCTGCGGCACATCCGGATCGGTCTTTCCACCGCGTCCGCTCGGCCGCGTCTCCGGTGGCGGTTCGGGATTCAGTCCCACGCGAAAGATCGGCGAGCTTGAAAAGTACAACGGTATTGCTTCATCATATCCTGTTACGATTGGACTTTTCTTATCAATGACCGAAGACGACACGATCGTTCCCGGCGCTCGCAGCTTCTGCGACGGCACGACGCGACCCCATCGGGCGAGGCCGTAGTCCGCTGCCCACACCGAAGTGTCGCGCGCGGTGATCAGCAATCCTCCGTCTTCCACGAAGCGAGTGATGTTCGCGACGCCTGTTAGGCCGAGGCCCGGGCGCATGTCGTCGGTTTGATCGACGGCCAGATTCGGCGTCAGCTCGGTTTTCTTCCACGGAAGCGGCGGACCGGCAGGCAATCCATTGACGATTTCCTGCGACGAGTTGTTGCCGCCGGTTGGCGGAAAGAGGATGACATCGAACTTCTCGCGAAGGTTCGGCGTGCGCGATGCGTCCTGCGTCGAGATGTACGTGTACGGCACCCCCATGCTCTCCAGCGCGAGTCGCCACCAGCCTTCATCCTGCGTGCGCAGCCACGTGTGCATGATTGCAACGCGGGGCTTCTTGTTGTTGGCGTCGGACCACCAGGCGCGGATGTAGTCCGTGTCGGCGTTGTTTGTTGCCGGCGCGGTTGCCGGCGCTCCGTCCCAGGAATGCATCGCAACTTTGAGCACGTCGGGATTCGCGACGCGTTTGAAATCGACATTCTTCAGATAGCCCAGCGTCCAGCCGGTGTCGTCGTAGACCCTCTCCTCCGCGCGCACGAACTGCACGTCGAGCATCGTGTCCGCCAGCCTGCTGTATGGCTGATCCATCCGCACGATGTACGAGCCTTTGGCAAACGTGATCGCCTTCGGCTCTTCCTTCTTCGCCTCGTCGCCCTCTTTCGGTGGGACGGCCGGCGGCCAATTCGTCTTCATCGTGAACGGTTCGTCGGCGACGTTGATCTCGACTCCATGCGTGCGAAGAAGCGTCATCAGATCGCGAAGCTGACCTTGTCGTTTTTGCGCTCCATCGAAAACCCACGCCGCCGGCCCTTCGTTCGTCGCCTTCGCAATGGATCGTTTGCCGAGGAGGTAGAACTGTTCGAGGAAGTGGGTGCGGCGGTCGGCGACGTCCGAGAGCGCGAGCAGCAATCCACTCTGTTGATAGTTGACATTGTTGCGGAGCGACCACTTCACAGTCGGCAGTGGCGGATTCGTGCGATACCACTCGCGATCGCTCTGACCGCGCACGACGCGGTTCTCCGTCGACGGATATCGGTTGCCGAACGTCTCGTAGAACCGGCCGATCGTGTTATGCCCCATCCCGGTCCAGAACATGTAGTTCGGCGCCCACCCATCGTAGAAGCCGTACGTCCACACGCCCGGCACGCCGCGGCGCGTCATCTCCTGCACTTCGTGCCAGGCCATGCGATGCCCTTCGTCGACCATGATCGGATCGAGCGACGCGTTGTACGGGCCCGTGCCGGTCGAGACGTACATGAACGGCACCGACTCGTGCAAATCGTGAATGATCTGCGGGTGAAAATCGAAATAGGACTTTAAAACATTGCGGCTAAGCGCGAGGGCGAGGCCCATGTTGTCGCGGTTGTTGTCATGCGCCACGTAATGGCCCCAATACACCAGCGGTGGA
>DATBSF010000255.1:0-3733 GCA_036559905.1 Thermoanaerobaculia bacterium | reverse complement strand
GGTGTCCGACTGGGATGCTGTCGGCGAATTGATCAAGCACGGCGTCGCGGGCTCGAAACAGGAGGCAGCGCGCAAGGCGATCACCGCCGGCGTCGACATGGACATGTGGGACGCCACCTATCCGCTGCTGGCCGCAGAAGTGCGCGCAGGACGGCTGCCGGAATCGGTCGTCGACCGCGCAGTGCGCCGCGTGCTGCGGATGAAGATCAAGGCCGGCCTCTTCGATGATCCATTCACGCCCGAAACCGCGCCGCCGCCGCTGAATCGCGATGCGGCGCGCCGCGTCGCGCAGAAGTCGATCGTCCTGCTGAAGAACGACGGCGATCTGTTGCCGCTGCCGAAATCCGGACGCAAGATCGCAATCGTCGGTCCGCTTGCCGATTCAAAAGTCGACATGATCGGCCCGTGGTCGGGACAGGGAAAAGCGGAGGATTGCGTGACACTACGCGACGCGATTCCAAGTGCCGTCACTGTCGATGAAGCGGACGTGATCGTCGCGGTCCTTGGCGAAGCGCGCGAGATGTCGGGCGAGGCAGCGTCGCGATCATCAATCGATCTGCCCGGTGATCAACAGAAGTTGCTCGAATCGCTCGTCGCTAGCGGTAAGCCTGTCGTCCTCGTCGTGATGTCGGGACGGCCGCTCGCGATCTCGTGGGCCGCCGAACACGTCCCCGCCATCGTTCAGGCCTGGTTTCTCGGCACCGAAAGCGGACACGCGATCGCGGATGTGCTTTTTGGTGATGTGACTCCGAGCGGAAAATTGCCGGTGACCTTTCCGCGTGCGACGGGGCAAGTCCCGATCTATTACAACCAGCTTCCGACGGGAAGACCTGCGGATCCGAACGCCAAGTACACGAGCAAGTACATCGACGTTCCGATCGGCCCGCTCTTTCCGTTCGGCTTCGGACTCTCGTACACGAAGTTCGACTACTCGAATCTGACGATCACAGGCCTCACATTTTCCGCGACCGTTCGCAACTCAGGGACACGCGACGGCGAAGAGATCGTGCAGATGTACATCAACGATCCGGTTGCCAGCGTGTCGCGGCCCGTCAAGGAGCTGAAGGGATTTCAGCGTGTCGCGTTGAAGGCAGGGGAGAGCAAACGCGTGGATTTCACGATCACGCGCTCCGATTTGCAGTTCTGGTCGGAGGGCGGGTGGGTGATGGAGCCGGGGGACTTCAATATATGGATAGGGCCGAGCTCCGCGTCGGGATTGGAAGGAAAGTTCGAGTTCACCGGGAAGTGATTCCATCTGTCCTTCTCCCCTCGGGAGAAGGTGGCCTGAGCGAAGTCGAAGGGCGGATGAGGGGCGTGGCGTTTTTCCCAATCGTATTCGCCGCGCCCCTCACCCGGCGCTCCGCGCCACCCTCTCCCGATGGGAGAGGGGCAATGCATGATAAAACCCTCGCTCGCAGGAGGAACGATGCGCATCGCCAGACTCCCCTTACTAATTCTGCTCGCGGCCGCGTGTGTCAACGCGCCGCAGGAAACTTCGACCGGCGGCGCGGCGAAAGCGCCGCATGGCGGGCCGGTTCGAATCGGCTTCTCGATGGACACGCTCAAAGAGGAGCGCTGGCAACGCGACAAACGCCTCGTCGAGCAGCGCGCGAAGGAAGTCGGCGCTTCGCTCGATGTGCAGGTCGCCAACGGGGACGACGCCGTCCAGACGAAGCAGGCAGACAACATGCTGACCAAAGGCGTCGACGTCCTGATCGTCGCGCCGCACAACGGTGAGATCGCCGCCTCGATCGTCGAGGCCGCGCATCGCAAAGGCGTGCCTGTCATCGCGTACGATCGATTGATACGCAATTCCGATGTCGATCTCTACATCTCCCATCAGGTCGAAAAAATCGGAGAGATGCAGGCCGAGTACGCGTTGCAGCATGTTCCGAAAGGCAACTACGTCCTGATCGGCGGTTCGCCGACCGATTACAACGCGCTGCTCCTGCGCAAAGGCCAGCTGAACGTGCTCAAGCCGGCCATCGATAGGCACGACATCAAGGTGATCACCGAGCAGTTCGCGCGCGAATGGAAGGCCGAGGAGGCGCTGCGGATCACAGAGGATGCGCTGACGCGGACCGGCAACAAGATTCAGGCGATTGTCGCATCCAATGACGGGACCGCGGGCGGCGCCGTCTCCGCGCTGGAAGCAGCAGGTCTTGCCGGCAAAGTTCTCGTCACCGGACAGGACGCGCAGAAGGACGCGATTCAGCGGATCGTCCAGGGGACGCAGACGATGACGATCTACAAGCCGATCCAGCCGCTCGCGTTTGGTGCCGTCGACGCGGCGATTAAGCTGGCGCAGAAGCAACCGGTCGACGCGCCGGGCAAGATCAACAATGGGAAGAAAGACGTGCCCGCGATTCTCATCCCGACGATCGCCGTCGATAAGAGCAATGTCGACGCAACGGTGATCAAGGACGGCTACTTCACGCGCGAGGAGATCTACGGTCACTGAAATGGCCGACACGCTGCTGGAGATGCGAGGCATCTCCAAACGCTTTCCGGGTGTCCTGGCGTTAGACGGCGTCTCGTTCGATCTGCACGCCGGCGAGATTCACGCGCTGGTCGGCGAAAACGGAGCCGGCAAGTCGACGCTGATGAATATCGTCGGCGGCGTTTATCCGCACGGAACTTACGGCGGCGAGATTCTCGTCAACGGCCAGGTCCAGCGATTTGCCGGCGTGCGTCCATCCGAGGATGCCGGAATCGCGGTCGTGCATCAGGAGCTTTCGCTGATTCCAGAATTCTCGATCGCCGAGAATATTTTTCTCGGACGCGAGCCGGTGCGCGGCGGCGTCATTCAAACCGCCGATCTTTACAGCCGCGCGCAGAAGGTGCTCGACGAGCTGCACCTCAACCTCGAGCCGCACATTCCAGTCGGCTACCTCGGCATCGGCCAGCAGCATCTCGTCGAGATCGCGAAGGCTTTGGCGCGCAACGCGCGCATTCTCGTGCTCGACGAGCCGACTGCTGCTCTCACCGACTCCGAGGGGGAGGTGCTGTTCGCAATCCTTCGGCGGCTGCGGGCGAGTGGCGGTGGAATGGTCTACATCTCTCACAAGCTCGGAGAGGTTCTCGATCTGTCCGATCGCATCACGGTGCTGCGCGATGGAAAATCCGTCGGCACCGATGAGACCAAGTCGCTCGACGCGCAACGTCTGATCGCGCGCATGGTCGGGCGTGACGTCACCGACATCTTCCCGAAGACGAAACACAAAGTCGAGAACGTGGTCTTCGAAGCGCACGGGGTGACTGTCGAAGATCCCAACGTGCGCGGGAAGCTGCTCGTCGACAACGTCAGCTTCAGCGTCCGGCACGGCGAAGTCCTCGGCATCGCCGGTCTCGTCGGCGCGGGACGCAGCGATCTGATGATGGCGGTCTTCGGAGCGCATCCCGGAAGGAAGGCCGGCGAATTCATCGTCAACGGATCGCGCGTCGCGATCCATCAGCCTTCGGACGCGATCGCGGCCGGCATCGGATTCGTCACGGAAGATCGCAAACGATTCGGCCTGCTTCTCGATCAGCCGATCGTGACGAATCTGACGCTCGCTGCTCTCAAGAGGCTCTCGGGTCCGCTCGTCACGCACGTCGACGCGGAAACCGCCGCCGGCGAGCGATCGATGAAAGAGCTGCACATCAAGGCGCGATCGGTCTTCACGGTCGTCGGAACGCTGTCGGGCGGGAATCAGCAAAAAGTGGTGCTCGCGAAATGGCTGCTGACCAATCC
>DATBSF010000254.1:0-3790 GCA_036559905.1 Thermoanaerobaculia bacterium | reverse complement strand
CTTCCGCAGCAATACCGGCGCGACCGTCGGTTACACATCGATCCTCGGCTCATCTCTGGTCCTGGATGTTCGCGGCGCGTGGTCACGCTTTGGAGAATGGCGCAAGAACGGCGGCAGCATCGATCCGGCATCGCTCGGATTCTCATCGACGGCGCAGCAGATGATGAAGGGCTATCACTATCTGCCGTTCATCACCTTCGGCGGATTCAGCACGACGAATTCAGGATCGACGATTGCCTCGCTCGGCTCGCAACGCGCCGATTGGGGCACCGGCTTCAACCGTCCATTCACGAACATCTCATTCATCCCGACCGCCGACTGGCTGATGGGCCAGCACTCGATGCGGTCGGGTTATGAGATGCGGAATCAGCGCTGGGACATCACGGTCCCGGCCTACGGCGCGGGCCGATATTTCTTCAACGGTGCGTACACGCGGCTCAACAACTCCGCTCCCCTGAACGATGCCGCTCAGGAGTGGGCGCAGTTCCTACTTGGTTTGCCGACGGTGCAAACGGGTACGGTCGCCACTCCCGGCAGCAACTCCAGCCAGTTCGAGATCGCGGCGGCCGGAGATTGGCGGCAGGTCTCGCATGCGCTCTTCGTGCAGGACGACTGGCACGTCAATCAGAACCTGACACTCAACCTCGGCGTTCGCATGGAGCTGCTCCAGGCGATGTCCGAGGCTGACGATCGCGCGCTGGGCGGCTTCGACGCGGGTCTCAGCAGCCCGATCGAAGCGGCGGCGATCACAAATTACGCGAAGAATCCCATCGCGGAGATTCCGGTGAATCAATTCGCCGTCAAGGGCGGCCTGCGATTCGCCGACGGCGGCATCTACAACAATCTGTCGAAGGTCATGCCGCGCGCCGCGTTCTCCTATCTCCTCGGCGACAAGACCGTCATCCGCGCCGGCCTTGGTCTCTTCAGCTACGACTATTACTTCGATGCCGGCAACCAGACGGGATTCTCGCAGCCGACTCCGATCCTCACGACCAACGACAACGGCGCCACGTTTCTCACCGACATCAGCAATCCGATTCCGAGCGGACAGCTCATCCAGCCGCCCGGGTCATCGCTCGGAGCGGCCGCCGGACTCGGCCTGACTCTCGGCACGATCATCCCATCGCACCGCGAGACGCCGTACTACACGCGGTGGCAGCTCGGCGCGCAGCGCGACATCGGCGCGGGCTGGAAAGTGGAGGGTTACTACCTCGATTCGCGCGGTCGGCATCTGCCTGTTTCGCGCGAGCTCAATGGCCTTCCCCTTCAGTACTTGTCGACTTCGCGCACTCGCGACACTGCGCAGGAAGCATTCCTCAGTCAGTCAGTCCCCAACCCATTCCAGGGGCTTCTCCCCGGCACGACGCTCAACGGCGCGACGATCACGCGCGCGCAACTTCTGCGTCCGTTCCCGCAATTCCTGGCGGGCGCGAACAACGGCGCGGTGTCCGGAACGGGAACCATCAGCGTCGGAACCGAGGAGTACCGCGGGTCCGATCACTATCAGGCGGGTTCGCTGATCATCGAGAAGCGATTCACTGGACACAACTCCCTGATCGCGACGTACACGCGCTCGCACGAGACCGACCGGCTCAACTTCCTGAATCCATCCGACGGCACTCTCGAGAACAGGATCTCGCCCAACGATCGTCCGAATCGGTTCACGCTCGGCGGCGTCCTCGATCTTCCCTTCGGCCGCAACCAGAAGTGGGGCTCCCGCTGGAACGGCCTTACCGATGCCGTCCTCGGCGGGTGGTCCGTCAGCGCCACCTATCAATATCAGAGCGGTTTCCCGTTGAGCTGGAACACGAACCTCTACTACGATCCGGCTCGTGATCCGAAAGATCTGCGCTCCAACATCGGCGGAAGCTGTCCTGGCGGTGGCAAAGCAGGACTCGATTGCCCGGGCTGGGACACATCGGGGTTCTATGTTGCGGGCGGAACCGGCCGCACGGACACGCGTATTCAGCTCGGAAACAACGTGCGCTACTTCCCCTCGACGCTGCCGCACGTTCGCACGGCCAATCTCAATCTCCTCGATTTCGGCATTTACAAGAATTTCCCGATCGCTCGCGGATCGAATCTTCAGATCCGGATCGAAGCGATCAACGCGCTCAATTACACCGTGCTGTGGAATCCCGATCAGAATCCGCGCAACTCGACTTTCGGGATCGTGAATCAGGACCGCAACAATCCACGCGACATTCAGCTCGGCGCGCGAGTAACCTTCTGAAGTGCTGATCGCTCTCGGAATCGTGGTGGCGCAGACCGTCGCGTCTGTGCCACTCCGAATCACCGTCCACAACGACCTCGCCTTTGCACGGACGTCGGAGACCGTCGAAGTTGCGTTGACCGGCGACCTCTCTCGAATCCACGTTTTCGAGCACGGTTCGGGAAAAGAGGTGCTCGCACAGGCACTATCAGATCGCCTGATCTTTCAAACCGACATTCCGGCGAACGGAGAACGAACCTTCGACCTCCGCTCGGGTGAGCCCCATAAGTACAAGAAAGATGATTTCCGCGTATACGGCCGATTCGTGCGCGAGAGATTTGACGATTTCGCGTGGGAGAACGATCGTGTCGCGCATCGCATGTACGGCGCGGCACTCGAGACATGGGAGAAGGAGCCGCTCACGTCGAGCGCAGTCGATGTCTGGTTGAAGAGAACGCGGCGTCTGGTGATCAACGACTGGTACATGGTCGACGACTACCATCGCGATCACGGCGAGGGCGCCGACTTCTACTCCGCGGGAAAAAGCCGAGGATGCGGGGGAATCGGAATCTGGCGCGATGGCAAACTCGTGGTGTCGAAGAATTTTCGCGACACACGCATGATCGCCAACGGGCCGATCCGGTTGATCTTCGAGCTCATCTACCCGGGATTCGAGACGAAGCGAATCACGCTCGATGCCGGGCAGAACTTCGGACGGTTCGAGGATCGATTCGAAATCGACGCGCCGCAGTTTGCGGTCGGAATCAAGAAGAACACCGGCGCGATCGTGCGCAGTGCGCGATCCGATGGCTGGATGCGAACATGGGAGCCGGTCACCGGCGGAATGGGGCAATTCGGGTGCGCCATCGTTCTCGATCCTGGTTCGATCGACGGTATCGTCGAGGCCGATGGAAATTACGTCATGGTCGCGCGGCTTCCCGCGATCTATTACGTCGGCACCGGATGGGACAAGAGCGGCGACATCGGCGGCGTCGCGGATTGGGACCGTTACGTGGAGCAGTGGTCGCAGCGTGTGAAGTCACCGCTTCGGATGGAGGTGGCTCCGTGATCCGACGCTTTCTCATCCCATTGCTGTTTGTTGCGTGCGCTGCCCTGGCGCAGGATCCGTGGGCGTCGGTCCCCGAGATTCTCGCGCGCATCGTGCCGCCGCAGTTTCCGGCGCGCGATTTCGTGATCACAAAGTATGGAGCGAAGGGAAATGGCGGCGACGCCAGCGCGGCGATCACTAAAGCAATCGACGCCTGCGTGAAAGCTGGCGGTGGGCGGGTCGTCGTCCCGAAGGGCGATTACATCACCGGTCCGATTCGACTACGCAGTCATGTCGAGCTGCATCTGGACACCGGTGCGACGCTGCGCTTCAGTCAGGATCCGTCGCGATATCCGCTCGTGCTGACCCGATGGGAAGGCGTCGAGCTCATGAACTACTCGCCGCTGATTTACGCCCTCGATTGCGAAGACGTCGCGATCACCGGTGAGGGTACGCTCGACGGACAGGCCGACGAAGCGCACTGGTGGAACTGGAAACCGACCGGCAAGGACCATCCGCCGCAGCCGCAG
>DATBSF010000253.1:0-7666 GCA_036559905.1 Thermoanaerobaculia bacterium | reverse complement strand
GCGCTCGCGCAACAGTGGATTGCGCGCTACGGCGTGGTGATCCGCGAAGTCGCGTCCGTCGAGTCAGTTTCAGGGGGCTTCAGCGCAATCTATCCGGTGCTGAAAGCGATGGAGGAAGCCGGACGCGTGCGCCGCGGCTATTTCGTCGCCGGCCTCGGTGCGACGCAATTCGCAACCGCCGGCGCGCTCGATTTGCTTCGCTCGTACCGCGATGAGCCCGAACAGCCGGAGGCGCTGATGCTCGCGGCCACGGATCCCGCCAATCCGTACGGCGCGCTCGTGAAATGGCCGGCGCAGGGTCTGACGCGAAGCGTCGGCGCGAGGGTCATCATCGTGAACGGCGCCCTGGCGTGCTACGTCAGCCGCGGCGAGAAAGAGCTGAAGGTGTTCCTTCCGGAAGACGAGCCGTCTCGCAGCATCGTCGCGCGCGAAGTCGCAAAGGCACTCGCCTCGCTGGTAGAGAACGGAGCGCGACGCGCTCTCCTGATCACCGAAGTGAACGACGAGCCCATCGCACGCAACGCGATCGCGCCGTTTCTTGCGGAAGCGGGGTTCAAGCCGACATCGATGGGATATCAGATGCGCGCGGTGATGGCGAGAAATGCCTGAAGGCGACACGATTTTTCGCATCGCGCGCACGCTCGATGAGGCGCTGGCGGGAAAAGTCGTCACGCGGTTCGAGACAATGCTGCCAAAACTCGAGCGCGGATCCATCAAGGGACGGACGGTGCAGCGCGTCCGCTCCGTCGGCAAGAACCTGATCATCGAGTTCTCCGGCGACCTCAGTCTTCGTACGCATTTGCGAATGAACGGAAGCTGGCATCTCTACCGCGCCGGTGAGCGATGGAGAAAAAAGCGCGACGACATGCGCATCGTGATCGCAACGGCCGACTTCGAGGCGGTGGGCTTCAACATTCCAGTCGCGGAACTGAATAGTGAGCTCGCCGTTGGGCCCGATCTTCTTGGCAAGACGCTCGATATCGACGAAGTCGTGCGGCGCATCCACGAGCACGCGTCGGAAGAAATTGGCAGTGTGCTTCTCAATCAACACGTGGTCGCGGGCATCGGCAACATCTACAAATCGGAAGTGCTGTACGTTTGCGGCATCAATCCGTTCATGCGAGTCGAGACGCTCGATGACACCGCGCTGCAGCGCATCGTGAAGAAGGGCCGCGCGATTTTGCAGCGCAGCACGCGCGAGCGCCCGCGCTTCCAGGTTTACGAACGCGGCGGCCAGCCGTGCCGCAAATGCGGATCGCGCATCGAGTACAAAAAGCAGGGGCCGGAGATTCGAGGAACTTACTGGTGCCCGAAGTGCCAGCGCTGACGTTACAATCGCCGCGCATGCTGATCAAAGGAATGACGCCGCAGGAAATCCGCGTGTTGCAGGAGTTTCGGCGGATGACGACCGAAACAATGGCGCTGGCTGCCATCAAGGCGATCAAACATCCGGTCGGTGGGGGCGAGGCGCCCGCTTTGTCGCTCGTTCAAAAGGGATATCTGACCGCCGACGAGGCCCGCCAGAACTTCACCCTCAGCGCGAAAGCCAAGGAGTTTCTTGCATACGATCCGAAGCCCGAATTCGAAGAAGCTTCCGCATCCGCGTCCGAAGAAGACGCGAATGATGCACATTAATCGTTGCTATCCTAAGCTGCGTTATTTCAGCACTTTACGCCGTAGAGTATTTGTCCTGAATGGTGGCTTGGCGCGTAACGTGCGTTGACTCAGTCACTTAACGAGAGTACGATGTCGCGCTGAGGACTGAGATGAAGCATGGCCACAAAGAAAAAGGCAAAAAAGCCAAAGCCAAGCCCTCAGGCAAAAAAAGCAGCCCACCCGCCTCAAAAAGCAGCCAAAGCGTCCAAACAAAAAAAGGCGCCGCCGCCGCAACAGCACCGACCGGCAAAGGCGGCGCAGACGCCAAGAACCGCGGGCGGATCGCTCCCGATGGCGCGCCGTTCAACAACCCCCTTGTCGCAAGCGCTTTCAAGCGGGCTGTCAAGAAGTTCCCAAACGCTTTCCGGCGGCTCACAGACTAACGGCGGCATCCGCTACCTCACTGTTCAGGACCTGGTCGATCTCCATCGGGCAGTGAGTCTCGAATTCGGAGGCACGCAGGCGCATCCGGGCGTCGTCGAATCGCAATTTGGTCTCGTCAACGCCGTTCAACGTCCGCAAGTCACCACACTGGGCCGCGAAGCGTACCCGTCGTTTCCCGACAAAGTCGCAGCCTTTCTTTTTGCATTGTTGACGAACAGTCCATTTCGCGGAGGCAATCGGCGCGTCGCGCTGGCTTCGCTGTTCGCGTTCTGTGAGCTCAACAACAAGACGATCGACGGCCGCGTCTTCGACGAGAAGACCGCCGAAACACTTTTCAAACGCGCTGCCGGTTATCGCGAGCTCGGCATCGCGCCGGAAAATGTTTTTCGCGAGATCCGCGAGATTCTTTCCCGCGCCATCGTCACTCTTCAATAGGCATGCAATGTGATCTTCCGCCACGCGGAGGATTCAAATGCCTACGACGAAAAAAGCTCGGACTACCAGCAAACGCAATTCGCCTGACGCCATCGCGGTCTTGAAGAAGGACCACGAGAAAGTTCGCGGGCTCCTGAAGAAACTCGAAAGCTCCGCACTCAAGGGCCGTGCAGGATCATCCGATCTCGTGCGGCAGATTGATCGGGAATTGAAAGTCCACACGCAGATCGAGGAAGAGATTTTCTATCCGGCGTTCAAAGCAGCGGTCCGCAGCAAGGAAGACCGCGAGCTGTATTTTGAAGCGGTCGAGGAGCACCACGTCGTCGACCTCGTTCTGCCCGAAGTGAAAGAAACCGAGGAGACGGCCGAGGAGTTTGCGGCCAAGGCGAAGGTGCTCAAGGATCTCGTCGAGCATCACGCCGGCGAAGAAGAAAAAGAAATGTTTCCGAAGGCGCGAAAAGTCATGGAGCGCAGCGAGCTGCAGGAGCTCGGCAGGCGGCTCGAGCAGCGCAAACAGGAGTTGGGCGCCGAGTAGCTAGTGGCCGGTGGCCGATAGACCGGTCACCGGCAACCGGTCACCCGCGCGCGGCCGGCCGCGGCCGCTCCTCGAGCGGCTCGCCGTGGTTCACGGCCGAGCTGATCCGGCCTAACAGAATCCGCGCGACGCGGAGATCGTGGCCGGCATCGATCAGCAGCACCGTGATGTCGCCGCCTCCCCACATCAAGCCGGCGATGACCAGCAGTTTGGTCGCCTCGCCGATCAGCGTCATCAGCGCTCCGGCCCCCTCGGTCACGAAGCCGGTGATGACTTCACCGATCAGCATCACGACCATCAGGATCGCCAGGATCTTGAACAGACGCGCGATGTATCGCAGCGTCACATAAGGCTCGAGATCTTCGTCCCGGACCTCTTCCAGATGAAAACGTTTGTCACTGTTCTCGGCTGCCACAAATCCTCCTACCCATTTCCTGTGCCGCGCCATCGCGCGCGATATCCGCGCACGTCGAGGTGCGTAAAAGGTCCATGTCCACTAGATGCGGAATAAACGCCAACTCCCCCGACCAGCTCGGGATGCTTCTGTTCCACCCTTTCCGCTGCCTGCTGAATAACTTGCGCGTCGCGCTCGTCGACGCGGTGGTCACCGTTGAGGTCGTCCATGTTTCCGTTTCCGTCGTTATCCACAAAAACGTCCGACGCGTCGCCGTACATGTGACGGCTGAGGTTGGCTCGCCCGGCGGTGTTCCCGCCGTGCACGTTGTAGCTCGGTGTTCGAAATCCGCTCATGATCGTGAGATGCCTTACTGGATGGCCCATCGCCTCCAGCTCCTGAATCGTCAACTCCAATTTGTCGATCAGCTTCGGATTCAACAGCAGATACTTCGGCCAGACGTTCGGCTGATCCTTCGTCAGAAAATCGCGGAGTTTGAAATGCGCTGAGACGTGCGTGTCGGCATTCTGCGGCGTCACCTGAATGAACCCGTTCGGATTTGCGTACGCGGGCGTCTTTGGTTTCCCGCCGCGCTCAAATGGCCAGTTGCCGAGGTAATAGAGGCCGATGCGGCCGTTTTGTTTTTCGGAAAAGGGGACGAGCGTGATCAGATTGAAATCCTTCATCTGCCGCGTCGCCTGATCGAGTTGGATCGCAAGCTTGTACATGCCGGGACTCGCCGGCGCGACGTAGTCGGATGCGACCTGTGCGCCGCTTCCTCCGACGAGAACAGCCTTCGTTCCGCCCGGCGCCCCGCTGACAATCGGCGATCCCGGCGTGCGCGTCGCGAATTCGAGCTGACCGCTTGCGCCCCGCAGCGGACTGAGAAACGTCATCATCGCGTCGCTGATGAACGCCGCGGTGGGGGCGGAGGGAGCAGTCAGCGCCGATGTGATCTGCTGCGTTGGCGCGGGCGGGGCGGTGGGCGGGGACGCGATGTTTGCTTCCTTCGCTTCGCGAGCTGTTTCACGTCGAACATCGATTGCCTGTCGTATCGCCATCGCCCATGCTGTGAGGTAGACAAGCACCACGATCACGCCGATCCACGTGAAGATGTGCTCCTGTCTTTCGGTCAGGCCGCCGAAGATGCGGTGGCGTTGGCGCGGCGTTGGATAGAGCGGGATGTCAGCCACGGCCCGGTACGGTTCAACAAGAGTGCCGAGTGCCTAGTGCCTAGTGCCGAGTCACGCCCACCCGCGTCTCGGCACTCGGCACTCGGCACTGTCTCTACGGGAAGTAACCCTTCGGAATCCTGAGCTGCTGGCCGGCGCTCGACTTGATCGCCAGCGAGTGCCAGGTGTCGGCGGCCGAGGCGTCGGAGTAGAAATCGAGCTGGTATTGCTGGCGCAGCTCCTGCGCTAAACGGGCATAAACGGAAGGCAGCTCGCTCTCCTTCGAAATGATGAAGTACGTCGCGCCGGTGTCCTTCGCGATGCCGGCAAGTTTTCGCGCCTGCAATTGCCCGAGCCCGAATCGCATCAGCTTCATCAACATGCGGTTCTTGACGATCGGATAGAGCGGCACGCCTGCATACCGCGCGTAATGCACGAGATGATCGAGCTTGAACGTGCTGCCCTGATCGACGCCGTCGGTGAATATCACCAGCGCGTGGCGGCCGGGCTGCTTCTGCAGCTCGTAGAGCATTTCGATTGCCGAGTCATAGAGATGCGTTTCGCCGCCGGGTTTGACGCGGTCGACTGCCTGCGCGGCGGCGTTGAAGTCGTTCGTGAACGGCGAGAGCCAGAACAGCGTCTGATTGAATCCGACGACCGCGATGCGATCGGTCGGCCGCAGCAGCGCCTGCGCGAATTGCTTGGCGGCGGCCTTCACCACCGGCATCTCCTCGATCATGCTCTCGGAATAGTCGATGAGTAGGATGACGTGCAGCGGCTGATCGGATGCCGGCACGAGCGCCTCGATTCTTCGCGGCTTCCCGTCATCGAGCAGCGTCAGCTCTTCGGCTTTCACCGGCCGATCGCTTCCGATGACCGACATCGGCAACTGCTGCAGCGTCACGTCGACCTTTTCGCTGGGATTCGCGCCGAAGAAAAGGACGTCGTTCGCTTCCTCGCCGCCGGCATGCACGACGACGCGCGCGTATACCGCCTGTGGAGACTTTGACGGATCGAATGCAACTTGATAGGGCGCAGCGGTTAGAGATCCGATCTTCTCCTCGCCGACAAAAAAGTCAGCGCTGGTGACGTTCAGGTCCGGCGGTTTGACGATTGCGGCCGACAGCATCCCATTGCCCTTTTGCAGATGGACGCGGAACGGCGGCTGCGGATCGTTGACCACCATCTCGTCTTCGCCCACCACGTTGTTCTGTGCGTCGTAGCCCACGACGCGAATGCGAAGGCGGCGAAGGTAATCGCCGATGTTGACCGGAATCACGACCGAGCGCCCGCGCGCTTCGCTGAGTTTCACGCTGTTGACGTAAAGCTCGACGCGCACGACGTTCTCCGCCACGCTCGCCGGCACGTACAACAACCCGTGTACGAGGCCGTCGGGCTTTAGCGTGATGCGCACCGGTTGCGCGAATGCAGAAGGCAGAAGGCAGAAGGCAGAAAGCAGAAGGATTCTCTTCACTCCACTTGCTCCATTCGGCAATCCTTCGGCGCTTTTTCCGGCCGCCAGCGCAGGAATTTCGATCCGTGCCGGAAGCGTCCCTGCGAAAAGTAGTCGTATTCGACTTCGCAGACGAGCTTCGGCTTCACCGCTTCCCACTCTCCGCTGCGCTCGCTGAATCTGCTCGGTCCACCCGGCACACGCACTTCGAACGAATTTTTTCCCCGCAGTGATTCCAGTTTCTTCGTGAGCGCGTCCCGATCGTCTTTCCGAATCGACGAAGTGTGACCGACGTGCACCAGCCGATCTTCATCATCGTAGAGACCGAGGAGCAGCGAGCCGACGACATTCGTCCCTTCGCCATAACGGAATCCGCCGACGACGCAATCGGCGGTCTTCAGATGCTTGACCTTGACCATGCCGTTGCGATCGCCGGAGTGATACGGCTCGCCGAGCCGCTTCGCCATGATTCCATCGAGACCGAGACGCGAGTACTTCGTGAACCAATCCTTCGCGACTTTGCGGTCCGTCGTCGCCGGGGAGAGCTTGATCAGCGAATCCTCCGGAACGGATTCGAAGAATTTCTCGAGCTGCTTGCGGCGCTTCTCGATCGGCTGGTCCTTGATCAACTTCTCTTTGATGACGAGGAGGTCGAACGCGAAGTAATGCGCCGGCGTCTCCATCGCGAGTTCTCGAACGCGCGACTCCGCCGGATGCATGCGCAGGAGGAGATCGTCGAAGGAGGGTTTTCCGTCGACCGGAACCACGATCTCGCCATCGAGAACGAATTGCCTGGTCTTCAGCGTGTGGAGTGAATGCACCAACTCTGGAAAGTAACGCGCGAGAGGCGTCCCGGATTTCGATTGGATCGCGATCTTGTCGCCATCGCGAAAGACAATCGCGCGGAATCCGTCCCACTTCGGCTCGAACTGCCAGCGATCGCCCTCTGGAATCTTCTCGACGCGTGTCGCTTCCATCGGCGGGTAGGGTGGGCGGATGGGGAGCGTCATTGTTTTTCTCTGTGTGCTCTGTGTCCTCTGTGGTGAAAGCTTTTAACCACAGAGAGCACAGAGATCACAGAGCTCGGACTCATTTCTTCTTGAAGATCTTGCGAAGGTCGAACCGTTTCTTGCCCACCGCAACCGGTTTCCACAGATCGCCGATTTCGCGCACGCGTTCCGCGACGTTGTCGATGCGAAAGTCTTCGATGCGGACGCCGTCTTCCACTTCTTCCCATGTCACGGGCGTCGACACCGATGCGACCGGCGTCGGCCGGATGGAGTAAATCGACGCCAGCGTGCGTCCCCACGCGTTCTGGTTGTAGTCGACGAGCACGCGTCCGTGCGGACGTTTCACTTTGCGGTATTCGGCGGTGATGATTTGCGGATGCCGCGTCTCGAGCTCGATCGCGATGGCTTTCGCAAACGCCCACACATCCTTCTGCACCGGCCCGCGCACGATCGGAATGTAGACGTGAATGCCTTTCGATCCTGTCGTCTTCGCGTAGGTCGGCATCGATAGCTGATCGAGAATGTCGCGCACGCGCAGCGCGACTTCGCGCACTCTCTCGAAATCTGCGCCCGGACCTGGATCGAGATCGAAGTGAAGGACATCGGGCCGGTCCCAGTCGTCGCACT
>DATBSF010000252.1:0-2879 GCA_036559905.1 Thermoanaerobaculia bacterium | reverse complement strand
GGACGTCGCGGAAGATCTTGTTGATCAGCTCCGGTCTTACGCCGTTGCCCTGCGCTTCGAACTCGGCGAGATCTCTCGAGAGAGACTCGAGGAGCTCTTCTGCCTCGCTCGTAAATTCTTCCATGTCTCTGTGTTCTCTGTGTCTCTGTGGTGAAAAGCCTTCACCACAGAGGCACAGAGATCACAGAGCCTTGAGCAGCTTCCGCAACTTCGCCACCAGCTCCGATGCCTCGAACGGCTTCACGAGATACTCCTCCGCCCCCAAGGCAGCCGCGCGATGACGATCCTCGGCCGTCGACTCGGTCGAGATCACCATGATCGGGATCGTCTTGTAGATCGGATGATTCTTGAGGAAGCTCACCAGTTCCAGGCCGTTGATGTCCGGCATGTTGATGTCGGTGAGGATCGCGTCGAATTTGTGATGCGGCAGCGTCTTGAGCGCTTCGTATCCGTTCTCCGCTTCCACGATCTCGACGTCGTCGGCCCCGTTCTCGATGATGTTGACGACATACGAGCGCATCGACGGCGAGTCTTCGACCACCAGCACTTTCATTGTCACCGTTCCGCCGCCACCGCGCTCCCAAACGCATAGCCAGCCTGCGAGAGAAAAATCTCGAGGCCGGTCATGTCGTCGATCGGCGCGCGATGCTCGGCATTATCGCCATAAAGAATACCAATGGTGCGCTCCCCATGCATGATCGGCAGCGCCACCACCTCTGTCGGTGCAGGGCCGCCGAGGTGGCCGACGAGATCCTGGTTGGCGCGGGTGCGGCGAAGTTTCCCGCGACGCACCTCGTTCGATCCGATGACATCCGACAGGATCGACGGTACGCCGCGCGGAACGCGCAGTTTCTGCGCACGCGCGTCCATGGCCTCCTCGTCGCCGGTGACGCCGAATCCGCCGACGCCGGTGAATTCGTTTTCGCTGACGACGAAAAGCACGCCGCGATCGAGATACTGCGCTGACAAACGGAGGATCGTCGATGCGACTTCGCGGATGTCGTTGGGATTCGAAATCTCGTTGATGAGTTGTTTGAGCAGTTTGAATCCGCGCTCGATGTGCTCGCGCTGCCCTTCTTCGTAAAAGCGGCGCGCGGCCAGCGAATCGAGTCCGACGTTGTCCTCCCACTGCGCAAACGCGCGTTCGGCGAACAGCGCCAACTCCTCCGCAAAAAGATTCAGCTCATCCTCGGCGACATCGGGGCGGAGGCGGGCGGCGGTCGGCTTGGTGAGATAGAGATCGGCGCCGGAGTGCAGGAGATCGTATCGCCGGCGCAGATCGGTCTCGGCGTCGACCATCACGACCGGCAGCCGTGGATTCTTCCGCTTGACGAGTTGCAGCAGCGGAGCGGAGTCGTCAGTCACTTCAAGAAACGTGATGAAGAACGACGTCGAGCGGAAATACTCCGTGATGGCCTCGCGCGCGGACTCCATCGTCCCGAACTGCGCGATGCCCATGTGCCGCGATCCGAATATGCGTTTCACGGCCACGCGGATCAGCGGATCGCGATCGAATACCACCACATTCCGATATTTCGATTCGGGAGATTCGATCTCGAACAGACCGCCCGAGACGCGAAACTGCGTGCCTTTGGTTCGGTGGATCGGCGTCTCCCCTTCGGGCGGCAGCGACAGATCCTGCAACGGCTTCAGACGCTGGCCCTCGAAGGCCAGAACACTTTGCGGCGTGAAACCCCCTTCGCGAAGTACGGCATCGGCGTCGTACTCCATGTCGATCGCGTCGAGGTCTTCGGAAAGGAGAAAATTGAATTCGCCGGCGCGACTTTGCAGCAGCGGGCCGATCGTGTCGATGATCCGATCGTGAATCAGCTCGCGGAGTTTCTCGCTGGTGAGAATTCCTTCCTCGATCGCGGCAGCTCCGACCGGGACTCCCTCCTCGACCTTGTTTCGCAGCGTCTCTTCCTCGACGCCCGAAACGACGCCGCTCTTCACCAGCCAGCCGAGAAGATCGGGAGAGTCAGCCGAACCGGCATTGACGACCAGCCCGTGGCGAAAGAGGACCGTGTTTCTGCCGGTCGCGTTGATGATCTCCAGCACGCCGCTGCGCCGGCTGAGATAAACGATCTGGATGATGTCGGTGAGGCTGAGGTCCTCCAGGCGCCCGAGAAGGCTCACGGCCGCCCTCCCGACCGGTTCTCGGTTCTTGGTTCTCGGTTCTTAGAAGGGCGGGCGGGACCAGGAACCGAGAACCGAGAACTAAGAACTCTCACGAGGCTAAATTGTAGCGTTTCAAAATCCCGTCGAGGATCCCGTTGATGAATTGCGATGACTTCTGCGTGCCGAATTTCTTTGCGATCTCGATCGCCTCGTCGATGATCACCAATTTTGGTGTGTCATTTTCGTGTAGGAATTCGTAGATCGACATGCGGATGATGTTGCGGTCGACGACCGCCATCCGCTCGATCCGCCAGTTGTCGGCCTGCGCGACGATCATCTCGTCGATTTTGGGGAGGTGGTCGACGGTGCCTTTGAAGACGCGGGTGGCGAACTCGCGCGTGTTCGGCTTCGATTTCTGCAGGTCGTCGAACGTCGAGATGATCATGTCGGGCGCGTTGCCGGACACATCGTGCTGGTAGAGCATCTGCAGCGCGAGCTCGCGCGCTTTTCGCCGGGCACCCATCTATTTCTTTTCCTCACTGCGAATGACGCGCCACAGATTCGCCATCTCGATCGCGGCCAGCGCGGCTTCCCATCCTTTGTTCCCTGAGCCCGATGATGAACGCTCGATCGCCTGCTGCATCGTGTCGCAGGTGATGACGCCGAATGCGATCGGCAGTTTCGCCTTCATCGAGTTGTGCGACAGCTGCGTCGTCACCTGATTCGCGAGGAACTCGAAGTGCGGCGTATCGCCGCGAAGG
>DATBSF010000251.1:0-4473 GCA_036559905.1 Thermoanaerobaculia bacterium | reverse complement strand
GACTCGCCGATGGCCTGGAGCACAACCGGCTCCTTCGCTGACGCGACAATCCGTTCTCCAACTGTCCCGATCGGCGGGATGTGCGCGATTGCGCTCCACACGAAGAGCACCAGGCCGCCTAGGATTCCGCCAGGAATGATTCTCTTCATCTGCTTCCTCCGACGCTGGATCGTAGCAATCCGATCGGTGACTGCTGTGCCGCGACAGCGGCAAATGATGCTGCGATCGCGACAAAGGAGCAGTCACGCCGAGCAAAATCGCCGTCATTGTTGAATCCAGGGGCCACCTTCGGCGCGGATGAAATCCTTTGTTCCTGGACGCCCGGTCATGCGCATCCACACCGGTCCACCCGCACGCTCGAACCGGAGATCGATGTGGAAGAACGGGCAGCAGAGTCGTTCCTGCGCGATCCATTCCTTCAGCATCGCGACTGTTTTCGCATCGGATGGGAATTTGAATTCGTAGCCATCGGGAAGCTCGCGCACCGCCAGCTTGCGAGACCACAGCGCCGGGCCGAGCTCCTTGAAATGGCGCTTGCGAAGTTCGGGAGAGAGAGCATTCCGGTCGCAGGCGAACGGCGAATCGCTGCAGGCGGCCAGGATCGGGAAGAAGAGTGAAAGCAGGAGAATCGTTGTTTTCATCATGTTCACCACGTTAGGACTTCAAGCTGACTTGAGGTCAAGACACATGCGAAGATTAGCCATGGAAACATTCGGAATCGGCGAAGTAGCGCGGCGCGTCGGCGTCCGTCCATCAGCCGTGCGCTACTACGAAGCGCGCGGGCTCATCGAGCCCTTCGGCCGAACCGGTGGCAAGCGAGTCTACGGACAGGAAGCCGTCGAGCGCATGGCGCTGATCAGTTTTGCGAAGGCGGTCGGCTTCAGCCTCGCGGAAATCCGAAAGCTACTCGCAGGCTTTCCGCACGACACGCCGGCGGGAGCGCGGTGGTCCGAGCTGGCAAGCGCAAAACTGATTGAGCTCGATGCAATGTCGCAGCGGATCGATGTTATGCGGGCCGCGCTGCGGAAGATCTCAGAATGCGGCTGCAGTGATCTCGATCAATGCGCGCATAGCATCGGTAAGATAAGTCTGTCCTTCTCCCATCGGGAGAAGGTGCCGCGAAGCGGCGGATGAGGGGCGACGCAAACGGCGTTCGTGATGAATCCGCGCCCCTCACCCGGTCCCGCTTTGCGGGACCACCCTCTCCCGATGGGAGAGGGGCCTTACCTTCAGTGCTTCGTCTTCGCTTTCGGTTGTAAGTACGGATCAGGCGGTTTCGATTCAGCGGTTTCCTGCACGATGACGCCGAGTTTCTTCAGCGCGCGTTGCGCGTCATTTCCTGCGATGGGATAGAGACAGCGATCGTCCCAGATTTTCTTGTAAAGCCTGATCGCAAGGTCTTTGTCGCCGGCGGTTGCCGCGCGATTCGCCTCGGTCATCTGCCGATACATCGCCTCATCGCGCGCCGCCAGCTCGTCCACCAGCAACTGTTCCACCGCCTCGGTTCGCGCCGCACTGATTCTTCGGATGACATTGCCCTGCGCGTCGGCCACCACCGCGGTCGGGCCTTTGCCGGTTGCGCCCAGCTTCTCGATCGTTGCGACATTCTCCGGCAAGACAATCTCGAGACCGACGCAACGCGTTGAATTCTCGAGAAGCGCGCGCGAAGTCATCAGCCGCGAGCGATTCACTTCGTCGAGCGACGCCGGAAGCCAGTACAGCGTGATCGGCGCCTTGTCGACGATCGCGTCCTTCTCGAGAAACTTCCACGGCACGCGATGCTCGTCCGGATTGCCGGTGCCCGGCCCTCCACGTCGCTGCGCGAAGAGGGGCGGAATGAGAACGAGGATGGCGAGAATACAGAAGCTGCGGCGCAGCATCGTTGCACGCATAACGAACGGCGGGCGGATTCGTTGAATCAGGCTGTGACAGCCGCGTCGCGATACAGCGGCGCCCACCCGTCGTTGTTGAGGAACAGCCGCACGCACCGAATCTTCTTCGTGTCGGTCAGAAAGAAACGGTGGTAGGTGTTCGCGGGGATGATGATCAGATCGCCTTTGTCGACATGGATGCGCACCCAGCGATCGCTTTTGTCGCGCACGTCGAAGATTCCCTCGCCGTCGACGACGAAGCGCACCTCGTCGAGCGTGTGGTAGTGCTCTTTGTCGAACTTCGCGCAGATCGCGTCGAGGTTCGGCGTCTCGGTCGAAAGCGCGACTTCATCTTCGTCGCGATAGCCGTGATCGCGTTTGATCCTGGCCATCTCGGCGGCCCGCGCTTCGACCGGCAACCGCTGATGCACAACGCCGAATTCGCGGAGCTCTTTAGCGTCGAGCGTACGCGTCGGCTGATCGAGAAGGAAGGCTCGCATCGCTGACTCCTAAGCGCCGCATTTCGGCCGCGGCGCGGAAGAGGTAATCGTAGCACTCGGCATGCGTCTTGGCGCGCACCCAGTCGCGTCCCCAGACGTACACGCCGTGTCGCCGGACCAGCACCGCGTAGGTTTTGGGATACGCGAGGATCGCGGCTTCCAGCGACGCCGCCAGATCGCATTCCCGCGCGGTGTTCTCGATGATCGGAACGACCAGCCGGTCGTGGTAGCTCATCCCTTCGATGCCCTTGATCATCTCGAGCTCCGAGATCACGAATTCGCGTTCGAAAAGCAGCGACGCGAGCATCGCATGGATCGAATGCGAATGAATCACCGCGCCGGCATCGCGGTGGCGAATCGCGGCCATGAAGAGCGCGGTGCACTCCGACGGACGCAGCTCGGGATCGCTCGGGCTGTCGAGAAGGGTGCCGTCGATCGAGAAGGTGAACATCTGATCGGGTGTCATGCGCTCTTTCTGCACCCCACTCGGAGCGATGATCACGCGGTCGTTTTCGCGGATGCAGATCCCTCCACCCGTCCCGGTGACCCATCCGAGGTCGTAGAACTGGCGGGCGAGATCGCAGATGAGAGAGGCGCTCGACACGAGGCCAGTCTAACACCCGAATCTGCTAAAATTCCCCGTACAAATCCGCTGCAATTCAAGGAGATACCGTGGGTCCAGCCCTCTTTGTGGTCGGTCTCGTCGCCAGCCTCGTCGGCTCGGTGATGGTCCTCTGGCGCGCCTTTCGTGAAAGTGTTCTGTGGGGACTGGGATGCATCTTTGTCCCGTTCGTTTACATCATTTTCGTGATCAAACACTGGGAGGACACGAAGAAAGGGTTCCTCATCGGAGTCAGCGGAAGCGTGCTCGTCCTCGCCGCCGCCGCTCTTACGCCGGCCATCCCTAAGCAGGTTCCTCAGCCGGTGCAGGAGCAGGCATCGATGATCCCGGCAACGACGACGCACGCGACGTTCGAGCAGGTGACCAGGCACGCCCCGGAACCGGTGTCCGCGCCGGTCACGCAAACCGAAGAGCCGGTGCAGCCGGTGTTCGCGCAGGTGTGGGCCGACAACAGAGCGCGTGTCTACTATCCACGGGATTGCGCAACGCGTCCGGAGAATGCTTATCTGCTCGCGAAGAGCGCCGCGGACCGTCAGGGTTTCAAGCCGGTGCAGTGCAAGTGACTCACACAGAGCAGTCTCTGTGATCTCTGTGTCTCTGTGGTGAACTTCAGGGTTTTGTCAGGCGGGTCTTCTCCGAAGCCGTCAGGAAGCTGGCCTCGAACGAGTTAAGAGCAAGCTGCCGGATTTCCGCCTCTGTTAGACCGAGCGCGGAAGCGACGGCGAGATAGTTGTCGACGACATAGCCGCCGAAGTATGCCGGATCATCGGAGTTGATCGTCGCGACGATTCCGCGCTGCAACAGCGTCCGCAGGTTGTGATCCTTCATCGTCTTGAATACGCGCAACTTCACATTCGAAAGCGGACACACCGTGAGCGGAATGCGCCGCGCGACCAGCTCGTCGACGAGCTGCGAATCCTCCAGGCAGCGCACGCCGTGGTCGATGCGCGAGGCGCCGAGGATGTCGAGCGCTTCGCGGATGTAGGAGGGAGGACCTTCCTCTCCCGCATGCGCGACCGCGCGCAGACCCTCCGAGCGCGCCCGCGCGAAAACCGCTGCGAACTTCGAGGGCGGATTCCCCTTTTCGCCTGAGTCGAGTCCGACCGCTACGAGGCGATCCTTGAACGGCAACGCCTCCTCCAATGTGTGCAACGCCGATTCCGCGCTGAGGTGTCGCAGAAAACAGAGGATGAGCCGCGTCGAGATCGGACCATCGCGCAATGCGGCCGTGATTCCGTTGATCACTGTCTCGAATGCGATGCCGCGATCGGTGTGTGTCTGCGGATCGAAGAAGATCTCGGCGTGCCGGACGTTGTCCGCGGCTGCGCGCCGCAGGTACGCCATCGTCATTTCGTAGAAGTCGCGCTCTTCGCGCAGGACTCCGGCGCCTTCGTAGTAGATGTCGAGAAACGACTGCAGATCGCTGAAGTTGTACGCCTCGCGCAATGCTTCGACTGTTTGGAAACGCGACTTCACTCCA
>DATBSF010000250.1:0-3462 GCA_036559905.1 Thermoanaerobaculia bacterium | reverse complement strand
CGCGATTTTCGACAGCACCTGCAGCGACGCAGGATCGACGAACGCCAGCGTGGCGTCGGCTTTGTTGAGAACGAGCAGGGTCGCGAGAATCAGATGTGTCATATCACTCTCCCTTTGGAGTGCGGTGCCTTGGCACCGCTTTCACGGCCGTGGCTTGCCGCGGCCGCCCGGCAGCAAGCTGCCGACGCAAGAGCGGCGGCAAGCCGCCGCAGTCCAGATTACTTCCTCGTCGTGAAGTAGCGTTTCAGCCATTGTGAGAGTCCATCGAGTCCCGGAAAGAGGACGCGCTCGGTGATGTTCGCCTGATCGAGCTTGTCGCGAACTTCCCACTTCAACTCCGCCGGAATGATGATGCGGCGATACATCGATTCGCGCCGCTTCAGGAGCTCTTCGAGCGACATCTTCGCGCTGGAGGGAAGGGAGAAGAGCGCGAACTGATTGACGATGCGCTCGTCGAGCGATGGAGGCTCGAAGAAAACCACGAAGTCGGTCCCGAGCGCGTCGAAGTCGGGGAGGTTGGAGGCGACACTGTTGAGCAGTTCCGTCGTGAAGATGTTGGCGTCCTCGTTTTTCAGAATCTTTTGCAGCGGCGGCGGGAGCAGCTCGTTCGTTCTCTGATAGTCGACGCACCAGATCGCGCCGTCATCGTCGAACTGATTGAAATTCGCGGTCGCGAAATGCATCGCGACGTACGGTGAATAGCTCCAGTCGAGAAGCCGCGTCGGCAGGCCATGGTGTTTCGCCAGCGACAGCCAGTTCCAGATGGAGTCGCCGTGCACCGCGCTCTCGACGGCGTATTTGCGGAAGCTCGTCAACAGATGCCGCTCATGCGCGACGAAGCCGCCAGTCTGCAGGCTGGTGTCGAGAGTGTGCGAAACGCGCGGCGCGCCGCGAAAAACAAACTGCGATCGGTGGCGCTGAATGCGGGGCCGCAAGGAATCGGCAAAGACCGCTTCCTGGAGCTCGATCCAGCTCTTGATTCTTATGTCCACAGTCTCTGTGATCTCTGTGCTCTCTGTGGTGAAAAGCTTTTACCACAGAGAACACAGAGGACACTAAAACGGGTCGGAGAAACGAGCGTCAGACAGAAATCGCTCGTCAGTGAGGCTCTCCAAAAAGGCGATTAGATCGCGCTTCTCGTCGGCACTGATCCGAAATGGCCGGAGCAATGGCTTGCGTCCGTGTGCAGCGTAGTCATCGATCACGTCGGACAACGTGTTGATGTGGCCGTCGTGCATGTACGGCGCGGTCACAGCGATATTCCGCAGAGTGGCGACGCGAAACTCCTGGCCGTGAAAAACATCGCCGTCCGACGGCGTCGCGAAATCGGGACCGCCGTGGCAGGCGGCGCAGCCGAGGCGATCGGAAAAGAAGAGGCGGCGGCCGCGCCATGCCGAATCGCTCAGCGCATTCGATTCGCCGTAGAGGACCAGCCGATCGTAGGGCGAGCTTGCGGAGATCAGCGTCCGCTCGAATGATGCAATTGCGCGCGCGATGTTGTCGATCGTGATGGGCTCGCCCTGATCCGGAAAGGCGGACGCAAACATCGCGGCGTAACGAGAGTCGGCGCGAATCCGCGCGACCAGCTCGTCGAAATGCCCGTCCATGCCGAGCTCGATCGGATTGTGATGCGTCAGCGGAACGAGAACCTGCTGCTCGAGCGTCAGGACATTCGGATCCGACCACGTGAGCGGCCGGCGATATCCGACGTTCGCGAGCGTCATCGTGTTGCGGTGATGCTCCTCGCCGGTCGAGCCGATCGCGTGCGCGCGGCCATCGCAGAATCCGAGGCGCTGCTGATGGCACGACGCGCACGACTGGGTCTGATTGCGCGACAGACGCCGATCGTAAAAGAGATAGCGCCCGAGCTCCGCCTTCGCGATCGTGAGCGGATTGTCAGCGGGCGCCGGTGGCGCGCCGAATCCCGGCGGCAACGCAATCGGCGACTCGACCACCGGAAGGAAATGCTGCTGATGGCGCGGAGCGCGAGCGCACGCGACCGCCAGGGTCACGGCAAGCGCCAGCATTCCGCGCCGGAGAAAAATCAACGCCAGGAGCTCCCGGTGCCGGCCGTGCCGGCGATCTCGGTGCGCTGCGAAATCCATTTCGCGAACTCATCGATCGACGTTCCCGCGACATCGCCTGGAGCCGCTTTACGATCCGCGACCCACTTCTGCATCGCGTCGCCGAGCTGCTTCGCCAGCTCTTTCGCGCCGCCGTTGTAGAGCATCAGATACGAGTCCTTCGCATCGTTGACGCGATTGAGCCCGAGGTACGCCTCGGCGCGATACTCGATCGCTTCGCCGTAATTCGGCATCAGCTCGAGCGCCTTGTCGTAGGACTGGAGCGCTTCGTCGTAGTGGCCGGTCTTCCGAAGCGCGTATCCGAGCTCGGTGTGCGCCTGGAACATTTTCGGATTGTCATTGATGGCAGCGCGCTGCGAACGGACGTCGGCCTCGTACGATTTGCGAATGATCTCGCCGAGCTTCGCCTTCCGCGCGGGATCCGTCGCGGTTACAAGCTCCTTCTCAGCTTTCCACGCGCGGTCGCGATAGCGAAGGCCATCGTTGAAGGATTGAACCGCGTTGTTCGGCGTCATGCCCGGCGTCGATGGCGCAGGCATTGACGGGACGCTGGAAGGGAATACAGCCGGAGCGATGAGTAGACAGACGACGAGCAGCGAAAGCTTGGTACGCATGAATTTCTCCTTATCCGATGGCAGGAGATTTTACTGTTAACCTTTGCGCCCATGAAGCGCGCTTTGGCTCTCTTTTTCGTGACCGTGACCGTTTCGGCGCAACAGGTGCCCTACGCACCCGATCGACGCACCGACGAGGGTGAGGGTCCTTTCCAGCGGTTGATCATTCGAGGAGCGACCGTCGTCGATGGAACAGGCGCTCCGCCGATGGGTCCCGTCGACATTGTCATCGAGGGCAACCGCATCCGGGAAGTTCGGAGCGTCGGCTTTCCGAAGCTTCCGATCAAACCCGAAGGTCGCCCCAAGAACCCGACGCGCGAAATCGACGGGACCGGTCTTTGGATCCTGCCGGGATTCGTCGACATGCACGGCCATTCCGGCGGCGCCGAGCAGGGGACGCCGGCGGAGTACGTTTTCAAATTGTGGATGGCGCACGGCATCACGACGGTGCGCGAGCCGGGATGCGGCAACGGCGTCGACTGGTGTCTGCACGAGCGCGATCGCAGCGCGAAGAACGAGATCGTCGCGCCGCGAATCGTGCCGTACGTATTCACGAGCGAGCGTTCGTGGGATGGCGGTCCGATCGATACACCGGAGCAGGGCCGCAAGTTCTCGCAGTTCGTCGCGAAAAAAGGTGGCGACGGACTCAAGATCCTCGGCCCGCCATCGGTGTTCGCGCCGGATGTTCTCGCGGCCATGCTCGACGAAGCGAACAAACTCCACCTCGGATCGACAACACATCTCGCGCAGTTAGGCGTCGCGCA
>DATBSF010000249.1:0-7799 GCA_036559905.1 Thermoanaerobaculia bacterium | reverse complement strand
TTTCCGCGCGAGAACGCTTCAGACGCGATCGCGCGGATCACTGGCTCGAGCTCCCAGAAAAACTCCGGCAGGCGGACTCCGGTTTCGAGAAAACGATGGTTCACGCTCTTGGCCGTCACGGTGATCGTGTAGCGCGCGGAGAGCGTTCCGGAGGCGCGGCCGAAGCCGGTCATTGAATGGATCATGGTTGCCAGAACTTTTCTGCGCGTTCAGTCAGCGAGTTCAATGCCTGTTCGACTTTCAGGCGGGCCGCTTCGATGTCGTCATCGCGCGAAATCGAAAACGGCTCGCCTTAGAGAAAAATCGCTCGTGTGAACGGATACGGAACGACCATACGATCCCACGAGCCCATCAACTTTTTTTTTTCGCGCTGAATGCAACCGGCAGGATCGGCAGACCGGTTGCCTGGGCCGCCAGCACGATCCCCTCTTTTGCGATACGTCGCGGCCCCTTCGGGCCGTCGGGCGTGAAAACGATATTCGATCCCGTTCGCGCCGCGCGGATCAGGTCGCGCAGTGCCGCCGTTCCGCCGCGGGTCGTCGAGCCGCGCGCGACGTCGACGTTGTAGTGCGAGAACGCGCCCGCGACATATTCGCCGTCGCGGCTGCGGGAAACCATCACGCGGATCGGCCGGCGATAGCGCGCGTGCAACATCATGACGAGATGCTCGTGCCAGAACGCGATGACGTATTGCGGCAACCGCTCGATGTTCTCCGAGTCGATGTGGCGGACGCGAAGGGTCGCATACAGCACGCGCACAAAGGCGGCGCTGAGAAAAGCCAGGATGCGCCTCACGCCAGAGCTCCGGTCGGATGGTCCTGCTCGACGAACTGCAGATCGTGCAGGCGCCGGTAGATGCCGCGCCGGCTGAGCAACTCCTCGTGCTTGCCGAACTCCACAATCTCGCCCTTCTCGAGCACGACGATCTTGTGCGCCGAGCGGACGGTGGACAGTCGATGCGCGATCACGAGCGTCGTGCGGCCGCGCATCAGATTGTTGAGTGCTTGCTGCACGAGGCGTTCGGATTCGGTATCGAGCGCCGATGTCGCCTCGTCGAGTACGAGGATCGGGGGATTCTTGAACAGCGCGCGTGCAATCGCCAGCCGCTGCCGCTGGCCGCCCGACAGCAGCACGCCCGACTCGCCGATCTGCGTGTCATAGCCCTGCGGCAACCCGGTGATGAATTCGTGCGCGTTGGCCGCTTTGGCAGCCTCGATAACGAGCTGCTCGTCAACGTCGCGCCGTCCGTATGCGATGTTGTTGCGAACGTTGTCATTGAAGAGAACGACTTCCTGCGTGACGAAACCCATCAGCCCGCGCAGAGAGCTCAGCTTCGCGTCGCGAATGTCGATGGAGTTGATTGTGATGCGTCCCTCGCCGACATCGTAGAAACGCGGCAGCAGATTCACGAACGTCGTCTTGCCGGCGCCGCTGCTGCCGACCAGCGCGACGATCTCGCCGGGCGCGATCGACAGGGTGATGTTCCGCAGGACCGGCTCGTCGTTGTACGCGAAGGTAACGTTCTCGTAGCGGATGCCGCTGCCGACCGATGCGATCTCGACCGCATCCGGCTTCTCTTTCACGACGTTGTCGATGTCGAGCATGCGGAAGACGCGCTCGGCCGCGGAGAGCGCCATGTTGACCGACAGATTCACCTTGTTGAGTTTCTTGATCGGCTGATACATCGCGGCAATCGCGGCGATGAAGCTGACGAACTGTCCGATCGTCAGCGTGCCGGCTGCGATGCGTCGATGCGCGTAGAGGAACAGCAGCAGGATGCCGATGCCGCCGAGCATCTCCATCACCGGCGACGTGGCTGCCTGAATGCGCTGCGCCTTCAGCGTGGATGAAAGATGCCGCTTCGTCGCTTCGTGAAAACGCCCGATCTCGAACTTCTCCATCGTGAACGCCTTCACGATGCGAACGCCGCGGATCGTTTCCTCGAGCACCGTCGCCATGTCGGCCATGCGCTCCTGCGAGCGATGCGTCGTCTTCCGCAGTCGAAATCCGAAGTGAATGACCGGATAGACCAGCAGCGGCGCCGCGATGAATGTGATCAGCGCCAGCTCGGTATTCGAGATGAAGACATAGACGAGAAGGCCGATGAGCGTGATCGATTCCTGAAACAGATCGCCCATCCGCGTCGAGACTGCGGCCTGGATCTGATCGGCATCCGACACCAGCCGGCTGACCATCTCGCCTGTCGAGCGCTCCGCGAAGAATCGATGGCTCTGGTGGATGATTTTTTCGTACAGCTCGTTGCGCAGATCGCGCACCGTCGATAGGCCGACCTTTTGAAATCCATACTCCGCGAAGAATGACGTGAACGCGCGGACGACGAAAACAATCAACAATATGATGAGAACTTTTCGCCATTTGTCGTTCGGCTTCGCGTTCCACCACGACTCGAAGCGTTTCGAAACACGGTCGTAGCCATTGATCAACCAGCCGCGCTGCCCTTCCGGGCGATCGCGCTTCATCACCGTGTCGACCACCCAGCGTTTCGCGCCGGTGTCCCTGGCGGTCACCTGGGTGGTGGGGCGGGTCAGCACTTCGTCGAACAGCGGCTGGCTCATCGCGATCATCACGGTCTGCGTGATCGCGAAGATGAGCATCGACCCGAAGGCGATGACTGCCCATCCTTTATATGGCGTCAGATAGCGATACAGCCGCCGGAGCGCGCTCATGCCTTCACGGTACTCATTATCGCCTCGGCCGCCCTCCTGCTCGCCCCCGGCCCTCCCAGCTTCTCCCTGACGGCAGCCAGCTCCGCCCGGAGTGTTGTGTTGGTCACGAGAGCACGGACTTCGCGCGCGATGCGCTCGCCGTTGACGTCCTCCTGCAGAAGCTCCGGCACGATGTTCTTGCCGGCGATGATGTTGACGAGGCTGAAGTGCGGCAATTTGACGAGCCGCTGCGCCAGCCAGTGCGTCGGCGACGAGAGTCGATACATCACCACGACCGGCGTTCCGGCAATCGCGCACTCGAGCGTCGCAGTTCCCGAGGATGAGAGCGCGACGTCGGCAGCTGAAAGCGCTTCGCCGCGATCGTGCGGCACGATGCGGACGAACTCGACGGCGCGTTGCATCACATTGAGAAGCTCGGCCGAAGTGATCGTCGGCGCCTGAATGACGAACGCGTCAACTTCACGCTCATTCTTGAGAATTGCGACAGCATCGAGCATCGGAGGAAGAAGAGAACGCACTTCATGATGCCGTGAGCCCGGCATGAGCGCGACGCGAAGTGTGGCACCGGCACTCTTGCCGGTGCTCCCCGGTTTCATCTCATCAATCAGCGGGTGCCCCACATATGTCACCGCCACGTTGTGCTCGCGATAGAAGCTCTCCTCGAACGGAAAAATCACCAGCATGCGATCGACGACCTTCGCGATGTTCTTGACCCGCCCCCGCCGCCACGCCCACACCTGCGGCGAGATGTAATAGATGACGCGCACTCCCATTTCCTTGCAATGTTTCGCGAGGCGCAGGTTGAAGTCGGGGTAATCGACGAGCATCACGGCGTCGGGTTTCTCGCGCGCGATCGTGTCGATCATCTCATGCAGCACGCGCCGGAACATGCCGAGGTGGCGGATGACATTGAAGAGACCGACGATGCCCATCTCGCGCGCGTGATGCAGGATCCGCATCCCTTCGCGCGCGAGCAGGTCGCCGCCGATGCCGAAGGTCTGCAGCGACGGATCGAGCTTCTTGAGCTCGCGAACCACTTCCGATGCGTGCAGATCGCCGGACGCTTCGCCAGCGACGATTGCAAGTTTCATGGGCGGTGCAGCGGGAAGGGATACATCAGCCAGGCTAGCGCAATGCCGCCGAGGAACAGGCAGCACACGACAAAAACAAAGAATCGGATGCGTTCGCGGCGCGTGTTCTTCCACAACAGCGCGAAGTACCAGCCGGTCAGAACGGCGTAGATGAACATCAGGACGATGTGGTTGCGGAGCAGGCTCATTCCTTGCGCTCCTCCGCGATGTCGAATGCGTCGAGCATCAGCAGCAGATTCATCAAGCCTGCCGTGATCGTGAATGCAGTTCCGTGCTCGTACGTGATCGACGTGACATCGCCGTGCACGCCCATCAGAACCGCGCCGAAGTAGAGAATTCCGGCACCCATCGACCCGAGTCCCGCCAGGAAGCGCAGCAGCGATCCGCCGGTGCGCACGACGGTGTACAGGTCGCCGTCGATGGCGACGCCGATCGCGAACATCAGGCAGACGATGGCGAAGAACGCGGCGGCGCGTCCGCGCTTGCCCAGATAGAAATGTCCGGCGCCGGGGATGAGATAGGCCAGCACCATCGCGGTGATCGCCCGGGCGCTCACGCTGCGTCGAATTCCTTCCGGATATTTTCGAAATGCGGCAGCAGCTTGTCGTACGTGACGTCGAGCTCCTCCGGAACGAGCCGGGTGCGCGCGGTCACCGACATGAAGTTCGAGTCTCCCGTCCAGCGTTGCACGATGTGCAGATGATAATGGTCAGCAACCCCCGCGCCTGCGCTCTGTCCGAAATTCATTCCGACGTTAAAGCCGTCAGGATGATAGACGTCCGACAGGATCCGCTGCGACTCGGCGGTCAGACGGATGAGAGCGCGCAGCGAAGCGTCGGTGCTGTCATACAGTCGCGCCTGATGCGCGATGGGCGCGACCATCAGATGACCGTTGGTGTAGGGATATCGATTCAACATGACGAGTGCCTGGTCGCCGCGATAGAGCGTTAGAGTCTCACGGGTGTTCGGGGATTGTGCCGCGATACAGAAAATGCAACGACCGGGGGTCTCGCTTTTGGGCGAGGTCAAATAGGGATACCTCCAGGGGGTGAAGAGAACTTCCATGAATTTCGAATTTCGAATTCCGAATGAAGAATGAAGAAAACCTCGGGAGCTCGGATCATTCTAAATTCGAAATTCTTCATTCGAAATTCGAAATTCATTCTGTACCGGTTTTCTCACCACCCGACTCCCCACCCGCCTTGTTGATGAGCTCCTTGAGCTCTTTCCCCGGCTTGAAGTACGGAATCTTCTTCGAAGGTACTTCCACTTTCTCTCCGGTCTTCGGATTGCGGCCGGTGCGCGATTTGCGACTGCGCAGACGGAAGCTTCCGAAGCCGCGCAACTCGATCTTCTGGCCGGCACGCAGCGAGTCGACGATCGAGTCGAAGACGATGTTGACGATCGTCTCGGCCTGCTTCTTCGTCAGTTGGACGACGCGCGCCACCTCATCCACGAGTTCGGCTTTCGTCATCACACCCGCTTTGGATTCTGTCCGTTCCGATTCAGACTGGTAGTCCAAAGGATCCTCCCGCATCAGCTCTTTGTGGTGGTCTCCGGGGCTGCCGTCGTTTCGGCGGTTTCGTGTTCAGGTTGAGTCTCGGCTTGCGCGGCCGGCGCGTGTTCCCCTTCGGCCAGCGGCTCGACGTCGCGAGTCGACAGGCCAATCTTTCTTTCGTTCGTATCGATCTTGATGATGCGCGTGCGAATCGGATCGCCGACCTTGAACATCTTGTCGAGCTTCGATTTCGGATCGCGCTGAATCTCGGAGACGTGCGTCAGTCCTTCCACGCCCTCCGTCAGCCGGATGAAAAGGCCGAAGTCGGTGATCTTCGAGATCGTTCCAACGATGTCCTCCCCGATAGCGTGGGCCTTCGCGAAGGTGTCCCATTCATTCGGCAGGAACTCTTTGATCGAGAGCGAGAGCCGCTGGCTGTCGGGATCGACATTGATCACGCGCGCCTGCACGCTGTCGCCCTTCTTCAATACTTCATTCGGATGCTTGAGCCGTCGGTTCCACGACATGTCCGAGATGTGGATCAGTCCGTCGATGCCCTCTTCGAGCTCGACGAACGCGCCGAAGTCAGTCAGATTGCGAACCTTGCCGCTGACGACCGATCCGACCGGATAACGCTCGGCCGCCGTGTCCCACGGATTCTGCTCGAGAGCTTTGAGCGAAAGCGAGATGCGACGGTTCGCGACGTTGACATCGGAGACCACCGCCTCGACTTCCGCGCCGACCGACAGAATCTTCGACGGATTCCGCACTTTCTTCGTCCACGACATCTCGGAGACGTGGATCAGCCCTTCGACGCCTTCTTCCAACTCGACGAATGCGCCGTAGTCAGTCAGCGACACGACTTTTCCGTGCACCTTGATGCCGAGCGGATAGCGCTGCACGACATCGAGCCACGGATCGGGCGTCTTCTGTTTGTATCCGAGTGAGACGCGTCCTGCTGCCAGATCGAATTTGAGGACCACGACTTCGATCTCATCGCCGACGTTGAAGTACTCCGACGGATGATTGACGCGTCCCCACGAAATATCGGTGATGTGCAGCAGCCCATCGACGCCGCCGAGGTCGACGAAGACGCCGTAGTCGGTGATGTTCTTGACCACGCCGTGCGTGATCTGCCCTTCCTGCAACTTGCTGAACGTCGCTTCCTTCTGCGCCTGATGCTCGACCTCGACGATCGCGCGGCGCGACAAAACGACGTTGCTGCGTTTCTTGTCGAAAGAAACGATCTTGAATTTGTACTCGTGCCCGCGAAGCGAATCGAGATTCTTCACCGGCTTGGTGTCGATCAGCGATCCCGGCAGGAAGGCCTTGATGCCGCCGACATCGACCGACAGTCCGCCTTTGACGCGGTCGACGACCCGGCCACTGATCGCCTGATCCGCTTTGAATGCGGCCTCGATGCGATCCCACACCAGCATCCGCTCCGCTTTTTCGCGGGAAAGAATTACGTAACCGCTCGGATCTTCAAGACGTTCGAGGAAAACCTCGATCTCGTCGCCGGGCTTGACCTTCACAGTGTTGTCAAAGCTGGTGATCTCGCTGATCGGCAGTAAACCCTCTGATTTGTAGCCGATATCGATCACAGCTTCGGACGGCGTGATCTTGAGGATCTTTCCGTGAACGATGTCTCCTTCGGCGAAGTTCGACATCCGCTTCTCGTACATGTCGAGAAGCTCCCCCATACCGAGGTTTTCGAGGTCATCTTTCGAGTTTTTGGGGTCGGTCGGCGGCATGATCCGGCTTGCGCAATAAACAGCTAAATTGCGTTAAAGCTGGAGTTTAGCACAAGGCGCGAACGTGCTTGACAATGGAATCTACGACCTCGTCGATCGGGATATCGGAGGTGTCGATCACGGTGTAGCTCTCGTCGTACCGCAGAGGCGAGTCGGCGCGGGTCGAATCCTGTTCGTCCCTGGTCAGGGTCTCCTGCAGGACAGTCGTGAAGTTCGCCGACATTCCCTTCGCCTGGAGCTCCTCGAAACGCCGTTTGGCGCGAACTTCCGGCCGGGCGGTTAGGAAAAACTTGCAGGGGGTGTCGGGGAAAACCTTGGTGCCAATGTCACGCCCCTCGAGAACCCCGCCCGCCCGCTTCCCGAGCTCCTGTTGCAGGCGGACCAGGATGCGGCGGACCGCCGGGATCGTCGAGACGTCGCTGGCTGCCATGCTGACCTCGGGCGTACGGATCTTTTCCGAGACCTCCTCGCCGTTGAGGAGGACGCGGGGGCGCTCGCCCGGAACGAAATCGATGCGAGTGCGCGACGCGAGATCCGCGAGCGCTTCCTTGTCGTGCGGATCGATTTCCTCGCGCAGCGCGGCCAGGCCGATCGCGCGATACATCGCGCCGGTATCGATGTGCGGAAGGTTGAGCGCTTGTGCGACGCGGCGGCTTGTTGTTGATTTGCCGACGCCGGCGGGACCATCGATGGCGACGATTGTGTGTAGCGCCGGCGGCCCGCCGGCTGTTCCGCCGCCGGCTCGGCGGCCGTGTTTACCGTTCGTCAT
>DATBSF010000248.1:0-24231 GCA_036559905.1 Thermoanaerobaculia bacterium | reverse complement strand
GGACTTGTTCGATTATCGATTCGGCACTGAAATCGTGGCGACGCCGCGGCTCACGATCACAACCGATGTGATCGGCGCGATCCGTCCTCACGCGTCGTCGCTCTTCCGCAGCGTCATCCTCGGCGATCAGCAACTCATCGGACACTCCGAGATCGACGGTGTTCTCGGCTCCAAGTGGAAGTTCAGCGGCGATCACGCGCTGCTGTTCAACATCCTCGTTCCGCTGAACAAGAGCGGCATTCGGCCGACCACAGTCATCACGGCCGGCGTGCAGATGCCGCTCTGATCGCGCTACTGACGCGCGATGGAAGCGATCTGCCAGTGACCGGAAGAACGGTCAAGGTTATAGATCAACGCGCGTGTCGCCGGCGGCGTCGATGGATCGGGGAACCAATCCGTTCGCTTCACCGCGACGCTCGCATGATGCGGATCGCGAACGTCGATGTGTTGCACCTGCAGCTCGACGCGCACGGACGGCGAACGACGAACGGCGTCGGCCATCGCGTCGTTGAACTGCACGGAGTTCTCCCGGAAGAAGGCGACGTCGCGAGACTGGTAGGCCGAGGCCAGCTGCTGCATGAACGTCCCGATCTCGTGCTCCGGTGATTCGCGAACCGGCGCAGGCGCGGGGGCGGGGACGGGCGTGGGGGCGGGTTGCGGCGGCGGCACCGGAACGGGAGCCGGCGACGTCGGCATGATCGGGGGCTGCGGAACCGGACCCGGAAGCGGATTGGGGACTCTCTTGATTGGCTGCTCCGTCGGCGTGTTCTGACGCTTGTCGTTCTTGTTGATCACGTCCTGCAGCCCGGCGATCGCATCGGCCGCGAGACGTCCCCCTGTCTTGTAATCCTTTTCCTTGAACTTCTGCTCCGCGACCGCCAGCGTGCCTTTCCACTTGCTGAAGCTGATCGATTCGCCGCCGTTGAGCTTCCTGCGCTGGAGCTCGTCGGTCAGGCTACGCGCGTTTGCGAGTTGCAGCGCGGCATCGTCGGCAGTTCGATCGGGCGGTGTCGTCGTAGGTTGAGTCGGTTGCGGAACCGGCGGCACAGGCTTTGGCGGTTGTTGCTTGACGGGGGGACGCGGCCAGAAAACTAACGCCGCGATCGCGATTGCCAACACCGCCGCCGGAGCAATCCAGATCGCGCGCGTTCCCCGCGGTGGCGTGGGCGTCACGGACGTCGGTGCGGTCGCCGCGGCAGTCAGATCGAGATCGGGCTTCGTCGATGCACCTTTGGTCCTCACATCGGAAACGACCGCCGTCTCCTGCTGCGAAATCTTGCTCGGTTCACCGTACGCCGTGCCGCCTGGACGCGTGATGAATTCGCGCAGCGGCCGCGCCTGCGTCGGCGCGTCGTTCACTGTGTGGTGTACCTCGGTGGAGACGAAGTGGCGCAAGTCGTCCGCAAATTCGGCAGCGGTCGCGTAGCGCGCTTCCGTCTCCTTTGCGAGCGCTTTGAGGATGACGCGATCGAGCTTGGCAGGAACGTCCGCGATCTGCGAGGGTGCGGCGGGCGGGACGGGGCCGAGGATCTTGCCGAAGACTTCCGGGGGCGTGGCGCCGGGAAACGCGCGCTGATACGTCAACACTTCGTACGCGACGGCGCCGAGGGCGAAGATGTCATCGGAGGCGCCGGTAGTGCCACCGAGTCGCTCCGGCGACATGTACGCGATCGTGCCCGCCATGTACCCGGTTTTCGTCAGGCGGGTGCTGTCGAATCGAGCAAGACCGAAATCGAGGATCTTCGCCGTTCCCGGCGACGCGATGCAGACATTCGCCGGTTTCATATCGCGATGAATGACGCCGCGCTCGTGCGCGTACGCGAGTCCGTTCGCGATCTGCACCAGCAGGCTGAGTTTCGTATCGAGGGGCAGCGGACGGCGCTCGTCGATGATGCGCGCGAGGTTGATGCCCTCGACGTACTCCATCACGATGTACGAAAGGTCGCCCTCTTTTCCGAAATCGAAAACCGTGACGATGTTTGGATGATGCAAACGCCCCGCGGAGCGCGCCTCCATCGTGAGGCGATCGGCGAGATTGTCTTCCGCGTTGACTTCTTCGCCGATCAGGATCGTCTTGATCGCGACGATGCGATCGATGACCGGATCGCGCGCTTTGTACACCACGCCCATCCCGCCGCGCCCGAGCGTCGCGAGAATCTCGTACTTTCCAATATTAGTTGGTCGCTCGAAGGTGGGCATGGGCGCCCAAAATTATGAGCGATAGTCGGCGTTGAGCGAAACGTAGTCGTGGCCGAGGTCGCTTGCGAGGATCAGCGCACGCGCGTTGCCGGAGCCGAGGTCGAGGGTGATCGGGACGCGCTCGCGGGAAAAGACGCGGGCCGCATCTTTTTCACGATACTCGGCGGGATCGCCGTTGCGAACGAGCATCACCGGTCCGGCGGCCAGCGAAACGCGCCGAACCGAGAAGCGCGCGCCGCTCCGTCCGACCGCGGCGAGAATGCGTCCCCAGTTCGGATCTCCGCCATAAAGCGCAGTTTTCACAAGGGGCGAGGTCGCGACTGCATGCGCAGCCAGTTTCGCTTCGCGATCGTTGCGCGCACCGCGCACTTCGAGCTCCATCACGCGCGTTGCGCCTTCGCCGTCGCGCACGATCATCCACGACAGCTCGCGGCAGACTGCATTGAGCGCGCGTTGAAAATCGGTCATGTCCGAACTCTCGGCGTTGCCCGATTTACCGCTCGCAAGAAGGAGCACGCAATCGTTCGTCGATGTGTCGCCGTCGACGGAGATGGCGTTGAAGCTCTGATCGACGGCTTCTCGCAGCGCTTTGCGCAGGGCCGCGGGGGAGATCGCGGCGTCGGTCATCACGAACGCCAGCATCGTCGCCATGTTGGGATGGATCATGCCCGCGCCTTTTGCGACGCCGACGATACGCGCGCGCTTTCCGCCGATTTTGAACGTCGCCTGCGCGACTTTCGGTCCGACGTCGGTGGTGAGAATCGCATGCGAAAGCGCCGCGATGCCGCCCGACGACAACCGCGCCACGGCATCCGGCAGCGCTGTGGTCACTTTCCTGTCGGGAAGGACGACGCCGATCACGCCGGTCGACGCCATAAAAATCTCATCGACATCGCAGCGGAGAAGCTCCGCCGCGCGATTGCGAACGCGCTTCGCCGCTTCCAGTCCCGGACGGCCGGTCACCGCATTCGCGCAACCGGCGTTGACGACGACCGCCTTCAGGCGCCCGCCGGTTTTCTTCAGCGACGATTTCGCAAGCACGACCGGCGCAGCCAGAAATCGATTTTGCGTGAAGACCGCCGCAGCATTCGCGCCGCGCTCCGCCACGATGAGGCCGAGGTCGGGACGCTTCTTGCGGATGCCGGCGCGAATGCCGGAGGCCACGAATCCTTTGGGAAGCTTCAACCCACCCTCCCGAGCATTTTTTTAGCCGCTTCTTTCACGCGCTCCGGCGCAGTTCCGCCCACTGCATTTTTCTTCGCGAGGATTCCCTCGAGCGTGACGTCGTACTCCTTCGCCAGCTTGTCGATCGACGCGAGCTGCTGTCCGACTTTTTCGTGCGCTTCGCGAAACGGAATTCCGCGCGACGCGATGGCATCCGCGACGGCGGTCGCCATCAGCATCGGTCCGCCCGCTGCGGCGCGCATGCGATCGCGATTCAATTTCAATCCGCCGATCAGCGCCGCCAAAGCGGGAATCGCAACGCCGAGCGTCGCGCGCATGCGAAAGAGCGGTTCCTTGTCGAGCTGTAGATCCTTGTCGTACGCCAGCGGGATTCCTTTGAGGAGCGCGAGAAATCCTGTCAGCTCACCGATCGCTCTTGCGGCGTGACCGCGGACCAGCTCGAGGACATCGGGATTCTTCTTCTGCGGCATGCGCGACGAACCGGTCGCCAGCGCATCCGGAAGCTCGACATAATTCGCCTCGTCGCTGCTGAAAAAGATCAGATCTTCGGCACATCGCGAGAGATGCGATAAGAGCAGCGCTGCGCAAGAGAGATACTCCGCGGCGAAGTCGCGATCCGAAACCGCGTCGATCGAATTTGCTGTCGCGCGCGCGAATCCGAGAGACTTCGCCAGAGCTTCGCGATCGACCGAAAGCGGAGCTCCGGCGAGCGCGCCCGATCCGAGCGGCGATTCGTCGCCGCGCTGCTTCGCGGAGTTGAAGCGATCGATGTCGCGCAGTGACATCTCGCAATACGCCAGACACCAATGTCCGAACGTGATGGGCTCCGCCTGTTTGGAATGCGTGTAGCCAGGCATCGGCGTCGCCGCTTCTTCGGCGGCGCGTTTGGCGAACGCACGCGCGAGCGAGCGAACGTTGTCGACCGCCTCATCGCAGGCGCGCTTCAACCAGAGTTTCAAATCGGTCGCGACCTGATCGTTGCGCGAGCGGCCGGTATGCAGCTTTCCCGCGAGTGGGCCGATCGCGTCGTACAGTTTTGATTCGACGTAAGAGTGGACATCCTCGTGACCGTCGAAAGAAGTCGGTTGAGAAATCTTGCCGAGGCCGGCGGTAATCTTCTCCGCTTCCTCGCGCGTCAACGCACCGGCGCGCTCGAGCGCGCGCGTCCACGCGATCGATCCTTCAACGTCTTCCGCGAAGAGCTGATGATCGAACGCAAAGGAATCGTTGAATACACGAAGAAGGTCCGAAGGCTCGCCTTCGAATCGCCCGCCCCATAGGTTTTTCTTCACCGCGCGATCTTCTCCTCCACGTCCTGCACGACAAACGGCGCGATGCGTTTGCGCCCGCGCAGCGGCAGTCCGAACAGGCGGATGAAGCCCGCGGAATCACTCGCGTCGTACCCCCGCATATTGAACGACGCCAGATCCTCGGAATACAGCGAGTATGGCGACTTGCGCGAGATGATCGTCGCGTTGCCTTTGTAAAGCTTGAGCGTAACTTCGCCCGTCACGCTGCTGCTGATCGAGTTCACGAACGCATCGAACGCTTCCTTCAGCGGGGAGAACCACTGACCGTTGTAGACGAGCTCCGCGTAGCGCGTTGCGATCCGCTCTTTTTCGTGCGAACAGTCGCGATCGAGCGTGATCGACTCGAGCGCTTTGAGCGCCGTGACGAGTAGCGTGCCGCCGGGAGTCTCATAGACGCCGCGCGACTTGATGCCGATGAGGCGGTTCTCGACGAGGTCCGCGCGGCCGACGCCATTGCGTCCGCCGATCGTGTTCAGCGTTTCGATGAGTTTCGCGGGCGACAGATTCTTGCCGTTCACTGCCACCGGTTCGCCAGCCACGAAACTGATTGTGACTTTCTCCGGCGTCTCCGGCGCCGCGGTCGGATCGACCGTCAGCTTGAACATCGAGGCTTCCGGCTCGAACGCCGGATCTTCCAGCGGTCCGCCCTCGTGCGAAAGATGCCAGAGATTTCGATCGCGCGAATACGGATCCTTCTTCGTCACCGGCACCGGAATTCCGCGCGCCGCCGCAAAGTCGATCGCATCTTCACGCGACGTGATCGCCCATTCGCGCCACGGCGCGATGATCTTCAGCTCCGGCGCGAGCGCCTGATACGCGAGCTCGAATCGAACCTGATCGTTTCCTTTGCCGGTGCAGCCGTGCGCGACGGCGTCACACCCTGTCTCCAGCGCGATCTCGACCTGCTTGCGCGCGATGATCGGTCGCGCGGTCGAGGTGCCGAGGAGGTAGTCCTTCTCGTAGATCGCTCCGGCTTTCAGGACCGGGAAGAGATAATCGCGCGCGAATTCCTCTTTCGCATCGATGAGATAGAAATCGCACGCGCCGGTGGCGTAGGCCTTGGCCTCGAGTCCGGACGTTTCTTCCGCCTGGCCGACATCGACGGCGACTGCCACAACTTCGCAGCCGTAGTTTTCCTTCAGCCAGGGAATGATGATCGACGTATCGAGTCCGCCCGAATAGGCAAGAGCGACTTTTTTTACGTTCATGCTGCTTTCTCCTTCGCGGCCGCGAGTGCCTGTTCGAGCGCGGCGATGAATTCCACAAATGCTTTCTTTGGCGTGATGTACGGCGGAAGCAGGCGGAGCACGTTGTCCCGCGCGGTTCCGACGACGAATCCTTTTGCGAGAAGCTGACTCGCGATCTCTTTCGCGGGGCGATCGAGCTCGATGCCCCACATCATCCCCATGCCGCGAATCTCGACGATTCCCGGCACGCGCGTTTTCAATTTCGCCAGCTCCTCGCCGAACCACACGCCGGTTTCGTTGACGCGCGCGAGCAGCGACGCTTGCTCGATCTCGTCGAGCACGGCGTTGCCGAGTCGGCACGCGATCGGGTTGCCGCCGAACGTCGTGCCGTGATGGCCAGGCTTCACGACTCCTTCGATCGCCTCGCCGGTCAGCACCGCGCCGAGGGGAAGTCCGCCGCCTAACGGCTTCGCGAGCGTGACGATGTCGGGGATGACGCCGCTGTGCTGATACGCGAAGAGCGTTCCCGTGCGTCCGAGTCCGCATTGGATTTCGTCGAAGATGAGGATCGCGCCGGTGCGATCGGCCAGACGCCGCGCAGCCGCGAGATATTCGGCGGTCAGCGGAATGATTCCGCCCTCGCCTAACACCGGCTCGAGAAAGATCGCGTTTGTTTTGTCGTTGACCGCTGCTTCCAGCGCCGGGATGTCATTGGGCGCAACGAATTTCGCGCCGGGGACCAGCGGCTCGAACGGCGTGCGATAGGCGGCGTGTCCGGTCATCGAGAGCGATCCGAGCGTGCGTCCGTGAAAGCTCTCTTCGAGCGCGACGATCTCGCTCTTGCCGGGATTCGCCAGCCGCGCGAATTTCAGCGCCGCCTCGTTCGCCTCAGTTCCGCTGTTGCAGAAAAACGCGCGTAGCAATCCGGACGCGCGCACAAGGCGCTCGCCGAGGATTCCCTGAGCGGGGTAATAGAAAAGATTCGACACGTGCAGCAGCTCCTTCGAGCCTTCCTTCAATGTCTTCACGAGCCGCGGATGCTGATGGCCGAGGACGTTGACGGCGATGCCGCCTAACAGGTCCCAGTAGACGTGACCATCGGCATCGACCAATCGCGCGCCTCTTCCTGAGCGCGGGTGAAATGATGTGCGTGCGTACGTTCCGAGAATGAAGTTCTTCTCGCGAGCTTCGACCGCCGAAGGCGATTCGTCATGCAGCAACAAGGGACGTTCCTCCTTCACCAATTCGAATCGAGGTCACTCCGGAAGCGAGCGCCTGCAGCGCCGCCTCGAGCTTCGGACGCATTCCGCCGCTCACGATGTCGGTCGCCAGCATCGCGCGCGCATCCTCGGCATCCAGCGAAGGAACAACTGCGCCTTTCTTATCGAGCAGCCCTGCGACGTCGGTCAGAAAAACGAGGGACGTTGCATTGAGACCGGCCGCGATTGCAGCGGCGGCGCTGTCGGCGTTCACATTCAGCAGCGATCCGCGCGCGCCGGACGCGACCGAGGAAACGATCGGAAGAAATCCGGCCGACAACATCGCGCGAATCAATGTCGGATCCGATCTTCGAACGCGGCCGACGTTGCCGAGGTCGATGCCGCCGATGTGCGGGTGGCGGTCGGCACTCAGCGTCCCGCCATCGGCACCACTGATTCCGGCGGCCCTGACTCCCATCTTCGAGAGCTCCGCGACGAGCATCTTGTTGACGACTCCGCCGAGAACGGCGATCACGATCTCGAGGGTCGCGTCGTCGGTGATGCGAAGTCCGCCGTGCGAACGCTTCTCGATCCCGACTTTCGCGAGATGCCGATCGATATGCTTTCCGCCGCCGTGAATGAGCACGAGCTGCTCGCCGCGCTTCCACGCCTGCGCGATTCCACGCAGGACCTGCGCGCGGCGTGTGGCGTCATCGAGGAGGCTGCCTCCAAGTTTGATCACTCTCAAGCCAGTCCCTCCGTCTCCGGATATCCGCACATGCGGTTGAAGTTCTGCACCGCTTGCGACGCGGCGCCTTTGAGCAGGTTGTCGATCACCGAGACGATCACCGCCCGCCGCCCACCCTGCAGCAGCGTGTAGCCAATCTCGCAGCGCGGTGTGTTCACGACGTTTTTGAGCTCCGGAAGCTGTCCCGCCGGCAGGATGCGAACGAACGGAGAGTTCTCGTACGCGCGCGCGTAGGTCTCGTCCATTTCGGTGGCCGTCATCACGTGCGTGAAGCCGACGTGCATCGTCGAGAGGATTCCGCGCAGCGTCGGAAGAAGATGCGGCACGAACACCAGCGGCGTTCGATCGCCGAGCTTCAGCCCCTGCCGGATTTCCGGTTCGTGGCGATGCGATCCGACGCCGTAGGCCTTGAAGTTTCCGTACAGCTCCGCGAACGACCACGAGAGGTCCGCTTTCTTTCCCGCGCCCGACACGCCGCTCTTCGAATCGCAGATGACCGGCTGCTCGCGATCGATGACATACGTCAGCGGCCGCAGCGCCAGGAGGATGGAAGTCGGATAGCAGCCTGGATTCGCAATCAGGCGCGCGCCTTTCAACTCACCGTTGCACCACTCCGTCAGCCCGTAGACGGCTTCGTCGAGAAGTTTCGGACGCTCATGCGCGAAGCCGTACCACGTCGGATAGAGGGCCGGATCATTCAGACGAAACGCGCCCGACAAATCGACGACTCGCAAACCCTGATCGAGCAGCTTCGGAGCGAGATCGGCCGACGCTTCGTTGGGCGTCGCGAGAAAAACGACATCGGGTTTGGACGCCAGCAAAGCTTCGATTGTGAACGGCTGCGCGATCAGATCGGGAAACGCGGGATTCGCAGGCGCGGCTGCGCCGGACCCGGATGAGAACAGAGCGACGACTTCGGCGCCGCGATGCTTCGCGAGAATGCCGGTCAGCTCGGAGCCGGCATAACCGGTGGCTCCGACGATCGCTACACGTTTGGTTTCGGTTGTTGTCTGCACGGTATCGGACCTCAATTCCACCGTTATGCGCGAACGCGACGCGGCGTGATGCCCGCGATCTGTTGCGCGTGCTGCACAAACGCCGCGGCGGAAGCGGCATGGCGGAACGCCACGAAAATCGTGTCGTCGCCCCCTACAGTGCCGAGCGCGTCTTCAGGCGGGGTCGCATCGAGCGCCCTCGCCACAGGCTGAGCAGCCGCCGCCGGCGTCTTCAGCACCACAAGATTCCCCGCCGCCTCGGCGAAAACCACCGAGTCGCGCAGGAGTTGGTCGACTCGCTTGAGCGAGGCGATCGGCGTCACTGTCGCCAGATCACCCGGGATGACATAGCCGGCAGGCGTCTTCGCGAGCCCGAGCTCACGGATGTCGCGCGACAGCGTCGGCTGCGTCACCACAAAGCCGCGCTTGCGAAGGATCGCCATCAGCTCATCCTGGGAGTGAACGGTCTGCTCCCGGACGATGTTGACGATTTCCTCATGCCGTGCATGAATATTCATTGCCATGCATTTTTATTCAACGCGAGGCGCTTGTCAAGCATTCCCTGGGGGATTAGCGATTGAGAAAGTGCCGAGTGCCGAGGGCCGAGTGCCGAGGCCTACCTCCCTAGGCACTCGGCACTCGGCACTAGAACAAGGGCATCTGCGTATATCGCGCAGGAATCAGCGGCCGCGCCGCGCGCCGCCGGGCAATCTCGAAGATGCCGGTCGCCTCGAACTGTTTCGCGATAGCGAGCTCGAGTTGCACGCCATTCCGATGCATCAGGCGGCCGGCCATGTCGCGGACGATCGACTCATGATTGTTTTTCTCGGAGAGGTGAATCAGGCAGAGAGTCTTGAGATCGGCGCCGATCATCCGTTGCACCGCGAGCATCGAATCGTCGTTGGACAGATGTCCGAAGCGCGACATGATCCGCCGCTTCAGCGACCACGGATACGTTCCCATCCGCAGCATGTCGAGATCGTGGTTCGATTCGAAAAAGAGGCCGTCGCATCCGCTGAGATGGCTCTTGACCTGGTCATCGACGTAGCCGAGGTCGCTGGCGATGCCGACGCGGGTGCCGTCGCGGGCCTCGATGACGAAGCAGGCGGGATCGGTCGCGTCGTGCAGCGTCCTGCACGCGTGCACATTCAACTCGCCGATCGGAAACGTGCTGTTGTTGTTGAAAACGACGACCGGGGTCTCGTCGCGATCGATCGCGCTGGCATCGAGCGTGCCGCGCGTGAGGTAGATCGGAACCTGTAGCTTGCGCGCAAGGCTCTCCGCGCCGCGCATGTGATCGTAGTGCTCGTGCGTGAGGACGATCGCCTTCAGGTTTGCGAGCTCGCGTCCGATCTGCTCGAGCCGCTTGGCAGTTTCGCGCGGCCCGAAGCCAGCGTCAACGAGGATGCTCGTGCCGTCGCTCTCGAAGTAGTACGCATTCCCCGCGCTTCCCGATCCGAGCGGAGCGACGATCATCAAATGAGGATAGCAGATAGAATCGCCGGGCCATGCCGATGGAACGTTTTGTCGTCGAAGGCGGACGCCGATTGGAAGGGACAATTCGCCCGGGCGGCAACAAAAACGCCGCGCTTCCGATCCTGGCCGCCTGCCTGCTGACCGACGATCCCGTCACGCTGTACAACCTGCCCGACATCCAGGACGTGCGCGTGATGCTCGAGATCATCGAGAAGCTCGGCGCGAACGTCGAGCGCCGAGAGAAGAACGTCGTCACGATTCACGCGAAAGGCGAAATCAATGCGACGCCCGATTCGCAGCTTTCCAAGAAAATCCGCGCATCGATACTCCTCGCCGGACCCCTGCTCGCGCGCTGCGGCTCGGCCAATATCACAAAGCCGGGCGGCGATGTCATCGGACGCCGCCGCATCGACACCCACCTGCTGGCCCTCGAATCCCTCGGCGCGCAAATCGAAGTGTCGGCATACGAATATCGGATGAGCGCGCAGGCGCTGAAGGGAAAGAAGATTTTTCTCGATGAGGCGTCGGTCACCGCGACGGAGAACGCGGTCATGGCCGCCGTCCTGGCCGACGGCGACACATTGATCTACAACGCCGCCGCCGAGCCGCACGTCCAGGATCTCTGCAGTTTTCTCAACGCGCTCGGTGCCCGAATCGAGGGCATCGCGACGAACTCGCTGGCCATCAGAGGCGTCGAGACTCTACGGGGTGGAGAGTTCACAATTCCCAGCGATCACATCGAAGTGGGCTCATACATCGGCCTGGCCGCGGTCACTCGCAGCGAGCTTCTGATCGAGGACGCTGTTCCGGAACATCTCTACGCCGTGCGCCTGATGCTGGAAAAACTCGGCGTCGATCTGATCGTCGAAGGGAAAAACATTCGGGTGCCGAAGGATCTCGAGCTTCGCGTGCGGTACGACATCGGCGCCGCCGTCCCGAAGATCGACGATGGCCCGTGGCCGCTGTTTCCCGCCGATCTCCTTTCGATCATGGTCGTGCTCGCGACGCAGGCGGAAGGGACGGTGATGATCTTCGAGAAGATGTTCGAGTCGCGTCTCTTCTTCACCGACAAACTCGTGTCGATGGGTGCGCGCATCATCCTGTGCGATCCACATCGCGCGATCATCGTCGGCGGAAACCGCCTCAGCGGCGCGGAGATCTCGAGTCCCGACATCCGCGCCGGCATGGCGCTGCTGCTCGCCGCGCTGTGCGCGAAAGGCGAGAGCGTCATTCACAACATTCATCAGATCGATCGCGGCTACGAGCGGATCGAAGAGCGGCTCAACCGGCTCGGCGCGCGAATCGTTCGGGAACGGGACGAATAACGATGAACGATGAAGGATGAACGATGAACAAGGCCGAGGACCGTTCATCGTTCATCGTTCATCGTTCATCGTTTTCACTGCCGCGCGGCCGCACCCTCGCCATCCTCCGCGCGCCCGGCGTGATGGGCGTCCTCAACGTCACGCCTGATTCTTTCTCCGACGGTGGCGTCCATTTCGATCACGCCAAAGCTGTGCACGCAGCGCTGCAGATGGAGCAGGACGGCGCGCTGGTGATCGACATCGGCGGCGAATCGACGCGTCCCGGCTCCGAGCCGATTGCGGCGCAGATCGAGATCGATCGCGTGATTCCGGTGATCGAACAGATCCGGCAGCGCAGCGACATTCCGATTTCCATCGACACGCGTAAAGCGGCGGTGGCCGATGATGCGATCAAGGCAGGGGCGGACATGATCAATGATGTCAGCGCCCTCCGATACTCGGCGGGGATGCCCGCGATCGCGGCCCGATTGAAGGTTCCGGTGGTTCTCATGCACATGCGCGGCGAGCCGCGAACGATGCAGAAGAACATTCAATATGATGACGTCGTGAGCGAGGTTGGGAGTGAGCTGACAGCGTTCCGCGACGACGCGATTGCCGCCGGCATCGAAGCCTCGCAGATCCTCATCGACCCGGGCATCGGCTTCGGAAAAACATTCGATCACAACCTCGAGATCCTCGCGCGCGCGAGCGAGCTGACTCCGATCGCGCCGCTGGTGATCGGCGCCTCGCGCAAAGGATTCATCGGCCATCTCACCGGACGCGATGCCGGACCCGATCGCGCGATGGGATCGCTGGCGGCCGTCGCGGCCGCACATCGCGGCGGCGCAACGCTCGTTCGCGTTCACGACGTGCGCGAGACGATCGATTTTCTCCGGGTGCTGATGGCGATCGCGGAGAAGGAACGATGACCTGGTTCGACCGCCTCATCTCGCTGCATTTCACGTGGCGCGATGCGCTCGACGTCATCGTGGTTGCCTTCATCATCTACAACATCCTGGCGCTCATCCGCGGCACGCGCGCGATGCAGATCTCGATCGGATTGGTCGTCCTGGCGAGCACCTTCTTCGTCGCTCGCGCATTCGATCTTCCGGCGCTCGAAGCCATTTCGCGCGAAATATTGTTCTATTTACCATTCGCAATCATCGTGCTGTTTCAGCACGAGATCCGCCGGGCGCTGGCGCGGATGGGAGCCAATCCGCTGCTGGCTTTTTTCATGCGCGGCGCTGACAGCGGAGCGTTCGAGCCGGTTGCGCAGGCGACAGAAGTGCTGGCCGCCAAGAGAATCGGCGCGCTGATCGCAATGGAGCGCACGCAGAGTCTGCGCATGTATGCCGAGACCGCCAAGCCGTTGGATGCAATCGTGAGCGCCGACCTGCTCGTCAGCCTGTTCACCCCAGGCGGGCCTCTGCATGACGGGGCGGCGATCATTCACGGCAATCGCGTTCTGGCGGCCGGCGCATTTCTTCCGCTCACCGCTTCGACCGATCCAAAAATCGCCCACGGCACCCGGCACCGCGCCGCCCTCGGCCTCAGCGAGGAAAGCGACGCGCTCATCATCGTGATCTCCGAGGAAAACGGATCGATCGCCGCCGCGAGCGAGGGAACGCTGCACGAGAATCTCGATCGCAATGCGCTCGTCGGTCTGATGCACGAACGCTTGCGCGGAGCCGCGGCATGAACGGCTGGTTCGCAAATCTTCCGCTGAAAGTGCTGTCGCTGTTTTTGGCGTTCACCGTCTGGTTCGTCGTCTCCGCGCCGCGGCGCGAAGGCGTTTCCGAGCGCGCGTTCGCGGTGCCCCTGTCGCTGGTGGGCATGCCGCGCGATCTCGCGATCACGACTCCCGTCCCCGACACCGTCAGCGTTCGCCTCCGCGGACGAAATTCGGATCTGCGGTCGCTGTCTTCGCAGAATCTCGAAGTGCCGCTCGATTTGCACACGGTCGTCGCGGGCGACATCACGATCACGATCCGGCCGCAATCGATCAATGTCCCGCCGACTGTCGAAGTCGCATCGATCGATCCGAACAAAGTGCGTTTTCGCGTCGAACAGGTCCGCCAGAAAAGCGTCCCCATTCGCGCCTTTCTGGTCGGTCAGCCACCGAGCGGATATGCCTTCGGTGACGCGACCGTCACGCCCGAGAACGCGCTCGTCTCCGGTCCGGCATCGCAGATCCGCAATCTCAGCGAAGTCGCGACCGAGCGCATCATCATGACCGGCCGCACCGAGACGTTCACGCAGAATGTCGGCGTCGTTTCCGACTCGTCGCTGATCCGAATCGTCGATCCGCAGATGGCGCAGGTCACCGTTCCGCTCAACGAAGAGATTGGCCCGACTCAGCCGGAACCGGAACCGAAAAAGAAATCGCAATGAGAGTTCTCTTCGGCACCGACGGCATCCGCGGCAAAGCAGCACAATACCCTTTCGACCCACCCACCCTCTTCGCCCTCGGCCAGGCCCTGGCGCATCGGTTTCGGCGCGTCATCATGGGAATCGATACGCGCGAGTCCGGCCCCGACATCGCGCGCGCGCTTTCGGCGGGAATCGTCGCCGGTGGCGGCGAGGCGCGATATATCGGAGTGATCACGACGCCCGGCGTTGCGTATCTCTGTCGCACTTCGGATGCCGAAGCGGGAATCTCGATCTCCGCTTCGCACAATCCATACGACGACAACGGCGTGAAGGTCTTCGGGCACGACGGAATGAAGATTCCAGATGCGCACGAAGAAGAAATCGAAGACCAGATGCGCGCGATCCGGCGTGACGACGTCGCAATTCCGAAGATCGAGCTGCGCGAGAATCGCGCACTCATCGAGAAGTACGAAGATTTTCTCGTCAGCGGCGTCGCGCCGAATGCTCTACGCGGAATGAACGTCGTGCTCGACGCCGGCAACGGTGCGGCGTATCGCATCGCGCCAGAAGTTTTTCGGCGGGTCGGCGCGAACGTTCGCGTCATCAACGATCAGCCCAATGGCCGCAACATCAACGAGAACGCCGGCGCATTGCATCCCGAAGGTCTCGGCAAAGTCGTCGTGCAGCAGAAGGCGCATTTCGGAGTCGCGTTCGACGGCGATGCCGATCGCGCGATCTTCGTCGACGATGCCGGCAACGTCCGCGATGGCGACGAAATCATTTATCTGTGGGTGCAGCATTTCAAGCGCAAGGGAAAGCTCGCCGGCAACTGCGTCGTGACGACAGTGATGTCGAACTTCGGATTCGAGCGGCAGCTCGAGCGCGACGGCATCGAGCTTTGCCGCGCTCAGGTCGGCGACAAATATGTCCTCGAGATGATGCTCGAAAAGAAGGCCATCATCGGCGGCGAGCAGTCGGGACACATCATCGACCTGACCGTGCACACGACCGGCGACGGCATCCATACCGCGCTGGTCTTCGGCGAATTGCTCGCGGAATCCCGTCTGCCATTCTCGAAGCTGCGGACGTTCGAGCCGATGCCGCAGATCCTCATCAATCAGAAAGTCGGATCGAAGCCGCCGCTCGACTCGCTTCCGAAATACCAGGCCGCCCTCACCTCGGCCGAGCGCGATCTCGAAGGCTCGGGCCGGATCCTCGTCCGCTACTCGGGAACTGAGGACAAAGTCAGGGTGATGGTCGAGGGTCGCGACCAAGCGAAGATCGAGAAGATCGCCGAGGAGCTGCGGGATACCCTGCAACGGGAAATCGGCTGAACGCTGGCGTTAGGCTGCGCTGGCCGCTATACTGCGCGCCATTCTTTTGAACGATGGCTAAGGTGCAGGGGAAGAAAAACGCCGCCCGCGCCCGTAAGCGCCCTGTTAAGAAGGCGATACGGCGACGCAGGCGCACAAAAAGCGCCCCTCGGCGTCCCGCCAAGAAGGTCGCGGCGGCACCGAAACGGAAGGCTGTGAAGCCTCCGAAACCGGCCGCCCGGGCTAAAGCGGTGGCTAAGCCGGTGGCTCCAGCATCCAAAGTCCCCGTCAAAGTCGCCGCCAAAATGGCCGGCAAACTCGCCGCCAAGGCGGCCCCGCCGCCGCGTCCCGTCGCGGAAAAGAAGCGCGCCCGGCGCCCGCGCACGCGCGTTTCGTCCGGAGGCACGGTCTCGGCGACATGGTTTACGCAAGGTGAAAAACCGCGGCCGTCGTCCTTCATCCCCGCTCCGCCGCGCGCGGAAGCGCCGTCATTGGTGGCGGCTCCGCCCGCGTCATCGGATCGACTTGTTGCCAGCCACGAGCTCACTGAATTCGCGGTGCGCACCGTGCCGGTCCGTGTCGATGTGGAAGCGGGCGGAGGACGCATCTTTCTGGCTGCCAATCCTGATGACGCGATCCTCAAAGTCGGCGAAGGTATCGAATGGGACTTTCGATACCTCGCAGGCGCCGACGTCACGGTCGACGAGTTGTTGATCGAGTTCGAGAAGCCGTCGCCGTTTCCGCAGCAAACATTCAAATCGCGACGCCCCGGAACTGCGCGCCCACATCGGCAGTTGTCGGGGCCGGTCAACAAAAACGCGGCAGGAAAACGGCTTCGCTATACCATCCGCGCGATCAACTCGTTCAAGACAGAGATGGCAATCGCGCAGCCTTGGGTGACAGTGACGGCGTAGCATGGCTGACCTCGTCCACGAATTCGCGAAGCCGGTCAATCAATTCAAAGTCCGCGCGTTCGCCGAGAAGCGCGGCAACGTCTGGATCGGCTGGCTCGAATTCAAGGGCGCCGGGAAGACGCTGAAGACGGGCGAAGAGACGTCGCAGCCTAACAAAGATGCGGTTGTGTATTGGGCGACGGGACTCGAGCCGGTTTTTCTCGAGGGAGCGCTGAAGCGCGCGAAGTAGTGGCCGCCAAAAAGAAAGCGGCGATGCCGAAGTGGCAACCCGCTCCGCAGGATTGGATCGACGCCTTCGACGCCGCGCTGCCGAAGGAAGTCGAGCGGCGCAAGATGTTCGGCTATCCGGCGGCATTCGTGAACGGCAACATGGCGGCCGGACTCCATCGCGACGATCTCGTGCTCAAGCTCGACGAGAAAGATCGCGACACCCTAATGCAAGCGGGCGGCAAACCGTTCGTGGTGATGGGTCGGACGATGGGAGCATTCGTCGTCGCGCCGTCGAATTTCAAGGCGAAGCCGTCGGAGTTGAAGAAGTGGCTCGCGCGATCGATCGCATTCGCCGCGAGCCTGCCGGCGAAAAAGAAAAAGAAAAAGAAGTAAGAGTTTTCTGAAGAGCGGCCGCGCCCTCGTCAATCAGGAACCCGCGACCACCGCGTGGTTCGCAATCCGCCTCGGCCCCTCGACATTCGGGATCTTCGATGTGTTCGCGGACGATCGTGGCCCGCTGCGTTGCGGGCCACGCCGCTGAGTGGCGGGCCGTTAGGTGCTCCAGTAGCCCGGACGTCTCCGATCATGAGCAATGGCCAGTACTTCGATGCGGTCGGGGAACTCTCGAACACGACGTGATACGGAAAGTCGTTGACGGGGAGTCGCCCGCGCGGTTCCCACTACGAGAGGAATCCGAGCACCTGTGGCAGGAAATCGTTCGATCAGTTCGAAAGTTCGTTCAACTTCAGCCACGAACCTCTCGACAACCTCGGCGTTCCGCTCGCGGTACCACGAAGCTGCCTGGCGAAGGTCTCGGAGAGCTGACCGCTGAATTAAGAGCGGTTTCAACGGCGAAGTACGTCAGCCCGGATCTCCTCGAACGCGACACGCCAGTCCGTTCCACGCTCGTCCGCGGCATTTCGCGATCGTCGCTCGATCTCCGCAGCCCAAGCCTTTTCGACGTCTTGCTCACGCTCCTGCAAGCTCGCCAGCAACTCGGCGGCTAGGCTCGCGCGCTCATCAGCGTCGAGATTCAAGGCTTCTTCGAGGATCTTCCTTGCAGCTTCTGTCACGAGCAAATTGTATCAGGCGCCCACACCTAACTCGTCGGTGGAAAGGACTTCGGCCCGCTCGTTTGCTAGGCTACTCGCAACAGCTACGCGGCAGGCGAAAGCCGCAGGAAGTCGGCCCGATGAACATAGTTGCGCCTTGGCTTGTCGCGGGCAGTTCAGCGATCGTTCTGGTGCTGGGCCTCATGCATCTCCTGTACACCTTCTACGGTCCAAAGCTATTGCCCCGCGATCGTGAGCTGCAAACGCGCATGCAGGAGGTCTCGCCTGTCATCACGCGACAAACAACGATGTGGAAGGCCTGGGTCGGCTTCAACGCCAGCCATAGCTACGGCCTCATCCTGTTCGGCGCTGTATACGGCTACCTGGCCCTGGCGCACAGCGCCTTCTTGTTCCAATCTGTCTTTCTTCTTTCGCTTGGGCTGATTCTCCTGTTCGGCTATATCTTCCTGGCCAAAAAGTATTTTTTTTCGATCCCGCTTGGGGCCGTCCTCCTGGCCACTTTCCTCTATGCCCTCGCGCTTATCGCAAACGGCGCCTAGACAACCAACGCGTTCGGCATATTCGATGCAGCCATCCCGACGGAGGCAGACGATGAACGAGTCAGCTACAAGCGTGAAAGAAGCACGCACTGACGCCAAAGGCTTGATCCGCGGCTTTCACGGCGTTCGATATCAGGTCAAGGACGTCACCCGATCGATCGACTTCTACACGGAGCATCTCGGCTTCAAACTGGAGCACAAGCAGCTTCCCGCTTTTGCTGCTCTTTCGCTTGAAGCGCTCCCACTCTTGCTGAGCGGGCCCGGAGCTTCGGGTTCACGCCCTCTCCCCAATGGTCAGCGTCAGGAGCCGGGCGGCTGGACTCGAATCGTCGTTCGAGTTGACGATCTTCCGTCGTGCATCGAGGCCTTCAAGAAGGCAGGCCTCCACTTTCGAAACGAAATGGAAGTTGGCCCGGGAGGCAAGCAAATCCAGTTGCTCGACCCCGACGACAATCCGATCGAGCTATTCGAGCCCGCGAGCTAATTCGCCGCGCGAAGTAAGTACGTCTTCAAACGAAAGACCTGGGAGGCGCGCCGCGCTACAATCGCGCGCGATGGCGGAGTCGTCTCAGGCAGCCGGCACGTTGCTGAAGTTGTATGAACTTCGCACCGAGCCCACTCTGCGGCAGGCCCGGTCATGGTTCGTCTTCGAGTTCCACCCGGGCACCGCACAGGACGTGCTCGCCGCGTGGCTCGGTCCGGGATACGAGAGCGCGCCGTATCGGATGGTCACGACATACTGGGACATGGCCGCGTCGCTTGTTGTTCAGGACGCAATCCCCGCCGAAATGTTCAACGCCGCGAACACGGAGCACGTCGTGGTCTACGCGAAGCTGCGGCCGTTCCTAGCCGAGGTTCGCGCGATCACGAAGTATCCCGACTATCTGACGCATCTCGAGCGCGTCGTCGCGATGATTCCGCAGGCCGAGGAGCGGATCGCGATTTTCGATCGCTACCTGAGCCGGCAACGCAAGCTGGCGTCCGAAGGAAAGCAGCGGCCATCGCAACCCTCGGTTTGAACATGGCGATCATTCCGACTGTCCGTTGCAGAAACATGAAAAAGTCGCTCGATTTCTATACCGGCGTGCTCGATTTCGAGCTCGTCGATGGCGATGATGACCTGAGCGATCCGTCGTACAGCGTCGTTGCGCGCGACGGCGACCAATTGATCTTATCCAGCCATCGCGGAGACGGCGAGTTCGGCCAAGCGATCGTCGTCACGACGACAAACATCGACGCGCTGTTTCGAAAGTTTCGGGAGCGCGGTCTGCGCACGCGCGGAAATCCGGACGCCCCTAAACAGGTCCATGAGGGCCCGATCGATCAAAGTTGGGGCACGCGAGAGTTCTACATCGACGATCCCGATGGCAACACGCTGCGTTTCACCCAGAAGTAGCTCAATCTTCCGACACACATGGTTCTGGATAACGTCCTCGTCGTCGTGGCCGTTCTGCTGGCGCTGAGCATTTTTGCCAGCAAAGCGTCCGGGCGTCTCGGCGTTCCCGCGCTCGTTCTCTTCCTCGTCCTCGGCATGCTCGCTGGTTCGGAAGGGATCGGCGGGATCTACTTCGATGATGCCGAGGTGGCGCAGTGGGTCGGCGTCGTCGCGCTGGCGTTCATTCTTTTCGCCGCCGGCCTTGAGACTGATTGGAAATTCGTTCGCCCGAGCGTCCGCTCCGCGCTGTCTCTGTCGACAGTCGGCGTCCTGCTGACGTCCCTCGTCGTCGGTTGGTTTGCGCATCGCATCGCAGGCCTCAGCCTCCTCCAGGGAATGCTGCTCGGTGCGATCGTCTCGGCCACCGACGCGGCTGCGGTCTTCTCGATTCTGCGTTCCAGCGGAGTGAGCCTCCGCCAGCATGTCACTGCCATCCTCGAGCTGGAGAGCGGCAGCAACGATCCGATGGCGGTCTTTCTCACGACGGCACTGCTGCAACTGCTGGTGAATTCGTCCGCCCACGCCGGGTCGCTCATCTTCGACTTCGTCCGCCAGATGACGTTCGGCGCCGCGGCCGGAGTCCTGATCGGTTTCGCGGCGGTGCACTTTTTCGTCACCAACGGCGCAACGGAGATCAAGCCGGGCGACCGGCTGATCGTTCTGACATCAAAGGAAAGTCTGGAGTCGCTTCAGGCGAGCGTCGCGGCGCGTCGCTCAACCACCGCGTGCTGCTCCTGAAGCGCGGCGATCGTGTGGAGGCCTTCGCGCAGCGATCGGATGCCCTCGACGCACGCCGCGGCGGCGGATAGCGTCGTGATGCACGCGATCCCATGCTGCAGCGCGGTGCGCCGGATGTACGTGTCGTCGTAGAACGACTTGCGACCCAGGGGCGTATTGATGACCAGCGTGATCTCGGCGTTGATCATGCGATCGACGACGTTAGGCCGCTCGTTCTCGTGGATCTTCCACACCTGCTGCGTCGTCACGCCGTTCTTCTCGAGAAACTCGCGCGTGCCTGACGTCGCGACGATCTTGAATCCGAGCGCGGTGAGATCTTTCGCGAGCGTGACCACCACCGGCCGCTTGTCGTTGTCGTTGACCGACAGGAACGCCGTCCCATGCAGCGGCAGGTTTGTGCCGGCGCCGAGAAGCGCTTTCGCGTAGGCCTCGCCGAAACTGCGCGAGCTTCCCATCACCTCGCCGGTCGATTTCATTTCGGGTCCGAGGACGCTGTCCTCACGCGGGAAGCGATTGAACGGAAAAACCGGCGCTTTCACAAAGTACTGCTGCACGAACGGCTCATGCGTGAGGCCGAGCTCGCGCAGCGTCTTTCCGGCCATGACTTGTGCCGCGAGTTTCGCAAACGGAATTCCGGTGGCCTTCGAAACGTATGGCACCGTCCGCGACGCGCGCGGATTCACTTCCAGGACGTAGAGATCGCCGTGCACGATCGCGTATTGCACGTTCATCAGGCCGACGACTTTCAGCGCTTTCGCGAGCTCCACCGTTCGCCGGCGGATCCGATCCTGTTCGCGATGGCCGATGATGTAGGGCGGAATCACTGCGGTCGAATCGCCGGAGTGAATGCCCGCTTCTTCGATGTGCTCCATCACGCCGGCGATGACGACATCCTGTCCGTCGGAGATCGCGTCGACATCCAGCTCGATCGCGTCTTCGAGAAAACGATCGATGAGCACGGGATGGCCGGGGGCGGCGTCCATCGCGTAGCCGATGTATTCGCGCAGCGTCGATTCATCGTAGACGATCGCCATCGCGCGTCCGCCTAACACGTACGACGGCCGCACGACGACCGGGAAACCGATTTTCTGCGCGACGGCGATCGCGTCCGCTTCGGTCATCGCGCTGCCGTGCTCGGGAACGAGGATGTTGTGCTGCCGCGCGAGTGCGCCGAATCGCTCGCGGTCTTCCGCGATGTCAATCGATTCGACGGACGTTCCCCACATCGGGACGCCGGCGTCGGCCAGCGCTTTCGCGAGCTTCAGCGGAGTCTGTCCGCCGAACTGCACGATCACGCCCTCGGGTTTCTCGAGATCGACGATCTCCAGCACATCCTCGAGCGTCAGCGGCTCGAAGTAGAGGCGATCGGACGTGTCGTAGTCGGTGGAGACCGTTTCCGGATTGCAGTTGACCATGATGGTCTCGAACCCGATCTCGCGCAGCGCGAACGACGCATGCACGCAGCATGTGTCGAACTCGATGCCCTGCCCGATGCGATTGGGACCCGATCCGAGGATCATGACTTTGCGGCGGGAGGTGGGGTTGGATTCGTTTTCGCGCTCGTATGTCGAATACAGATACGGCGTCGACGCCTCGAACTCCGCCGCGCATGTGTCGACACGCTTGTAGACGGGGCGGATGTTGTGCCGATGGCGCTCTTCGCGGACTTCGCGCTCGGTGGCTCCCGCCAGCTTCGCGATCTGCACGTCCGAGAATCCGTTCCGCTTCATGTGTGGCACAGGCAGTCTTGTCTGTGCCTGCTGCTCGATCTCGATGATCTCCCGCATCTCGCGCAGGAACCACGGATCGACGAACGACAGCGCGTAAATCTCTTCGACACTCATGCCGGCGCGCAGCGCGTCGCCGATCGCGAAGACGCGATCGGGTCCGGGGGTGCGCAAGAGCTCCGGTAATTGTTCGACGGGTGTGTTGAGCGTCTCGAGTCCGTGCATTCCGATCTCGAGAGAGCGCAGACCCTTCTGCAGCGCCTCGTTGAACGTGCGGCCGATCGCCATCGCCTCGCCGACCGACTGCATCGAGAGGCCGAGGACCGGAGGCGTGTTGCGAAATTTCTCGAAAGCGAAACGCGGAATCTTCACGACTACGTAATCGATCGACGGCTCGAATGACGCCGGGGTCTTGCGCGTGATGTCGTTCGGGATCTCGTCGAGCGTGTAGCCGGCGGCCAGCTTGGCCGCGAACTTCGCGATCGGGAATCCGGTCGCTTTCGACGCAAGTGCCGACGAACGCGACACGCGCGGATTCATCTCGATCGCGAGCCGCCGCCCGGTTGTCGGATGCACGGCGAATTGGATGTTCGATCCGCCGGTCTCCACGCCGATCGCGCGGATGATGCGCTTCGCTTCGTCGCGCATCGACTGATATTCGTCGTTGGTGAGCGTCTGCTGCGGCGCGACCGTGATGGAGTCGCCGGTGTGCACGCCCATCGCGTCGAAGTTCTCGATCGAGCAGACGATGATGACGTTGTCCGCTTTGTCGCGCATGACCTCGAGCTCGAATTCTTTCCAGCCGATGACCGACTCCTCGACCAGAATGCGATGCACGGGCGAGATTTCGAGTCCATGCTCCGCGACGCTGCGCAGCTCTTCGACGTTGTACGCGATCCCGCCCCCCGACCCGCCCAGCGTGAACGACGGCCGCAGCACGAGCGGATAGCCGATGCGCGTTGCGATCTCCTCGGCTTCCTCGACCGTGCCGGCATAACCCGACCGCGGGACCTCGACGCCGATGCGCACCATGCACTCTTTGAATGCCTGGCGGTCTTCGGCGGTCTTGATCGCGTTATAATTCGCGCCGATCAGCTCGACGCCGTGCTTCTGCAGAATGCCCGCTTCCCACAGCGCGCTGGCGAGGTTGATTCCGGTCTGGCCGCCGACGGTCGGCAGCAGCGCATCGGGCTTCTCGCGCTCGATGATCTTCTCGAGCATCTCGACGGTCAGCGGCTCGATGTAGGTGCGGTCGGCAAACTCGGGATCGGTCATGATCGTGGCCGGATTCGAATTCACCAGCACGATCCGATAGCCTTCTTCCTTGAGCGCTTTGCAGGCCTGCGTGCCGGAGTAGTCGAATTCACACGCCTGCCCGATGACGATGGGACCGGAACCGATGATCAAAATTGATTTAATGTCGGTCCGCTTCGGCATTGTGGCCTGCGGGATGATAGCAGTGTGGGAGTGCCTAGTGCCTAGTGCCGAGTGCCTAGTAAGGTCCTCCAGGCACTAGGCACTAGGCACTATGAGACGCTTCGTAGAGTGGGATCAGATCGAGGTTCGCATCAACGGCGAAAAGCTGAACGCGCTGGTGCAGTCCTTCCGCGTCCCGCAGAGCGGGATCGAGCGGCTGGAAGTGAGCTTCGAAAATGCTCTGATGCGCGTGACGGGCACGGTCAGGAAATTCGTCAGCGTGCCGTTCGAAGTCCAGATCGGCGAGATCCTCGCCAGCGGACGCAAAGTGCGCGTTCCGCTGAAGTCGGTCTCGGCCTTCGGCGCGATTCCCATCCCTCGATTTCTCTTCGGGCTGATGCGCGACCGCCTGCCGGCGGACCTCGTCGGCTTCGAGGACCCGGCGACGCTGGTGTTCTCGTTGGATCGATTCTTGCCAAATTTCGTTGATGCAGAAATTCAGCGCGTATGGATCATTGACGGCGGCCTGGCCGTTACGCTTGGCAGAGGCGGCGCAGATCTGCCTGCCGGCTCGGAGGAAAATGATGGAAGAAACCCCAACCGCTGAGGAGATCGAACAGCGCGTACACGAGGAAGAGGCTCGCGGCCCGGTGACGGAGGAACGCGCGAAGCGGTTCTACGATCGCGTCCGCGGGTCGATTCAGGATTACATCGACAAGAAGGGCCCCGTCATCGGAAAGACAGGCGAGTTCCTGCTGCTCGTTCCGGATGTGTTCATCCTGTTATGGCGCCTGACACTCGATCGCCGCGTACCGGGTAAGGACAAGGTCCTCCTCGGCAGCGCGCTGGCCTACTTCATCCTGCCGCTCGACTTCATGCCCGAGGCGCTCCTC
>DATBSF010000247.1:0-13521 GCA_036559905.1 Thermoanaerobaculia bacterium | reverse complement strand
ATCGCCTACGACCACGATCTCGACCGCGAAGTGGCGATCAAAGTCCTGCGCTACGGCGCGACGGACGCCGACCGCGTGCATCGATTCGTGCAGGAAGCGAAGGCCGCGTCGGCGCTGAATCATCCGAACGTCGCGCATGTCTACGAGATCGGCTCGCATGACAGCGTGCGCTTCATCGCGATGGAGCTGGTCGGCGGCGAGACTCTGCGCTCGCGCATCGCGCGCGGCGCGCTCTCCGTCGACGACGCGATCGACATCGCCCTGCAGATCACCGCCGCCCTCGGCGCAGCGCACAAGGCCGGCATCATCCATCGCGACATCAAACCGGAGAACGTGATGATCCGGCCCGATGGTTACGTCAAGGTTCTCGACTTCGGACTCGCGAAATTGCGCGAGTCGCGGCCTAACGATTCCGCGACGGTCGTCAAAACCGCCGAAGGCATGGCCGTCGGAAGCCTCGGCTACATGGCGCCCGAGCAGCTGGCGGGATCGCGCGACGTCGCCGCCGCGGCGGATGTCTATTCGATCGGCGTCGTGTTGTACGAAATGGTCACGGGCCACCGGCTTGATCCTGCCAAACGCAAGCCTCCCGACGTTCCACCGAAACTCAACGCCGTGATCACGAAGGCGCTCGAGCAGGATCCGAAGAATCGATTTCCGAGTGCGGTGGAGATGCACGACGAGCTGCGGCAAATCAGCCGCATCAGCCCGGCGCCGGCGCCGAAGAGCGTGTTGCCCGCGCTGCGATGGATCGCGGCGATCTTACTGATCGCAGTCGCAACGGTTGCCGTCTGGTCCGTTCTTCGCGCGCGGCGTATGAAAGAAGCGAAGGCGATGATCCCGCGCGCCGAGAAGCTCTATGCCGAGCGCAAGTACCCCGAGTCGTACGACGCCGCCATGCAGGCGGCGGCGATCGTTCCGAATGACGATCGCCTTCTCGACCTCATCACGAAGGTCACGCAGAAAGTCTCGATCACATCCGAGCCGTCGGGTGCGACGGTCTACCTGGAGCGTTTTCGCGGTCCGGTAGAGCGCGTTCGCGTCGGCACCACGCCGCTGGAACTGCCGCGACTCTTACGCGCGGACTACCTCGTCACTCTGGAGAAGAATGGATTCGCTTCCGCCACGCGTCCGCTATCGATTGCGCCGATCTGGAATCGCGACTTCGAAGCCCGCCGAATGCCGGGCGCCCTGCAGATGACACTGCTCCCTTCATCGAAGATGCCGCCGAAAATGGTGTTCGTTTCCGGCGGACCGTATCGGCTGCAGGGCTGGTATCGCGCCAGCGACCGCGCACCGGACCTTCGCGATTTCTTCATCGACCGATTCGAGGTCTCGAACCACGATTTCGAGGAATTCGTTCGCGACGGCGGCTATCGGCGCCCTGAGTTGTGGAAGGGTCTGCCGATGCCGTTGGACGCCGCCATGAAGCGTTTCGTCGACACGACGGGTCTACCCGGTCCGCGAAGCTGGTCGGGCGGCGCGGCGCCGGCGGGCCGCGAAAACTTTCCGGTCACCGACGTGACGTGGTACGAGGCGGCGGCGTTCGCGGAATGGAGCGGAAAGAAACTTCCGACGATTTTTCAGTGGGAGAAAGCTGGCCGTTATCCCGGGACGCGCGGGCCGGCCACGAGCTTCCCCTGGGGATTCGTCGCCGAAGGCGTCGATGTCACCGAGCGCGCCAATTTTCTCGGCAAAGGAACGGTGCCGGTCGAGAGCATGCCGTTCGGCATGAGCACGTGGGGCGCGCATCACATGGCCGGCAATGTGAGCGAATGGGTGCGCAACGCGATGCCGCCGGGTCACGCGGCGCGCGGCGGAAGCTGGAACGATGCGACTTACGCGTTCGGCTTGACGGCCGCCTTTCCGCCGTTCTACTCGAGCCCGACGCTCGGATTCCGTTGCGTCAAGGAAACAGCGGCCGGCGACTCCGGCGACGTCGCCTTGAACGAGAGGCCCGTCGCGCCGACGTACAAAGCGGTCGACGATCGGACATTCGAAGATATTCGCAAACGCTACGACTATGCGCATACGCCGCTCAACGCGCGTGTCATCGAGACGCATGACACGCCGGACTGGCGCCGCGAGAAAATCGTCTTCGACGGCGGCGCAAAAACGCCAACGATCGCGTATCTCTACCTGCCGCGCGGATTCCGTCCGCCGTTCCAGGTCATCGATTTCACGCCGGCCGGCGATGTCGAATCGGGTCTTCGCGCGCTCTCGGCGAGCATCGAGAGCAAAATGGCGGCGCACATCCGCAGCGGCCGCGCGATCTTCTCGGTGGCCATGGAGGGTTACATCGATCGGCCGCGAACGACGCAGTTCGAAGAGCCGGATCCGCGCGAGAGCGAGTACGTCGACTACGTCGTGTCGCGCGTGACGGAGCTGCGGCGCGGACTCGACTACCTCGAGACGCGAAAAGACATCGATGCCTCGCGCATCGCATTCGAGGCCGACAGCGCGGGCGTGTGGGCGGGCGTCGTCCTGGTGGCCGTGGATCATCGATACCGCTCCGCACTCTTCGTCGGAAGCGGCGTCGAACCGCGGGAGGTCACGGATGCCACCGCGGCCAACCGCATCAACTTTCTGCCGCGCATCACTGCGCCAAAGCTGACGCTGCAGGGTCGTTATGACGAATCGGCGCCCTACGTGAGCGAGTTCGAGCCTTTTTATCGGCTCCTGCCCCAGCCGAAACGCGCCGTGATCTACGAAGGGCCGCACGTGCCGCCGCTCGAGGTCTACCTGCGCGAATCGCAGAAGTGGTTCGACGAGACCCTCGGCAAAGTCGGCTCGTGATTACGCCTGGTGCCAGGCCGCAATGAGATCGTATAGAAGCGGATGCTCGTAATACTCGCCGTGCGCGACGATCGGCGTCGTTGCATCCGGGTCGCGCACGTTGACGACTGACGGGATCGCTGACGGTGGCGGCGGGTCGTAATACCGCAGCGGTCCTCCGATCACGTCGTTCGGCGACCAGACATTGATCCACGCCAGGTCGGCGCGGGTCGCGGGCTCGGAGATCAACGGCTTCGCGGCGCCGGCCAGCGATTCGCGCGTCATGTCCGTTTCGGTCGAGAGCGTGCTGTAGACGTAAGCGATCTTGTCGAGCGGCGATCCGAACGTCAGCAGCAGCGTCGTGCGATCGAGCACCCGCAGTTCGCTTTCTGGATGCAGATTCTCTTCGAGCAGCATCGCGTTGAGCGCATCGAACGCGATGACCGATCCGAGGGAGTGGCCGACCACGGCGACCTGCCGGTAGTACGGCAGCGCGTTTTCCTTCTGCAGATAGACGGTGCGGAAAACATTCTCCGCGGTTTTTCGGATCTTCGTCCGGACTTCGGTGAATCGATCGAGCTTGTGCGAGGCGACGTACGCCGCCACGTCGCCGATGTAACGCACGAGAAATCCTTTGACGAAATATCCGGCCGCGATCACGCCGATCCATGGCGCGAGGTACAGCACTTTCACTTCCTTCACATCCGGCAGCGAAGGAATTGCGGCGATGATCGACGCCGCGATCAGATACGCGAGCAGCGGAAACGCAAAGGCCGCGAGGACGATGATGATCACCGTCGGCACAACCGACGCCGGTCGGATGTAGCAGATCACCGCCGCAATCGTGTACGCCGCAAGGGCAGCCAGGAACCACAAAGTAAACGGCGCTTTGAATATCGATACGCCGCTTCGGAAGAGCAGCGTGAAAAGACCGTGGAGAGGAAGGTGGGGAAGAAGGAGACATGCGGCGGTCACGACCAGCACGGCGCACGCGGTGATGCCGCCGAGGTGACCGATGGTGCGGATGAGGATTTGCCAGCGCTGTTCCGGATGCGCCATCGAGAGACCGGCCGCCGCGATGATGCCGGCAATCACAAAAGTCCAGAACGCGATTCCGAGTCGCCAGCTCGCCAGGAACGGCTCGACGTCGAGGCCGGGAACGTTGTGGCGGATTGTTACCAGGATCAAGAGCAGGCCGCCGGCGATCGAAGCCAGCAGCGCGCCGAAGACCGCGGGATACGCGATCGCACCGAACGCGCGCGCGATCGCGTATCGCAGCGGCGTCGGGTTTGGCTGCGCTTTCGTCGCCCACGACAATAGGAGCACGAACCCGTACGCGATGAGATTGAAGACGACGAGCGCGATCACTGTGATCAGATCGTTGAGCTGCTGCCCGCCGTTGCTGTCCTGCCACCAGCCCTGAATGACGACGCCGGCCGCGACGAAATTGAAGAGGAGCAGTGCCGCCAGCGCGAGAACGACGAGACCGATTCCGATCGTGCTGGTGGCCGGCACGTGAAACTCGACCCTGGTGCTGAAGAGATAGCGCCAGAAGGCGCGGCCGCTCTTCACGATTCCATTGAGCCCGCCGCTGATGAGAAAGCCGATCGCGTCCCACGCGCCGACGTTTCCCTCCGTCAGCGGTGCCCAGTACGCTTCGTAGATGTGCAGCTCGCGCGCGTCGGGACCAGGATTGAACGTCAACTCCGCTCGTTGCAGGACGTCATTGTCTTCGATCTGCACGCTGCGGGCGCGAATCGCGGACGCGATGTTCTGCTCGTGTTTTTGCAGACCCTGCACGATCGAGTCGATCGGCTGGAAGCGAACTTGATCGCCCATGCCGTGCGTGATGATGAGCGCGTCGCGGATCACTTCGGCGATCTCCCGAAGCGATGCTGGAAGTATTTGTCGATCACGGCAATCAGGATTGACCGCACATTTTTCGGGACCGCCTGTCGCGTCAGTTCATCCCACGGTATGGCTGAAGGTTTCTCTTTCGAGTGCCCGAGCTTGTCGAACCGAAGTGGCGGCGCCTGAACGTAATCCCGCTCGGGGTAACGATTGAAGATCGCCATGGATGGTCTTCCGGAATTCTATAATCGCAAGGTGATCGCGCGCATCGAGGATTTTCAGGTCGGCCAGCACGTCACGTTCACGAAGACATTCACGGAAGAGGACATGCAGCGCTTCATCGAGATCACCGGCGACGTGAACCCGTTGCACGTCGATGACGCATTCGCGCGCAAGACGAAGTTTGGCCGCCGCGTGCTGCAGGGGATGCTGACGGCGTCGATTCTCTCGACGATGGTGGGCATGCTGCTGCCGGGGAGGGGCGCGATCTACCGCTCGCAAACCCTCAACTTCCTTCTTCCCGTCTACCTCGGCGACACCGTGACGGCGCATTTCGTCGTGCGCGCGATCGATCGCGAGAAGCATCGGCTGACGATCGACTCGTGGATCGAGAACGCCGCAGGGGAGCGCGTCATCGAGGGGACGTGCGAGGCGGGACTGCTGCGTACGTAGTTGTCCCTCTCTCTGGAGTGCGGCGCCTTGGCGCCGCTCTAACGGCCGAAGCTTGCTTCGGCCGCCGGCAGCAAGCTGCCGCACTCCAGACCGGCAATCCATTTGCACTCCCTCCCACCCATGCGACGCGCACTCTTTCCCGCACTGCTCCTCCTCGCCGCCTGCGCCACCAATCCCGTTACGCACAAACGCGAGTTCAGCCTGGTCTCGGAGGGTCAGGAGATCCAGATCGGACAGGAATCGCACCCGCAGGTGATCCGGCAATTCGGTGTTTACGAAGAGAAGCCGGAGCTCAATCGCCTGGTCGACACGATCGGACATCGCCTGGCGGCGACCTCCGATCGCCCGAATCTTCCGTGGCACTTCACGGTCATCGACACGCCGATGGTCAACGCCATGGCGCTGCCGGGCGGATACATCTACATCACGCGCGGCATGCTCGAGCGGATCAACTCCGAAGACGAGCTGGCGGGCGTTCTGGGACACGAGATCACGCACGTCACGGCGCGTCATGCCGCCGCGCAAATGTCGCGCGCCCAGCTCGCGCAATTCGGCATGGTCCTCGGCGCGGTCGTCGCCGGACCGGAGGCGGCGCAGCAGTATGGACAGGTCGCGGAGCTCGGACTCTCTCTGCTCTTTCAGCGTTACTCGCGCGGACAGGAAAGCCAGGCCGACCTCGTCGGCACCGATTACGCCGCACGCGCGAGCTTCAATCCCGTCGGCGTCGAGCGCATGCTGGTCGGACTGCAGCGTCTCGACAAGAACCCGGCCAGCGGGATCGAGAAGTATTTTCAGTCGCATCCCGATCCGGCCAAACGCGTCCGCGATGTGCACAAGAAGCTGGAGGAGATCGCGAAGACGAATCCGGACGCTCTCGCGCGTGAGCCGAAGCGCGAGCCTTACATCCGCCTGACGGATGGAATCATGACCGGCAACAGCACGAGCCGCGTCGTGATTCGCGGCGGCACGGTTTACGACCGCGAGCACGGATTGATCCTTCAGGCTCCGGCAGGCTGGACTCCCAGTGCGGCCGACGGGATGCTGTTTACGATGACGCCGAAGGGGCGGCGCCAGAACGTGGCATTCATAGCGCAGGAAGTCGAGAACAAGCAACTGCAGGGATACGACGCGCAGTCGGCGATGCGCAATCAGTTTCAACAGATGGGATTGCAGTATGCCGGCTCACGCCAGACGACGGCCGCGACGGGCCAGCAGTTCCCCATCGATGTCTGGACTGGCCAGACCGAGAGCGGAACGGTCGGCGTCGAAACCACGCAGTTCGCGCATGGCGATCACATTGCCGTCTTCATGTTTCTGACTCCGTCGCTGTCGAGGTCGCAGAGTCCGCTCGGCGACATTCTGCATCGCGCCGTGATCGATCGGGCGCGTGCGCGCCAGGCCGAGCCGGCGCGGATTCACGTGGCGACCGTGCGGAGTGGCGAATCGTGGAGCGATCTCGCACGCCGCGCGACGCGCAATCCGGGCGATGCCGAAGTCATCGCGAACATGAATGGGTTCGATCTGAGGGAAGCGCCGCGGGCGGGGATGATCGTGAAGCTGCCGGAGGAAGTCATCGCAGAAGAGCGGTAGGCCTAGGTTCCCTAGCCCATCGTCTTCCACTTTTCCGTCAGTACGATGCGCGTCTCATTTTCCGGCCAGGCGCTGGTCGCCAGATAGAAAGTTCCGTCGCCTTCGCGGCGCACTTTTCGCGCGAGCTCGCTCACGCTGTGGCAGACGGCTTTGCTGCCGCGCACGGTATCGCGATCGACGGTTGTCCCGGTTCGCTCGGCGATTCCTTCGTAGACGCGGATCTCATCAAACATTGGGACGGCGGACCTTGGCGGCCAGCCCGAGCAATTCTAGAACGACTATGCCGTACCAGCCGAAATCGACCTGCCAGAACTTCCATCCCAGGCGCGCGGACCACGGTTTGGCGTGATGATTCCCGTGCCAGTTCTCCCCCTGGAACATGTGGAGGATTCCGAGCCAGGCGATGTTCTGCGATGAGTCTTCGCCAGCCGCGCGGTGCGGCCGCATGTGGGCGAGGCTGTTGACGAAGCATTGCACGTGCAGCGACGCGACCAGCCGCATCGGCCCGAGCCAGAAGAATGCCGCCCATCCGAACGCCAGTCCGCCGAAAAGAGAGACGGCCAGCATCAGGACCTGCATGCGATTCCAGAATCGATATTGCGGCTTGTCGAGATCGGGACACCACCGGCTGAGAGGAACGTTTCCGGCCTGCCAGAGCCAACGCAGATGCGCCCACCAGAAGCCGCCGATCGATGGGCTCGAGATGTCGTCGGGCGTCTCGACCTTCGCGTGATGCTGGCGGTGATTGGCGGTCCACGAGTCGGGGGCGCCCGATCCATTGAACATCGCGAAGAAGATCAGTGCGTGCCGGACGACGGGATGGAGCTTGAGGGCCACATGGGCCAGCGAGCGGTGATAGCAGATGGTGACGCCCATGCCGCCGAGCCAGGCGAGTACGAACGTGGCGGCTGCGATTTTCCAACCCGGAACCGGGAAGAAGATCACGCCGATGATGGCGAGCACATGGATACCCATCAAGTACAGGAACGTACTTCGATCGCCTTCGGCAGTCTTCCACCAGGGAGCTTTCCACGGCTCGGGTCCCAGGCTGGAAACGATCGGTGCGGCATTGGCGGGCAGTCGAGGGACTGCGAGTGCAGATTCGGTAATGGTTGGTCTACTCTACTCCGAATTTCCTTCTTGTCAAGTATGCAATTTTCGTTGAAAAATTGACAAATAGGTAATGATGCCCCATGATCGTGCATCGCCATGTACGGACAGATGCTGCGGAAACTTCGCGAAGCCAAGGGGCGCGCGCAGGCCGATGTTGCGCGCCGAGCCGAAATCTCTCCCGCGCAACTGGCGCGGCTTGAAACTGAGCAGCGCGGATTATACGTCGACGACTTCGTCCGCATCGCCGAAGTTTTGGGCGAAAAGCCGGGAAATCTTCTTCCCAATGATCTCGGTCATATCGGACACCTCAAGCCGCTCATCGACCGGCTCGGCGGTCTCGAACCCGAATTCCTCGGCCGCGTCGAGGCCATCCTCGAGAAAATCATTCTCCTGACCGACGACGTCATCACAACGATGCGCATGCAAACGGTGCACGACACACATCCCCAGCGTGAACCGCGGCGCAAGGTGCCGTCGCGCACCGTCGCACGGCTGGAGAAGATCCTCGACGGGCGTGCGCTGCAATTCTCCGGCGTCGTTTCGGCCGAGCGCGGCATCATCCTTTCCGATGCGGCCCGCGAGATTCCGAAGTGGGCCGAGAATTCCGGAGCGCGCGGCGTACTGCGCGCCACCGGCGCATCGATGCGCGACGTCGGAATCTTCGACGGCGACATGCTCTTTGTCCGGCCCGATCGCAATCCGCCCAATGGCAAGCTCGCCGTCTGCACCTTCGACGAGCGCATCTTCGTCAAGATCGTGAAACGCGACCGCAACGGTCACGCGACGCAGCTCGTCTCCAAGAGCCCCGGGTGGCCGCCGATCGACATCCGATCCGCCGACGGGCTGAGTTTTTACTTCGTTGTGGTCGGAATCGCCGGCCAGCGCTAAAGAAAGAAGGACCTCATGTTGCCGACAACAGTGTTGTTCCTGATCGCCGTCTCTCTGATCGCATTTCTTGGCTGGATGCTGTGGAGACGATTGGCGTCCGATCGCCTGCAGCTCTTCAACGATCAACGGCGCGCTTCTTCACAGCTGGTGAGTCGCGGAGAGTTTGTCGATGGCAGCCGCCATCTCCCGGTGGCGCTCGCGCTCACCGACGGAGCGTTTTTTTACGAGAATGCCGACATGCAGGCCTCGCTCGAGCGGCAGTGGATCCACGAGATCGAGTACGACGACGAGCTCGCGACCGGCGGCGCAGTGGGCGACGCCACCGTTCTGCGGCTGCGCTGTTTCAGTCAAACATTCGAATTTGTGCTGCCGGCAGGCAGCGTTCCGCAGTGGAAGTCGTTTTTGCCCCCGCATCGCATGTCCGCTGCCGCGACGGCATGATGCATGTATGATGATTGTTGCGAGGAACTGTTTCCTCGTCCTTCAGGCTCCTGAGCTAAGTCACGGTCCTGGATTCACTCCTCTTAGCAGACATTACCCAAGGAGCTTCAAATGAAGGTTTATGTTGGAAATCTCGCCCCTACGATCAATGAAACAGAGTTCAAGGATCTCGTGACGCCGTTCGGCGCGACGGAGACCGTCAACCTGATCAAGGATCGCGTCACGGGCGCGTCGCGCGGATTCGGCTTCGTCGAGTTTCAGAATGACGAGCATGCGAAGGCAGCGATCGCCGGCCTGAATGGCAAAGAAATCAGCGGCAAAGTCCTTAAAGTCAACGAATCGCAGCCGAAGGGTCGCCAGTGAGCCGCGTCATTCGCGAGCCGTCGCTGCCGGTTTCGGAGACGAATCTGCGGAAGACGGCGTTGCGCGTGCTCAACGGACAGCGTCTCGTTTCCACCGAGGTCAGTTACATCATGCACACCCTCGGCGCCAAAGCGACGCAGCAGGTTCTCGATAAGACTGTGCTGAGCGTTCGCAAGATGCCGTGGGCGAGTATCGTCCTGCCGGAGTAGGGGTGGTCAGGACAGGGTGCGGCCGTATGCGTCGCGCAGCGTTTCGTAGCATTCGCACGCGCACAGCTCGAGTCGATCGCGCTCGATCGTGATGTAGTTGCGCCGCTGCTTGACGCCTTTTTCAACGGCCAGCCGCCCGAGGGCTTCCGCGACTTCGTTGGTATCGGCGCCGAGCGCGGCACCGATCAACGCCGGCGTGCTGTGAATTTCAGCGACCGCGCTGCGGTCGTTGATCATCAACAGCCATCGCGCCATCCGCGAATGCAGCGGATGGAATCGGTTGCAGACGGTGTTCTGTGCGACCTGGCCGAGGAAGGCGTGCGTGAAGCGGAGGAGATGTTTGTGCAGCGCGCCGCCGCTGTGGAACTGCTTGAGAAGATCGTCGGCCGGCATGCGCAGCGCGGAGCCGCCGCTCTGCACGATCGTGTCGTCGATCTGCGTCTTCGCTTCCATGATGACATCGAGGCCGATCATCCCTTCGTTGCCGATGACGCCGATCTCGACGGACTGGTGATCGCGCAGCGGCCGCAAGACTGAGACCACCGCTTCGATCGGAAAGAAGACGTAGCGGCTGTGCGTGTGCGCGCTGATCAGCACGTCGCCGACTTCGTAGACCTGCATCTCGGACGCGCGGTGAATGGCATTGCGCTCATGGACCGGTAACTGCGAGAGCAGACGATTGCTCGCGAGGGTTATCGGCTGTGCGACATCTGACATGAAGGGGTGGGAAGCCAAGACACCATACCACGCTTACGCGTCGCGCTCTTCGCGAATGACTTCCAGCTCCGCGATCACTTCGAGGTCTTTCGGCCGTCCGGCGGCGAGCTTGGCTTCGATCAGCGCGTCGATGTCGATGACGCGGCATCGCATTCCGAACAGCCTGACGAACTTCGAGCGTTTGAGGAGGACTTCCCATGTGAAGCCTCCCGCCATCTCGCCGAGGAGATCGAGCGGTCCGGCATCTGTCGTCAGTGTGAAATTGAGTCCGGCTCGGACCGTCTCGGCGTCGAAGTGAAACGGGAGGCCTTTCGGCGCCCCGCGGAGGTATGGATGCAGCGCCGCGAGAGCAGTCACCAACCGTCGGATGTTTTTCTTCGAGCGGCCGTACACGACGTCGAGGTCCATCGTCAGGCGCGCCGAGCCGTGCAGCGTGGCGGCGACGCCGCCGACGATCACGAATTCGACTTTCCCCTTGACCAGAACCGACAGCAGACGCGTGAAGTCGATCATCGTGCGCGACGCAGCTCCTTGACGAACCGCTGCATCTCCTGCAGTGCCTGCAACCGCTCTTCGGGCGAGCGCTCGAGATTCTCGCGGATCAGCGTGCGGTCGACGTCGCGCTTGTAGATCGCGATCACAGGCGACCGCAGCGGCCAGTCGGGATGCACGTCCAACTTCGACGCGGTCGCGTCGACGATGCTGCGGCGCACTTCGAGCGGCACACTCCCCGGATGGCGCAGCGAATAAATGATCGCGACATTCCGGCCGTGGCGGGCGACGAGTAGTGGATCGCCATCCAGCATGTCGGCGAGGCGTGCGCGGAATTCACGGATGGGGACGGATCGCATTGACTAAATTGTGTCACAGTTGTGTACACAATTTCAATTCGCCCCTCTGCCGGTTGGTTCTCGGTTCTTAGTTCTCGGTTCGCAGTTTCGGGTCCGAGAACCAAGAACCGAGAACCGAGAACCTTTCCGAGCGATAATTAGCCGTGCCCGATCCCCGCGTTCTCGACGTTTTGCGCCGAACGTGGGGATACGAGGCTCTGCGGCCACTGCAGGAACGAGCCATCGAGGCCGCGCTGACGCGTCGCGACTCGCTGGTGGTCATGCCGACCGGCGGCGGGAAGTCGCTCTGCTATCAATTGCCGCCTCTACTCACGGGAGAGTTGACCGTGGTCGTGTCGCCGCTCATCTCCCTGATGAAGGACCAGGTCGACACCCTCCGCGAGCTCGACATCGATGCGCGCCACGTCAACAGCACGACCACCGAAGTCGAGAAGCGCGAGATGGTGAAGGCCGCGCGCGAGAAACGATTGCGCCTGCTGTTCGTCTCGCCGGAGCGTCTGGCCGTCGATCGCTTCCAGGAATTCCTCGCCACGCTCGACGTGCGGACGTTCGCGATCGACGAGGCGCACTGCATCAGCCACTGGGGTCACGATTTCCGTCCGGAATATCGCCAGCTCGGCGACCTGCGCGAGAAGTTTCCTAACGCAGCGCTGCATGCGTACACCGCCACCGCGACGGCCGCTGTGCGCAGCGACATCGCCGCGCAGCTCCGCCTGAACGATCCGGCAATCCTCGTCGGCAGCTTCGACCGGCCCAACCTGTCGTATCGCGTTCTGCCGCGCGTCAAGCCGCTCGAGCAGACACTCGAGACGATCGAGCGGCACGCCGGCGAGGCAGGAATCATCTACTGCATCCGCAAGAAGGACGTCGACGAGATGACGGCCTCGTTGCGCAAACGCGGAATCGACGCGCGTCCGTACCACGCTGGCCTCTTGCGCGACGAGCGCACCGCGACCCAGGAAGCGTTCGCGGCCGAGGAATGCAACATCGTCGTGGCGACGGTGGCGTTCGGGATGGGCATCGACAGGTCCAACATCCGCTTCGTCCTGCACACCGGCCTGCCCAAATCGATCGAGCACTATCAGCAGGAGACCGGGCGGGCGGGGAGGGATGGGCTGGAGGCCGATTGCGTGCTGCTGTATTCGGCGGCCGATGTACTCGTATGGAAATCGATCATCGAGGGAAGTTCGATGCGGCTTCTCGACGAGATCGATCGCTACGCGCGCGGCGCGGTATGTAGACACCGCGCGCTGGTCAGCTACTTCGGCGAGGACTACTCCACGCCTAACTGCGGTGCGTGCGACCTGTGCCTCGGCGACGTCGAGGAAGTCGCCGATGCGACCGTCATCGCACAGAAGATTCTGTCGTGCGTCATTCGCGTCGACCAGCGATTCGGAATCGGACATGTCATCGCGGTTCTGCGCGGCGAATCGCCCGAGCGCGTCAGAAAACTCGGACACGATCGGCTCAGCACGTACGGGCTGTTGTCGGAGTACGGACAATCGGAGCTGCGCGATTGGATCTATCAATTGATCGGGCACGGACTGCTGCAGCAGGACGGCGATCAATATCCGATCCTCAAGGTGACCGAAGCCGCCCGCCCGGTGTTGCGCGGCGAAGAGACCGTGCGGCTGGTGCAGATCGCGCGCAAAGAGCGGCGGCGAAAATCGAAGAGCGAGAGCGAGTCGTGGGAAGGCGTCGACCCGGCGCTGTTCGAATCGCTCCGGAAGTTCCGGCGCGAGCTCGCCGCCGCGCGCGGCGTTCCCGCCTACATCATCCTCGGCGACCGATCTTTGCGCGAAGTCGCGCGGCTGCGTCCGAGCACACTCACGCAGCTGGCCGAGGTTTATGGGATCGGCGAGAAGAAGCTGGTCGACCTCGGACCGAGAATTTTGGAAGTGGTTTCGCAAGCTTCGTAGCCCCTCATCCGGCGCTTCGCGCCACCTTCTCCCCGCTGCGCGGGGCGAAGGATCTCGATCGTGAGATCCCTCGCCCGCTTGCGGGAGAGGGTGGCCGAAGGCCGGGTGAGGGATATACTCGCGGCCTTAGTC
>DATBSF010000246.1:0-7470 GCA_036559905.1 Thermoanaerobaculia bacterium | reverse complement strand
ACAGGAGGAGTGGCGTGGGACGGAGCATTCAGCGGACGGAATCTGTATGTAGCGAATGATCAGGGTCTTGTGGTCGTCGAGAATGTGGCCGCTCCGCCGCGAATCGATCCGACGAAGATCAATCTCAGCTTTGATGGCAATGGCAGCGTGTCGATCGTCGGGAATACCGGCGCCGTCGTCGGGATGCTCCCGCTGTCGCTGCAACTTCGAAACTCGGCGACGTCGGCTTCGATCTCGATCTCGATTTCGAGCGGCGATGGAAGTTTCTCGACCGCACTTTCTGCAAAATCCGGTGATGCCGTGACCGGAACTGCAACCGATGGCGCAGGGCGCGTCGCGGGCCCCACGCTTCTTGGAACCGTGCCGTTCGGAACGCCGCCGCACGTGACGACCATTCTGATCTCGAATGACTCGAACTTCCGTGCGCGCACAATCGCGGCTGAAGGGGCGACGATCGTCGTGGCTGGATATCCGGATCAGACGGGTTCGTCTGGCAGCTCGGACAAGATCGCCGTTTACGACATCACAAATCCAGCGTCGCCGCTGTTGCGACGCACTCTGACTCTGAGCGCGATCCAGGGGTCGATTCGAGACATCGCGGTTCAGAATGGATGGGCATTCCTCGTCGGCGATCGTTTCGCCACGCTGAATCTGGCCGATCCGAATGCGTCGCCAATTTTCACGACGGACCCGTGCGGAAAAGAAAATGCTGTCGTCCTCGCTGGTGGCTACGCCTTCACAACCGAAACCGAATGCAACAACAACGGAACGATTTTCGTTTATGACGTCAGCAACCCCGCCAACCCGCGGCAGCTCAGCGCGCAGGCGGTCGCCGGTATCTCGGGGCACGTCTTCACCGACTTGCTTGCATTGGGTACCGACTACCTCGTCGGCATCAGCAACTCGGCGAATGGCCGCGATCTGATGGTAATCGACCGGCGCGACGTGAATGCGCTGCGGAAAGTGGGCGAGCTTCAAATCGCAGGAGTGGATGCTTTCCGGGGAAAGATCGTTGGAAACCTTGTCTTTGTTGCGGGTGGAGACTCCGGCGTGGCGATTGTTGACCTCGCGAATCCCTCAGCTCCTCAACTCGTGTGGACCGGCAACACTGCAGGCATTGCGCGCAGCATTGACGTCGCAGGCAACACCTTGGCGATCGCTGACGGCGATGGCATCGCGTTCTACGATGCGAACGATGGCGCGAACCCGCGATTCGTCGGCACGCAGAACGTAGGCGGCGTGGCGTGGGACGTGGTCTTCGCTGGCTCATCCCTCGTCGCCGCTACCGACTTGGGCATTGCGATCATCGATCGCGTTTATGCGCCGCCGCAGATTTCGCCGTCGTTGATCAGCATCTCGAGCGACGGAGCCGTGTCCGGCGCGCCATTCTCGGTTAGCCCGGCTGCTGCGAACGTCACCGTCAGGAACGCAACGACTGGAGTGACTGCGACGGCGACGCCGACTCCGACCGGATCATTCACGGCAACGCTGACCGCGAAGGCCGGTCATCAGATTTCTCTAACGGCGACCGACTCGGCGAATCGATCGGCGACGCGCTCCATCGGTGCGGTGCCTTTTGTAACGACCATCCGAAACGACGCTGCTTTAATCAGCGCAGACGTCGCATTTCAAGCTCGAAGGGTCGCAGTGGATGGATCGAGTTGGATCGTGACGAACGGATCGTTGTCCGGGGCGCATATCAACGGCGGCTCCTCGCGCGCTTTGCTTTTCCGTCAGCCGGATGCTTCTGCGCCGCCGCAGATCATCACCTTCGACACGACTGCTGGCACGATCGAAGACCTCACGACGCGGAATGGCTTCGCGTTCGTGGCCGGCGATCGGCTTGCGACCATTAATCTGGCACCCACTCCGCCGACGGTGCAACAGGGTTCTCATGCCTGCGGGCACGAGCTCGGCATCGCCGTCGTTGGCAACAATGCCTTCAGCACACAAACCGACAATTGCGTTGCCGCGGGAGGCATCAATATCTATGACGTCGCAAATCCACTTGCGCCGGTTTTCCTTCGTTCACAATCGACAACGATTAACGGCGTTGTTTATCGTGCATTAATTCCACTGGGTAATTATCTGATTGGGATCAGCCCCGACAAACCATCGGGTCTCGGCCACGACATCACGGTGATCGATCGTACGAATCTGAACAGCCTGGCGAAGGTCGCTGACTTGGATATCGCCAACTTCGATGCGTTCTCCGCGGTTCTCGACGGCGCCACTCTTTATCTGGCTGGTGGCGACTCGGGAGTCGCAATTGTCGATGTCAGCAATCCGGCTTCGCCTGTCTGGAAAAGCACGACGGATACTCCAGGTATCGCGCGATCCATTGCTGTCCTCAGCGCGACGGAGATTGTCGTCGCGGACGCCGGCGGTCCCGGCCTAACTTTACTCGACACGAGCGACCGCGCGCATCCGATCGTCCTCGGCAGTCAGCCGTTGCAGGGCAATCCGGTCGACGTGAAGGTGATCGGCAATCGCATTTACGTTGCGACTGAAACGCGCTCCTACGTGGTCAGTCGGCCCTGAGAATCACTTCGCCTTCGCGACGACGACGTCGCTGTAAAGGTTGAACAGCGATGTCACCCAGATCTCCGGATGCTGTCCCTTGCGATTCAGTTGTAGCGTGATCGGAATGTTGGTGTCGCCGATCGGATCGCTGCCTGACATCACGCGCGCCTCGACCGGCTTTCCGGTCGCCGCGTCGCGCGCCTCGATCGTGATCACGTTTTTCCCGCGATGCAGCTCGGGCGGCTTCATCGTCACGATCATCTTCGGAACCTGGGCGGGCAACTGAAATGTCGTCGTCGGATAGGTCGGCGCCGTAACGGTTACCGTCGGCGGCACCACGTCGGTATGACCCTCCGCGTTCGGCACCCGCTTGAACTTCGGCGTGTAATCAAATGCATAGATCGTCGCCGGCAGTCCTTCCGGATTTGAAGTCGCATAGATGATCTGATTCTCGAACGTGAACTTTGCGTAAACGGGAAGATGCGTATCCGGATCGCGCGCGTAAAAAGTCAGCTTTCCCTTGAACAGCGGGGGAAGAACTTCCGGATTCGTCCACACCTCCAGCGGCTTGGTGTGCTGCGTCGGCGGAGCTTTTGCCGCACATTTTTGCGCCGTCTGCGACAGCTCCTTCGCGCGAAGGTCGACGCCCAGGAGCCAGGTCTCGATGTAGGCCTTGCACTGATCGTCGTTGGGAAAGAGCTTCGGACAAACTCTGTGGGCTTCGAACGCCAGCACGTCGTCGCAGAACCAGAACGTGCTTCCCGGCGTGCCGAGGCAGGTCGCGTGACGCTTGCACGCGCCCTCGAGCTCTTTCAGCACGGGGGCGCGATGGGCGGTGACCCAGTCCATGTCGAGCTGCAGACCATAAAAGGTGAACGCCGACGAGACGAGCTCGGAGTCGGTGAAACTCTGGCAGCTGTTCGCGGGCGCGCAGGGCGACACCGGAAATGTATCCGGCGTGAATTCGTGGGATTGCGCGAAGAGGGGAGCAGCGCCCAGCGTGAGCGCGAGAAGGAGAAAACGCATCGTACTGCAGTATACGAACGTCAGTGGAATCGCGTCACAATGAAGGCGATGTCGTCCTTGAATTCGTCGGTCGCGGAGAATTTCCGGACGTCGCTGTTGATCGCGTCGTAGATCGTGTTCAGATCCGCGTCGCGATGTTGTTCGATCAGACTCGCGACGCGATCGATCGAGTAAAACTCGCCGCCTGACGTCCGCCGATCGGTGAGCCCGTCGGTGTAGACGAAAAGCGTGTCGCCGGGAGAGACCTGCACCGCGCGATCGTCGTACACCATCCGCGGCATGGCGCCGAGGAGAGGGCTGGGGTCTTCGAGGAAGGCGGTCTTGCCGTGTTCGCGCCGATGGAGCAGGAACCCGGGATGGGCGGCATTGGAGTACGACAGATTGCCATTGCCATTGAGGCGGAAGAGCTGCGCGGTCGCGAACTGCGTCGGGAGGCTGACGCTGAAGAGGAAGTCGTTGAGCCGCCCCATCAAATCCGACAGCCGCGTGTTCGGATCAGCTTCGGTATGGATGTAGCTCTTGAGCAGGGATACGAGGATGGCCGCCGGCAGTCCGTGTCCCGACACGTCGGCGACGAAAAGATACATCATATTATCATGCAAGAAATAATCATAAAAATCGCCGGATAGCGTCTCGCTCGGAATGTATGCCGAACGGATCTCGATGCGCGGCGAGCGAAAAGCGCCGGACGGGACGAGCGCCTCCTGCACGCGACGGGCGATCTGCAGATCGCGCGTGATCTGTTGATTCAGTTTGCGGAGCTCGTCCTGATATTTTTTGACGCGCAAGAGCGCGCTGAGTCGCGCCAGCAGCACTGCGTTCTCCGAGCCTTTCGTGACGAAATCATCGGCGCCGGCATTGAGGCCTTCCGCGATGGTCTTGGCGGCGTCGGCGCCGGTCAGCATGAGCACCGGAATCGTCTGGAGCTGCCGATCGGCCTTGATGCGCCTGGCGACTTCGAATCCATCCATCCCGGGCATGCGGTAATCGACGATGAACGTGTCGGGCGCGATGCGCGAAGCGAGCGCGATGCCCTCTTCGCCCGATGCGGCGGTGCTGACGACGTAGCCGCTGCGCTCCAGCACGCGGCGGATGACTTGAAGGTCGTTGGCGTTGTCGTCGATGACGATGATGCGTTCGTTATCGGGCATGGACTGAGGTCACTAATGCATTTTTTTGACCAGCTCGGTACGCTTCTGGGGAATGAAGTTGATCGTCGGTCTCGGCAATCCCGGATCCGAGTATGCGCGCAGCCGCCATAACGTCGGCTGGATGATCGTGGACGCGTTTGCGGAAAAGTTTCGTATCGACATCGGCAAGCACGAAAAAGAGGCGCTTACCGGCAGCGGGCGGGTGGCGGGCGGATCGGTCATCGTCGCCAGGCCTCTTACTTACATGAATCGCTCGGGCGAGGCTGTGAAATTGCTCACCGACGCGTACCTCGAGTCGCTCCAGGATCTCATCATCGTCCATGACGAAGTCGATCTTCCCCTCGGCAAATTGCGCATTCGCGAACGCGGGTCGGCCGGGACGCACAACGGCATGCGCTCGGTGGTGGAGTCCCTTGCCAGCGAGAGCTTCCCGCGCTTACGATGCGGCGTGCGCGGTGCGAACTATGCGGAGGCCGGCCGCCTTCGCGACTACGTCCTCGACGATTTCGAGGACAGCGAGCTGGAGGTCGTGGGCCGCAGCATCGAGCGCGCCGTCGACGCGCTGCTTCTGTTCGCGCGCGGCGATCTGAAACGCGCGATGAACACATTCAACCGCGATCCCGATGAGGAGTCCGATTCCGAGCCTTCCGAGACACCATGACCAATATCCATACTCTGGGCGAGCTGCGTAACTCCGGTTACAAAACCCGATCCGTCAAAGACGAAATGCGCGAGAACCTGCTGGCGAAGATCGCCCGCAGGGACAAGATTTTTACCGGCATTCACGGGTATGAACGCACCGTCATTCCCGCGCTGCACAACGCCATCCTCTCCAAACACGACGTCATCCTCCTCGGCCTCCGCGGACAGGCGAAGACGCGGATCCTCCGCTCCATGACGGCGCTGCTCGACGAGCGCATTGCGGTCATCGAAGGCTGCGAGATCAACGACTCGCCGTTTCAGCCGGCATGCAAACGATGCCGGCGGCTGGCCGCCGAAAAGGGCGACGATCTCCCGATCGCGTGGATGCATCGCGACGAGCGCTATCGGGAAAAACTCGCGACGCCCGACGTCACGGTCGCGGATCTGATCGGCGACATCGACCCGATCAAGGCCGCCAATCAGCGGCTGACGTACGCCGACGAAGAAGTCATCCACTACGGAATCATTCCGCGAACGAACCGCGGCATCTTCGCGATCAACGAGCTTCCGGATCTCGCGCCGCGTATTCAGGTCGCGCTGCTCAACATCCTCGAGGAGCGCGATCTGCAGATTCGCGGCTTCCCGGTGCGCATTCCGATGGACGTCGTGCTGGTCTTCAGCGCGAACCCGGAGGATTACACGAGCCGCGGAAACATCATCACGCCGCTGAAGGACCGCATCGATTCGCAGATCCTGACGCACTATCCGCAGAACGTGCAGACCGCGATGCACATCACGCAGCAGGAGGCGTGGCTCGATCGCAACGGCAAGACGGCGATCGAGATCCCGCAGTACGTGCGCGAGCTGGTCGAACAAATCGCGTTCGTCGCGCGCGAATCGGAGCTCGTCGATCAGTCATCGGGCGTTTCGGCGCGGCTCACGATCTCGGCAATGGAGCTCCTGCAATCGAACCTCGAGCGCCGCGCCGCGCTCACCGGCGACGCCCACATTTTTCCGCGCCTTTCCGATCTCGCCATGGTGCTGCCGGCGATCACCGGCAAGGTCGAAATGGTTTATGAGGGCGAGCAGCAGGGCTCCGAAGTCGTCGCGCGGAAGCTGATCGGCACCGCGGTCGGGAAGTTGTTCGAATCGAAGTTCCCGCCGATCGAGCGCGCCGGCGTCGGCGCTCGCCGCGGGATGGAAATGGATCACGACGATCTCGACGACGCCTTCGCCGGCCGCCGCGTCAAGAAGCAGCAGCCGCCGCCGCAGCGCGAAGAGCCGCGCGCGAACGCGAAGAGTGAACCGAATTACGACAGCATCCTGGCGTGGTTCGTCGACGGTAACAAGATCACGCTGTCCGACGAGCAGCCGTTCGCCGAATATTTCCGCGAGCTCAATCGCATCCCGCGGCTCGCCGACACGGCCAAAAAATACATCCAGGCGAAGAGCGACTTCGAGCTGGCGTTCTGGATGGAGATGATCCTCGAGGGCATGCATCAGGCGCTCCGCCTGGCGCGCGAAGACCTCGACTCGACGATCACGTTCGCGGAGCTGATGAAGTTCAACGTATTGAGAACGGTCAAGTGAAAGTGACGACCGAGATTCCGCCGGAGCTCTCCAAGCAGATCGAACGGATGATTCGCGATGGATGGTTTCCCGATCAGGAAACGCTCTTGCGCGAAGCGCTCCTTCAATTCGTCGACGCCAAGTCATTCCTGGGCGACTCGCCGCGGATGGCGCATCGCTTCGCGGCCGATGCGCTCAACGACTCGAAGCCCGAGACCGCGCTCAAATTCATCGACCGCGCGCTCTCGCTGATGTCGACGCAGAAGGTCACCGACTTCACGCTCTATCAGAGTCTCATCGAGCTTCGCGTGCAGGTCCTCATGGTGATGGGCCGCGAGGCCGAGGCGCTGGCGTCGCTGGAAGAGGCGAAAGAGCTCATGCCCAACAGTCCGAGCATCACGAAATGGATTGAGAAGCTGAAAAAAGTCAACCGTTAACCCATGCGCCACCGGTACTCCTACCTCGACCCCGATCTCATCCGACAACTCCTCTCCGAGATGGGTCTGCGGCGTCTGTTCAACCATCTGTTGCTGCAGAGCGGTGGCGACGTCGAGGAGGC
>DATBSF010000245.1:0-2703 GCA_036559905.1 Thermoanaerobaculia bacterium | reverse complement strand
ACGAGGTCGGCAATCTCAGAGATCATTCGCTCGCGTCCTTCACCTTTGGCGGCGATGATCACCTCCACCGCTTCTTCGCCGATCTTCTTCACGATGGCGTCGCGACCTTTTTCGAAAAGCGACGCCGAATACGATCCAGCCGGGCGCTTTTCGCGGCGATCGCGAAGGACTTCCATCAACCGGTCGAGCATGCGCGGCGGTACTCCGTCGAAGCACGATCGCGCGCCGGTATGACACGCGGGGCCGTTCGGGACGACGCTGATGACGAGCGCGTCGTCGTCGCAATCGCGCGCGATGTGCACGACGCGCTGCGTGTTCCCCGAAGTCGCGCCTTTGTGCCACAGCTCGTTGCGGCTGCGGCTCCACAACCACGTCTCGCCGCTGTCGATCGTTTTCTGCAGCGCTTCGTCGTTCATGTAGGCGAGGGTAAGGATCTCGCCGGTGTTCGCGTCGCGGATGATTGCAGGAGTCAATTGCATCGGACCGGAATCCCTTCTCGAGCGAGAAATTGTTTCAATGCGCCGATCGAGAGCCGCTGCTCGTGAAAAAGCGATGCCGCCAGCACTGCGCGCGCTCCGCCGCTCTCGATGGCATCGCGAAAATCTTCGAGACGGCCCGCGCCGCCCGACGCGATCACGCCGATCTTCACGTTGCTCGAAACCGCGCGCAGCAGCTCGAGATCGAATCCCGCGTTCGTGCCGTCGCGATCGACGGACGTCAGAAGGATCTCGCCGGCTCCCAGCTTTTCTGCTCGCATGCACCATTCGACGGCATCGAGTCCTGTCGACTGTTTCCCGCTGCGGACGATTGCTTCTCGTCCTTTGACGTCGCACGACAGCACGACCGCCTGCACGCCGAATTCGCGCGCGCAATCGGCGATGAGCTGCGGATTCGCGATGGCCGCGGTGTTGATGGCGACGCGATCGGCTCCGGCGCGCAGCAATCCGCGAAAGTCGTCGACGCTGCGGACGCCGCCGCCGACCGTCAGCGGAATGAAGATCGAATCCGCCACGCGTCGCACGGTTTCGAGCGCCGTCCGGCGGCCGTCATCGGTCGCCGAGACATCGAGGATTACCAGCTCGTCGGCGCCTTCCTTTTCGTAGCGCACCGCGCACTCAACGGGATCGCCGGAATCGCGCAGGTTCCCGAAGTTGATGCCCTTGACCACGCGGCCATCGCGAACGTCGAGACACGGGATGATCCGTTCCGGAATCGCGTTCGGCGTCGCGACGCGCGCATTCGCCTCGGCCAGCGAAAAGCGCCGGTCGAGCAGGGCTTTCCCGATGACGCAACCGCTGACGTTGTCGAGGCGGCTGAGCGAAACGACGTCGTGGACCGATGCGACGCCGCCGGACGCGATGATGCGCAGCGATGTCATCACGCGAAGCTGCCGGTAAAGCGCGAACGATGGACCGCGCATCGCGCCGTCGCGGCTGATATCGGTGACGAGGATCTCGGCCACGCCAAGACTCTCCAGGCGCCGCAGCACGCCGGTGAGCGACTCGGACGCGCTGCGCTGCCATCCTTCCACGCGCACGATTCCATCGCGGACATCGACGGCCGGAATCACGCGACGCGTTCCGAAAGTGTCGATGAGCTGCCGGAAGAGCTCGGGCGATTCGGCCGCCGCGGTTCCGACGACGATCCGCTCCGCGCCGCAATCGAGCCACTCTCGCGCATCATCGATCGATCGGATGCCGCCGCCGACCTGCAACCGCAGATCGCGTTTCGCCAACCGTCGCACGATCTCGGTCTCGACCGGCCGCCCGTTGCGCGACGCTTCGAGATCGACGACATGCAATCGCGATCCGCGCACGAGTTCGAGCGCATCGAGCACTTCTTCCGGCGAGCCGTATTTCGTGAGCATGTTGAATTGCCCGCCGGTGAGCCGCACCGCGTTTCCCTGAAGCACGTCGATCGACGGAATCACGTCCATTGCACGAAGTTCCTCAGGAGGCGAAGTCCGGCCGTCGACGATTTCTCAGGATGAAACTGCACTCCGAAAATCCGCCCACTCTGCGCTGCAGCCGTGAACGGACCGCCGTATTCGGCGCGCGCGATCTCGCTGTCGACATTTGCGGCAGCGTAAGAATTCACAAAATAGAAAGCAGCGCTACCTTCGAAAAGCGGACCGCGTGTGAACTCCACGCGATTCCACCCGATCTGCGGCACCGGAAGCGGTCCATCGAACTGCCGGACTTCCCCGCGCAGCAGCCCGAGTCCGGCAGTCGTTCCCATCTCGTGCGAAACGTCGAACAGCAGTTGATGCCCGACGCAGACGCCGAGGAGCGAGGCGCCGTTCGAGGTGGCCGTGCGAATCGCCTCATCGATGCGAAATTTGCGCAGCCACTGCATCGCGGCCGCGAAACTGCCGACGCCGGGCAGCACGATTTTTTCGGCGGTGCTGATCACATCAGCATCGCGCGTCACGCGAAGATCGGCGCCCACCGCACGCAGCGCGCGCGCGATGTTGGCGACATTGGCCACCGGCGAATCAATCAGAGTGACGATCAAATCACGCCCTTGGTGCTCGGCACGCCGCCGCCGACGATCTGTTTCGCCTCACGCAACGCCACCGCGAATGCCTTGAAAATCGCCTCGGCCGCGTGATGGCCATTGCGCCCACGGATCAGATCGACGTGGATGTTGCACGGGCATTTGTTTGCGAACGACTTGAAGAATTCTTCGACCAGCGCAAACGGA